>UQEM01000050.1 GCA_900540005.1 uncultured Ruminococcus sp.
AACAGTCCGGTGGACTGTTTTTTAAGAGGGAACGCCCTGCAAGTGAGGGCGTTCCCTTATTAATTTTATTGTACCTAAGAGATAAAAACAGCCGTTGTATCAATGATACAACGGCTGTTTTGTTCAGCAAAAAACTTTCGCTTACTTGATCTCGATTGTTGCGCCAGCAGCTTCGAACTTTTCCTTGATCTCGTTAGCCTCTGCCTCTGAAACGCCTTCCTTGATAGCCTTAGGAGCAGACTCAACTACTTCCTTAGCCTCCTTAAGACCAAGACCGAGAACTTCCTTAGCAACCTTGATAACGCCCATCTTAGCGTCACCGAAAGATGTAAGAACTACGTCGAACTCTGTCTTAGCATCAGCAGCTGCAGCTGCGCCGCCTGCTGCGGGAGCTGCTGCGATAGCAGCTGTTACGCCGAACTCCTCCTGAATTGCGTCTACGAGCTCGGAAAGCTCAAGTACGGAAAGAGTCTTGATATCTTCAACAAACTTTGTGATCTTCTCTGAAGCCATGATAATAATCTCCTTTGTAAATTATTTCCGCCTTTTGGCGATGTTTTAATTATGCTGCGGAATAGTTATCCGCAATGGTTTGAAGCAGGTAAAGCTGATTATGCAGCTTCCTCTGACTTCTTGTCTGCAACAGCCTGAAGTGTAGCAGCGAGCTTCTGCAGGGGACCCTGGAGAGAGCCAACGAGCTGAGCGAGGAGAACGTCCTTTGAAGGGATCTTGGAAAGAGCAGTAACTCCAGCCTGATCGTAAACTTCACCCTCTACATAACCAGCCTTGAGATTGAACTTCTCATCACCGGCAGCCTCAGCGAACTTGCCGAGAACTCTTGCAGGAGCAGTCTGGTCGTCATTTGAAAGAGCGATAGCGGTTGTACCGTTAAGAGACTCCTCAAAGCCTTCAAGACCGCAGTTTTTGAAAGCACGAAGAAGAAGTGTGTTCTTCTCTACGAAGTAGTTAACGCCTGCCTCACGAAGCTCCTTTCTGAGCTTAGTATCCTCCTCAACGGTGATACCCTTGTAGTCAACGAGAACACCTGAAACAGAGTTCTTGATGAGTTCTGTGAGCTGTTCAACCTTAGCCTTCTTAGCTTCAAGTACAGCATTGCTTGGCATTGTGTATTCACCTCCGAATAAAATATCATCGTATCCGAAAGCAACAAAAAAGTCCTTATCCGACAGCTCGGAAAGGACAATCAAAGTTATCATAAAACTTAATTGCTATTCCTCGGCGGGACTTACAAACCTTGCGGTAATGCCGGCTGTCTTTAGAATACGATATGTGCTGCGAATTTCACAGCCTTGTCATTATACCATACTCGTCCGCATTTGTCAAGCGTTTTCTGCAATTTTTTCCGTCATGCCGAAAAAAGGCGAAGGATCGCTCTGCCGAGGCTGCTTGCAGAGTAAATTTTATTATTTAATCAATGAAAAGGTATGGAAAATGTTTTAAAGATGTGCTATAATGGGTTATATACACTTTTAAGGAGATGAACCGCTGATGAAACTCATCGACTGTCACACGCACACACAGTTTTCCGTCGATTCGGAGGCTGACCTCGGTATGTGCGCTGAACGCGCCGACCGGCTCGGACTTGCCGCCTATGCGGTCACAGACCATTGCGAGTGCAACTCGTGGTATCCTGCCGAGCATTACAGCGACGGTGATGATATGCACGACAGCTACCGCTATAAGGACTGTTTTCTTGATTCTGTCGCGGCAGTCACGGCTCTTAAAGAAAAATACAACGGCAAACTCAACCTCATCTGCGGAGTTGAAATGGGTCAGCCACAGGCAGCTCCCGAAGCTGCCGCCTTTATAAACGCCGACGAAAGAGTGGACTTCATTATCGGTTCGCTCCACCAGATACGCGGTGAAAAAGACTTCTACTATATAGATTACATAGATCTCGGCACTGACAAGATATATGACCTGCTCGAACGCTATTTCATGGAGCTTAACGAGATGTGCCGCACGAATTCCTTTGACGTGCTCGGTCACCTCACCTACTGCCTGCGATACATGAAGCAAAGGCACGGGATAGAACCTGATATAAGCCGATTTGACGACATTATCGCGGATTCGTTCCGCACTCTCGCGCAGAACGGCAAGGGGATCGAGATAAACACTTCCGGACTTCGTCAGGGCTTTGGTGAAACTTTCCCGAACCTCAGATACACAAAACTTTTCCGCGAAATGGGCGGCGAAATAATTTCCGTCGGCTCAGATGCGCATACAGCCGAGGATATCGGCAAAAATGTCCGCGATGGCATAGAGATCGCCAAGGCGGCAGGCTTTACGCGGATCGCTTACTTCAAAAAGCGTCAGCCACAATTCATTGCTATTTAAGAGATGCTCCAGCATCTCTGTGAAAGGATTGATATTATGAAAAACGAAATCATCAGAATTTTACAGCATAACGCCCGTATTTCAAACGCGGCTCTCGGCGAAATGCTCGGCATTGCCCCCGAGGAAGCAGCGGCGGAGATTGCAAAACTCGAAGAAGAAGGCGTTATCCGCGGCTACAGCGTTATTCTTGACGACGATAAATACGATAAATCCACAGTTCACGCCACGATAGAGCTTAAAATAACTCCCCACCGTGACAGCGGTTTCGACGATATCGCAAAGATAATCATGATGTATGACGAGGTCGAAAGCGTAAGCCTCATGTCCTCGGGCGCTTATGACCTTGCCGTTGAGGTAAAGGGCAGCAATCTCAAGGACGTTGCTTTCTTTGTCTCGGAGCGTCTTTCAACTATCGAGGGCGTTCTCTCTACCTCAACTCACTTCATTCTCAAAAAATACAAGGAAAAAGGTATCTTCATCGACGATGAAGAACCCGACGAAAGGGGTCTGTGTTGATCGTGATAGATTACGATAAAGTTCTTTCCAATAAAATTCAGAAAATAAAGCCCTCGGGAATACGCAAGTTCTTCGATATCGCAGGAACTATGAAAGACGTTATCAGTCTCGGTGTCGGCGAACCCGACTTCTCAACGCCATGGGTCATCAGAAAGGCTGCCATACAGGTTCTTGAGCGCAAGCAGATAGTATACGGCCCGAATAAGGGTCTTGCTCCGCTGAGAACCGAGATCACGAACATGATTGAGCGCAAGCACGGAGTGAAATACGACAGCGAGGACGAAGTTATCGTAACTGTCGGCGGCTCTGAGGCTATCGACCTTGCACTGCGCGGGATCATCGACCCCGGTGATGAGGTTCTCGTGGTCGAGCCTTGCTTTGTGTGCTACGCTCCCCTTGTTGAACTTGCAGGCGGCGTTCCCGTTTCTGTCCCCACAAGGCTCGAAAACAACTTCAAGCTCAGACTTGAGGACTTCAAGGACAAGGTCACAGAACGCACCAAAATGATAATAATGCCGTTCCCGAACAATCCGACAGGTGCTGTAATGACGCGCGAGGATCTCGAACCTATTGCGGAATTCCTGCGCGGAACAAACATCATGGTTCTCTCGGACGAGATATACTCCGAGCTTACCTACGGCAGAAAGCACTTCTCGATAATCGAACTTGAAGGCATGAGGGAGCGCACTATCTACGTCAACGGTTTCTCAAAGGCGTATGCAATGACAGGCTGGAGACTCGGCTATGTTACAGCTCCCGAACCTATTATTTCTCAGATCGCAAAGATACATCAGTACGGCATTATGTGCAGTCCCTATGTCAGTCAGAATGCTGCCATTGAGGCGCTTACCTCATGTGAGGACGAGGTCAAAAAAATGGTCAGGGAATACGATCTGCGCCGCCGTTACCTCGTGACCGAGTTCAACCGTCTGGGACTTACCTGCTTCAACCCCGAGGGCGCATTCTATGTGTTCCCGTCGATCAAGAGCACCGGATTGTCCAGTGAGGACTTCTGCGAGAGACTCCTCTACGAGGAAAAGGTCGCAACAGTCCCCGGAAGCGCATTCGGCGAATCGGGCGAGGGTCACATAAGGATTTCCTACGCTTACTCGATGAAGCACCTCATGGAGGCTATGAGCCGAATTGAAAAATTCCTCAAAAATCTGGAGGCAGAGCACAATGCGGATTAAGGCGGCAGCTAAGATAAACCTCGCGCTTGATGTCACGGGAGTTCTACCAAACGGATATCACTCGATAGAGAGCGTTTTCCAGACTGTAGGCATATATGACGAGGTCGAGGTCGAGCTTGCCGGCAGCGGCATTATCACGCTGAACTGCGAGCAGCCCGAGGCTTTCATGTCAGCCGATAAGATCCCCTGTGACGAACGGAATATCGCTTACAAGGCGGCAGATAAGTTTCTGCGGGATAACTCGCTGAACTGCGGCTGCCGCATACACATTAAAAAGGGTATTCCCTCTCAGGCAGGAATGGGCGGCGGAAGTACAGACGCGGCGGCGGTTTTGTACTGCCTGCACAAACTTACGGGAAAGAGCATTTCAGCTCCCGAAAAGCTTGGCGCGGACGTTCCGTTTTTTCTTACGGGCGGAACTGCCTACGTTGAGGGGATCGGTGAGAAAATCGTTCCAATAGCTGATTTTTCGGGAAAGATCCTTCTTATTGCAAAGGGCGCGGAGGGAGTTTCTACTGCCGTAGCCTACCGCGCGATAGATATGCTCGAAAATCCGCCACACCCTCAGACAAGAGAACTTGTACAGGCAATACAGACAGCTCCCGATGAGGCTTACCGCTATTTCGGCAACCTCTTTGAAAGTGCGGTAAACCTTGGTGAAGTAGCCGATATCAAGGCTCGAATGCTCAGCCACGGCGCACTTTCCTCTGTTATGACGGGAAGCGGCTCGGCGGTTTTCGGATTGTTCTCCGACAGAAAATCTGCTGAAATATGCACGCGGGAACTTGCTGAAAACGGCTTTTTCTCGCAGGTATGCGAGACTGTGGCAAATTCATTCACAGAAATATAAAAAACCTGTATTCGCGATATAACGAATACAGGTTACAGGGGTATCCGGAAGATCCGGATACCTTTTTGTTTTACTTGACTACAACTTTCTTGAAAGCCTTCTTGCCCTTGCGGACGATCGTTTCGCCCTCAAGCTTTATCTGAGCCTTGGCATCGGTTATCTTCTCGTCATTTACAGTGATTCCGCCCTGCTGAACAAGTCTGCGAGCCTCTGAAACCGAGGGTGCAAGTCCTGCCTTTACAAGGAGGTTGAGCAGACCGATAGTGCCGTCTGTGAGGTCTGCGGAGTCTATTTCAGCTACGGGCATATTTGCGTCATTGCCGCCGCCTCCAAAGAGAGCCTTTGCTGCCGCCTGAGCCTTCTCAGCTTCTTCCTCGCCGTGAACGAGCTTTGTCAGCTCATAAGCAAGAAGTTCCTTAGCCGCATTGAACTGCGCGCCCTCCATTGTCTTTTCCATTTCCTCTATCTGCTCTATCGGAACAAATGTGAGCATCTTCAGGCACTTGATAACGTCCGCGTCAGCAACGTTTCTCCAGTACTGGTAGAACTCGTAAGGCGAAGTCTTTTCTGGGTCGAGCCATACTGCGCCCTTTTCAGTCTTGCCCATTTTCTTGCCCTCGCTGTTGAGGAGGAGCGTGATAGTCATCGCATATGCGTCCTTGCCGAGCTTACGTCTGATAAGCTCTGTTCCGCCGAGCATATTGCTCCACTGGTCATCTCCGCCGAACTGCATATTACAGCCGTACTTCTGGAAAAGCTGGAGGAAGTCGTAGCTCTGCATTATCATGTAGTTGAATTCAAGGAACGAAAGTCCTCTCTCCATTCTCTGCTTGTAGCACTCTGCCGTGAGCATTCTGTTTACGCTGAAACAAGCGCCGACCTCACGCAGAAGTTCAACATAATTGAGGTTGAGAAGCCAGTCCGCATTGTTTACAGCAATTGCCTTGCCCTCGGAAAAGTCGATAAAACGGCTCATCTGCTTCTTAAAGCAGTCAACATTATGCTGTATTGTCTCGGGTGTGAGCATTTTTCTCATGTCAGTCTTGCCCGAAGGGTCGCCTATCATTCCCGTACCGCCGCCGAGAAGCACGATAGGCTTGTTGCCTGCCATCTGGAGACGCTTCATAAGGCAGAGCGCCATGAAGTGTCCTACATGGAGCGAATCCGCCGTGGGGTCAAATCCGATGTAGAATGTAGCCTTACCTGCGTTGATAAGCTCCTCGATCTCCTTTTCGTCGGTGAGCTGTGCAAGCAGACCGCGCCGTCTGAGTTCTTCAAATGTAGTCATGATCTATTTCTCCTTTGTTTTAAGGCTGTACAGAAAGTTGTACTGCGCCTCCTTATTTAAGCCGAGCCGCATAGGCAGCCGGCGTTTCTTACCGTCAGCTATGTCTCATGATAGCCTTTAAGACTCCAAGTACCGCTGAATGGAACAATGTCCGAAGCGCAACAAGAAGCTGTCCGCCCATGAAAACATATTTTACATAGCTGAAAAAGTATTTTCCTGTGGTACTGTCCTGATTTTCCGCCAAAGTTTGCATATAGGACAAGATCTCCGGCTTGCTGAACACGATATTCTGAATCGCAGCAGATATCAGCAGCGCCGCTGTGAAGCAAAGGTTCAACCTTGCGCTGTCAAGTCCTGCAAGTCCCGTCAGTATGTGTATATGCTTGGTAAAATAATAAACAACAGCCCCCGCAAGCACTGTACACAGCACCATTCTCACAAGCGGAGATTCCGCCGCAGCTTTGGCTGGGCTTACAAAGCCGATATACAGAAATGGCAGCGGCATGAGAAAGGC
The DNA here is from genome assembly GCA_900540005.1 of uncultured Ruminococcus sp. Taxonomy (GTDB): domain Bacteria; phylum Bacillota; class Clostridia; order Oscillospirales; family Ruminococcaceae; genus Ruminococcus; species Ruminococcus hominiciens. Next base: position 6,717 of record UQEM01000050.1, read on the forward strand.
TGCCAGCGCCATACTGAAATACCCGATCGCTCTTTTCATAAACTCCCCCAAAATACAAAAATCCCCGAGCAGCCGCAAAGACCGCTCGGGGACGAAATTACTCGTGGTACCACCCCGATTCGCCGAAACACATAGTTCCGACCTCGAAAGCTGTAACGGGCACACCCGACCCCTCCTACTGAAACAGTTCAAAGGGGCAACTCGCGAATGTAGATCTCCGAAAGCCTGTTCTTCTCGCACCAACCGAAGAATCGCTGTTTTTCAGGGCATTACGGGTTTGATTTCGTTCATCGTTTTTATTATCATACCACACAGAAGTCCGCTTGTCAAGGGACGATTATTGTTAACATAAAAAAATAACTCTTTTTCTATTGACTTTTCCCCCATATTACTGTATAATGTTATTTGTTGATGCTGATGTGGCACAGTCGGTAGCGCAACGCCTTGGTAAGGCGTAGGTCGTCGGTTCAAGTCCGATCATCAGCTCCAACACAAAAAGCTTGCAATAGGTTGTAAAAACCGATTGCAGGCTTTTTCGTTTATGAGAAACCGAACCCTTTACGCCGCATTAAGCGGATCTGAAACGACCTCACACTCTGCAATTGTAAAAGGGTCAATATCTATGCATTCTGACGAGTCAAAGCAGCCTGACAAGTCCCATGCAACTGTATCATTCATAACAGTGAGAGCGCTTCTAGGTCGTGTTGACACTAAGCCTAATTTCAGGCATATTTGCTTTTCTCCTCATATCAGTTGTATTATAACAGTCTCTATACCTTGATTATATCATATACCAATCCGAAAATCAACGCATTTTCATCATATATCAATATCAAGATTTATCTCAAAGCGATAGTCGGGATAAAGTCTGCGGACATCGGCGCTTATGTGGTTATAGAGCGTTTCGCGGTCATCGAGAGCGTAGTCGATGATAACATCAAAAACCGCGGTTTTCTTATCGGTTTCCGCATAAAAGCCGTGGAGCTGCAAAACTCCGTCATGCTCCATGACGACCTTTGTGATAGCATCACGCATTGCGCATATTTCGGGATCTTCACTGTTTACCGAGTATATGCCTATACCCGACATTATAACCCCGTGCTCTGAGAATGCTCTCTGCGCTATCCTGCGCTCAAGCATATCTATCTGATTCGCGGTAAGTGTGTCCGGGATCTCAACATGAACCGAACCGATGATTTTTTCGGGACCGTAGCTGTGAAGGATGAGGTCATAAGCACCGAGGACATTTTCTTCCTCACAGATAGTCTTTTTGAGAGCCGAAACGAGTTCCCTGTCGGCTCTCTGCCCGAGAATATCATCAAGATTTTCGGCGAGCATTCCGATACCCGCCTTTATGATGAATCCGGCGATAATAACTCCAACCCAAGCTTCAAGGCTCACGCCAAAGAGAATGTATATAACAGCAGAAAGCAGAACAGACGAGGACAAGACCGCGTCAAAAAGCGCGTCCGAACCCGAAGCCACTAAAGACCCCGACTTCACCCGTTTGCCCGTTTTTCTGACGAAAGTTCCGAGTGCGAGCTTTGCTGCAACGGCAACCCCCACGACAGCGAGAGAAACGGCAGTGTACTCGGCTTTCTCGGGGTGAATGATTTTCCTGACCGAAGCCACGAGCGAAGTGATTCCTGCGTAGAGGATTATCGCGGCAACTATCATGGTGCTAAGATATTCAATTCTTCCGTGTCCGAGCGGATGCTTTTTATCAGGCTTTTTTCCTGCAAGCTTAGCTCCGGCGATCGTCACGACCGAGGACATTACATCGCTCAGATTATTTACCGCGTCGAGAATTATCGCAATGGAATTCACCGCAAGTCCCACCACTGCCTTGGAAGCAGCGAGCAAAACATTTACGGCAACACCGACCAGACTCGTTCTTATTATTACCCTGCCCCTGTCGGCAACAGCGCTGTTTACTCCTACCGGCTCCTGATCCATTGTTAGCACCACCTTATTTCAAGCATATACAAAAAAAGTGCCCCGATAATCGGAACACTTTTTCTGGTGCGAGTAATGGGACTTGAACCCATACGTCGTGAGACACACGCCCCTCAAACGTGCCTGTCTGCCTATTCCAGCACACTCGCATAAAGCAGTCTTTAGTAGTCTTACCTGACTGCTTTAATATTATAGCAGATATCTATTCGTTTGTCAATACCTTTTCTAAAATTTTTCAAAAATTTTTTCAGCCGTTGACCGTCCTTACTGACGGGTGTCTTTCATAGTGCTTTTGATTCTTTTCAATGTACATATTACTGTCCATTTCCTTGAGAAAGCTGTCCGAGGTCATGCCGCTTCTGAAAATGCTTGTTCCTATAGAAAACGAAAGCTTGTACTTTCGGCCTGAGGTCTCGTTGAATTCTCTCAGCGAACTTCTTATGTTACGGACACAGTCCTCTATCTCCTCCGAGTCGCCTGTCTTTATGAGGATTATGAACTCGTCCCCTGCAAACCTCATGAGCATTGCGGTATCGGGGAGCGCGAGTCTCATCACCCTTGCCGCATCAATAAGAGCATCATCGCCCGTTGAATGTCCGTAAACGTCATTTATCGACTTAAAGTCGTCAAGGTCTATCATAATGCCGCCCATGTCCGTTCCCTTACGTTCAAGGCTGTCTATTATCTGATTGAGATAATTACGGTTATACGCCTTGGTAAGCGGATCTATGTATGAAAGTTCGTTTTGCAGGCACAGGTGCATTCCCACAAGTCCTATTGAAACCGAGCACCACGCGGTGGAAATACCGTAAATGAACACCTGCAAAAGCGTTCCCGCAAGCATGGGCGCAAGGAACATCCATATCGGGAAAAATCCCGTATTGCCGAATTTCTTCTTGTGACCGTACCGTACAACCACGCTTATCCCAAAGTTGACGAGCGTTATCAGATAAAACAAATAACTCAGCATAGTTCTGTGATAAACGTTGTTCGCGCCGATAGAGAAATAGAACTGATATTTAATGTTCGGTATAAGCGAAAGCACGGTCAGAAATATCACGATACCGAGCACACGGTAATTCTTTCGTATTCTTTTTATATCCCCGTAAAGTCTGTAATCAACATAAAGGCACCAGGTAAACGAAAGCAGAATATTGTCCGCATAGAGCACCGAATCAAGTGCAAAGGCCAGCGGACGCGCTCCTAAAAATGTCTTTCCGTCTATAATGAAGGAAACTGTCTCTATAATACACGCCATTGCGTTTAAAATCATTGCCAGTGTAAATAATCTGTCGGTGAGGCTTCTTCTTTGTCTTGCTACGTGACTGCTGATGAATAGTATTGTGAGAATAACACACGCCATTGCGTTTGTTGTAATAATAGATTGTATATTCATTCTCTTCTCCTCTCCACAGAAAATTATAACACATATAACATTTATTTTCAATACAGTTTGAAATATTTTACATATTTCGTCAAAATGTTTCAAAGTTTGTACATAATCAAAAATGCGCCATACTTTTTCAAGTACAGCGCATTTTTAATAAGGAGAGTATTACACTTTTGAATCAAGCAGTATTATTTATTCGTTCGAGTCGGAAGATGAGTCTGCCGTATCGGCTTTGTCAGACTTATCAGCCTTGTCTGCCTTATCAGACTTGTCCGAGTTGCTGCTCTTTGCAGACTTATCAGACTTTACTTCGTCAAGGATGACCTTTGTAGTATGTTCCTTGCCGTTTCTTACATAGGTAAGTTCAAAAACATCGCCTGCTTCATGCTCGTTCTTCTTGGCGTTGAGTTCCTCGGTCGTGGTGATCTCCTCGCCGTCAACCTTTGTGATTACATCGCCCGAGCACAGACCTGCATTATCAGCCGCACTACCCTCAGTAACGTCTGTTATATAAGCTCCGACAGGGAGATTGTACATTCTTGAAATGGTTTCCGTTACATCCTGACAACTGATACCGAGCTGAGGCTTGCCTGTAACATAACCGTACTGCATGAGATCGTCAACGATCTTTGCAACTTCATTCGAGGGGATCGCAAAACCGATACCCTCAATGCTCGCCTGTGAAGAATAGGACGAGGACATCTTCGAAGAGTTGATTCCGATAACCTGACCGTACTTATTGATGAGCGGGCCGCCCGAGTTGCCTGAGTTGATAGCCGCATCTGTCTGGAGAAGGTTCATTGCCTTGTCGTTGATAGTTATTTCACGGTTCTTGCCCGAAATGATACCGCTTGTAACTGTATCCATAAGCTCAAATCCGAGCGGATTGCCGATAGCAACAACAGATTCGCCAAGCTTCAGGCTGTCGCTGTCGCCGAATTCAGCAGCGGTAAGTTCCTCTGCATCTATCTTGAGGACTGCAATATCGCAGTCGGTATCATATCCGACTATCTCCGCATCATAGCTCTTGTCATTGCTGAGGAGAACCGATATCTCACTTGCCTCGCCTCCGCCGTACTCGCTGTCATAAATAACATGAGCATTTGTTACTACATAACCGTTTTCCGATATAACAACGCCTGTACCAGTCGCAGTAGCGTCCTGAGTTTCGGGCTGTGAATTGCCGCCGTTGAAGTTAAAGCCGCCGAATCCGCCAAAGCCTCCGAAATCGCTGAAATCATATGAATCTGACGAAGAAGTGATCTGGAATGTTGACTCAATTCCGACAACGGAGGGCAGAACCTTTTCTACTATCTCCTCTGTGGAAAGTTCGCCGTTCTGTACGTCCTCCGGCTTGATTATGCTTACGGTCTCGGCTGAAAGCTTTGAGGAACTATCACTGCTGTCGGAAGAACTGTTCTTATCTGAAGAAGATGACGAGGAAGAACTGAGGTCGAATCTGTCATCTATAGCGCGGTAAGCTCCGATAGAACCTGCTGAAACAAGTACCATTGCCATGAGCGAAGCCACTATCTTTGCACCCGTGTGTTTCTTGGGCTTCTTGGGAGTGTTCATGTTCTCGCCGTTCATCTGATTATTATCCATTGTATTATTGCTGTTGTAATTGTATTCATTCATGATATTCACGATCCTTTTCAAGTATTCCCCTCGGGTCTTTCCCTCAGGCTATGGTTATATTATAAGGGCGCTTTGTGATATTGGTTTGCGGCAATTGTATAGCTTTTCGGAAGAGTTTGTGTTGCTTTTTTCACCCACTTGACAGTCTTGTGTCAGATATTTTCACAAATCGTACATATTTGGCGTATCATCAGCCAAAAACGGACTTTCAGCATTTCCCATTAACAAAAAATTAATAAAAGCTATTGCAATTCAGAAAAAATAGTTGTATAATATACGAGATAGGAAAGGAGGCTGCCATGCCTAACGCAATCTGCTCCAAAAAGGAGCTGTCACTATGCAGCTACTACTTTTGTGTTGATGATATAATCGACGCAAATGAGCTCCGCGAGCTTAAAATGATAGTTCATCATATCTCGTCCAATCGTTTCCAGCATTGCCTTAATGTCTCATACTACAGCTATATAGTATGCAGAAAATTCGGGCTGAATGCACGTTCCGCGGCAAGAGCCGGTCTTTTGCACGACCTGTTCTACTACGACCGCAAGGAGTACAACTCGACCAAGATCAAGGGTCAGCCCTCTCACAGCAATATGCACTCTAAAATCGCACTCCGCAACGCCGAGAGGCTCACAAATCTTTCCGTGCTTGAGAAAGACATAATAAGGAAGCATATGTGGCCCATGACCACAAAGCTCCCCTCATACAAGGAAAGCTATGTCGTGACCATGATAGACAAATACTGCGCGATCCTCGAATTCTGCATACCCAAACTGATGAAAGCAATAAGCATTGTAAAGAAATAAAAACGAAAGGTCTCCGTCAGTCAGCGGAGACCTTTTTGCTGGGTCGCTATAGCGCAAAAAAGCGGGCAGCTTTTGCTGTCCGCTTATATTGTTTATTTTGCGTAGTCTGTAACTCTGCTTTCACGAATGATATTGACCTTGATCTGACCGGGATAGTCCATCTCGGTTTCAATCTGCTGAGCGATCTGTCTTGCAACAAGAACCATCTTGTCATCGTTGATGACCTCAGGCTGAACCATGATCCTGATCTCGCGTCCTGCCTGAACAGCAAAGCACTTCTCAACTCCCTCGTAGGAGTTGCAGATCTCCTCAAGCTTCTGGAGTCGCTTGATGTAGCTTTCATAGTTTTCGCTTCTTGCAGCAGGTCTTGCCGCAGAGATAGCGTCAGCCGCCTGAACAATGCAGGCAATGACAGTTCTCGGCTCGACATCGTTGTGGTGAGCCTCGACCGCATGGATAACGACAGGGCTTTCGTTGTACTTCTTACAAACGTCAACGCCTATCTGAACGTGTGAACCCTCGATCTCGGAAGTGAGAGCCTTACCGATGTCGTGCAGAAGTCCCGCACGTCTTGCAATATTTGCGTCAACGCCAAGCTCGGAAGCAAGAACGCCGCTGAGCTTTGCGACCTCGATAGAGTGGTCAAGAACATTCTGACGGTAGCTTGTACGGAACTTGAGTCGTCCGATAAGCTTGATAAGCTCGTGATTGAGACCGTGAACATTGGTCTCGATAACAGCTCTCTCACCCTCCTGCTTAATGCGGTACTCGACCTCGCGGCGAGCCTTATCGACCATTTCCTCGATACGGGTGGGGTGGATCCTGCCGTCTGCAATAAGCTTTTCGAGGGCAATTCTTGCAACCTCGCGGCGAATCTGATCAAAGCATGAAAGTGTGATAGCTTCGGGAGTATCATCGATAATGAGGTCAACACCCGTGAGTGTTTCGAGGGCACGGATATTGCGTCCCTCTCTGCCGATGATCCTTCCCTTCATTTCGTCATTGGGGAGCGGAACGACCGAAACGGCTGCCTCAGATACCTGATCTGCCGCGACTTTGGCGATTGCGAGCGAGATGTAGCCTCTCGCCTTCTCGTTGCACTCGTCCTTGATCTGCTGCTCATAAGCCGCAACCTTGACAGCCTTTTCGTGAACGAGATCGTCCTCCAGTTTTGAAAGTATGTATTCTTTTGCCTGATCCTTGGTAAATTCAGAAATCCTCTCAAGAATATCCATCTGGCTTTTCTTTATCGAATCAGCCTCCTTGAGCTTTTCCTCAGCCGATTTCAGTTTCTGGTTGAGGAGATCGTCCTTTTTCTCAAGGTTGTCGGTCTTCTTGTCGAGATTTTCTTCCTTCTGCTGCATACGTCTTTCCTGACGTGACAGATCTGCTCTGCGATCTTTGATCTCTTTATCTGCGTCGCTGCGCAGCTTGTGTATCTCGTCCTTGGCTTCGATGAGAGCGCTTTTCTTCTTGTTTTCAGCATCCTTCTCAGCGTCCTCGATGATACGTTCCGCCTGCTGTTCAGCCGAGCCTACAATAGCCTCTGCCTGCTGTCTGCGCTGTTCTATACCGGCAGCCACACCCTTTTTATAGGCTGTAAATCCGGCAACAGCTACCATTATCAGCAATACGACCGCAACTAAAATAAGGATAATTGTTATGAGATCCATACAGTGCATTACCTCCTTTTACAATAATTTGATCAATAAGCTTGTACTATAAACCTATTACTTAAAAGGCGGTAAATGCCGCATTATTTTATTCATTTTTTCCGCAGACTTCCGCGCTCTGCGGCGGCAGTCCGATATATTGATCAAGAGCCTTACACGGCCCGCAAAACATTACCAGGCGCACTCCTGCACCCATACCGCCCCGAAAGATCCATCAGACGGGACAATTTTTTGTTTTTATAATAATCATGCACAGGCGCTGTATATCTCTCGCCCCGTGCTATATAATGATGTAAAACAAAGCTGCATATACTGCCATAGTAATAATATGCAAATAAATACAACATAATTATTATATACTTTTTTCGCTTCTCTGTCAATACAGTTATCGGCTTTATGCACAAACGCCGATATATTTTACATATTAAACAGAAATTTCCGTCGCACAGGCCCAAATTATAAGAGTAAAACTGTTGATTTCTTCACAAATGTATGCTATAATATATCAGTATGGCTTTAGCTGCGCTGATCAAAGATATCCACACAGCGCTTGCGCGGAAAATCCCGCAGCCGTAACAAGTTCTGACACATAAGGAGTGAGTTCATTGGTAAACTTTGAAAATCATATCGGCAAAATAACCGTTTCGGAGAATTATCTCACCGATCTGGTCAAGCATACAGTCACAAACTGCTTTGGTGTCGCTGACGTATGCAGCTGTCTCTTATACACATCTCCGAGCCCACGAGACTCG
>UQEM01000051.1 GCA_900540005.1 uncultured Ruminococcus sp.
TTCGTCGGCAGCGTCAGATGTGTATAAGAGACAGCTGTCAAGGGGAGAGCGCTAATTTTCACACAGGTTTCATATTTTTTGACAAGAATGTCACATTGGGTTGTGAGCAATAATAATCTGCCAATTGACCTTTTGACCGCAGTATGGTATAATTATCCTATACCCTGCTATACCGATACATACGATGATCTTTGAGGTGGTAATGATGAGGACTTACATAATAGATGGCAATAAATTTTCAAATATCGAAGGATTTTTCGATGAGATAGACCTCATCATGATCCAAGGCATAAGTTTCAAGACAGGACATAATCTTAATGCTTTCAGAGATATTCTTTACGGCGGTTTTGGCTGCCATGAACCGGGAGAGCCGTTTGTGATAAAGTGGCTCAATTATCAGAAAAGCAGAAAGGAACTTGGCGATACTTTAATGTTAGCTATCATAGACAATATCGCTGACCATAATGACACAGGATATGACTGCAAGTTGGAACTACACTGATAGAGGATAAGAATATGGCTATTTACATAGTATTTGACGTTGAAACGCCTAATCGGGCGAATGACCGTATGAGTGCAATAGGAATAACAGCGATAAAGGATAGCAAGATCGTCGCTAACTACTTTTCACTCGTTGATCCCGAAACACACTTCGATTACTTCAATATCCAGCTCACGGGCATAGATTCTGAAAAGGTCAAAGGTGCTCCGAACTTTGCGGAGCTTTGGAAGAAGATAGAGCCTATCATGAGCAAGGGTATCCTTGTTGCCCATAACGCTGTCTTTGATATGAGTGTCTTGCGCTCCTGCCTGCGAAGCTACGGTATTACTTGGAAACCGAATGCGGAATACCTGTGTACGATCCAGATCGGCAGGCGTATTCTTCCCGATATGAAGCATAATCTCAATGTGATGTGCGATCACTACGGTATCGCCCTCGATCATCACCAGGCAGACAGCGATGCCCACGCTTGTGCGGAGATACTGCTCAGATACATGGAAAGCGGTGTCGATATTTCGTCTTACATCAAGAAATACTATCTATAATTGATAACTCAGAGAGCTGTTACATAACGGCTCTTTCTTTTTTGCCGAAATCTCTCAGAAGTACAAATTTTGTCTATCTGAAATGGTATAATAAAAGAATTTGAAGAATTGTTCCAGTTATATCCATGAGGAATTAGAAGAACATATCGGGAGTAATATATATAATTTTTTTACGAAGAATGGTATTTTTGATGGTTATATGATTAATGTGGATTATCTTGTAAAGACGAGAATGCTTTTTGTCTCACCGCTTAATGATAACTGCTTGGGACGTATTATACTTGCCGATTCTGATGTGGAGATTATATATTACGAACAAACAAAACAAGAAAAGGTGCTAAGAAAAGAAACAATACATGCTAAGCCTGGTACGATACTTCTTAATTATAAGAAGTATGCTGAGGAGTACGATGGGCGACTGCGTATTACTATCGCTCATGAATTGATCCACTTGCGATATCATAGTAGGTTCTTAAAAGTGCTTCAGCTGTTGGGAAAAGAGAGCGTTGATATGCATTCTTCAACAGATTCTATTACTCTCGGCGAAAACATGATCGATGTACAAAAAGCACTCTGTATAGCTGAGCGGCAGGCAGACATTCTCTCTATGCGGGTTGCCATTCCTAAAAGTACAGTTCCGACAGTTATTAGAGAAAGGTCAAATCGATTAATATAAGAATTTGTGGACAGACTAAAGAAAAGGAGTGAGTGCGTTGGAAATATATGACAAACGAAACAAAGGGCTCATAGAAGTCTGGCTGACTAACGAGGAACAGGAGCAGTACGACTGTGCAGAACTTACGCATCTGCTCCTTAAAGATACTGCCCCGAAAAAATGCAAAGTTATTTTCTTCCTTTCGGGCAAAGGAGACTTATGCAAAGATACAGAAGATCTGCTTATTTCCAACTTAGGGTGCGCTTAAAGCGCACCCATTTATTTCGGCTTGACAAATACAGCTTGCATATGGTACAATGTTGACAGATAGTTGAAACATTACTCTGATGATATTGTAAGAAAGGAGTTATTATGGACAAAGATCTCAAAATAGCGGGATATTGCCGAATTTCCGTAGACGAAGAACTTGACAAGGACAACACCTCCATTGAGAATCAAAAGTCTCTTATTACCGACTATGTGACCCGAACTTTTCCAAAAGCTCAGCTTGACTTCTACGCTGATCGCGACCGTTCCGGCTATACCTTTGAACAGCGCGAGCAATATCAGGAGCTACGCAAGGAGCTGTTCCGTAAGAAATACGATATCCTCATAATCAAAGATTTTTCACGTTTCTCACGACGTACAAGCCGCGGACTTGTGGAATTAGAGGATCTGCGAGATGCAGGAGTGCGGATAATCTCTATCGGTGACGGTATAGATTTTCCGACCTCTGATGACTGGATGGCAATACAGTTCCGATTCTTAGTAAACGAAATGCCTGTAACCGATACCTCAAAGAAAGTAAAGGCTGTCATCAATAATCGCCAAAAGGAAGGCAAGTGGATATGTGCTGTTCCCTACGGCTATGTCATGACAAATACTAAGACCATGAAGTTCAAAGTTGACGAAGCTTCATCTGAAATCGTGCGAAAGGTATTTCAGCTATACGCTGATGGCTGGGGATATAAAAAAATTGCCAACTACCTTACAGACAACCACATACCTACACCGAGGAAAACCGAAGAAATGCGCAAAGAAGCCGAAGGGGAAGAATTCATTGTACGTTCTAAGGACGTATGGAGCGTAGTTACGATAAGCTCAATGCTTACAAACGATTTCTATATCGGCACTTTAAGGCAGCGAAAATATCAGCGTAAGAAAATAAACGGCGGCGATATGAAACTTCAGGAAAGCGACCATATCGTTATTGAAGGAAACCATGAACCAATAGTTGATTTTCGGCTGTTTACCGCTGTTCAGGAGCAGATAAAACAGCGTTCCAAAAATGGGTATCGGGGAATTAAAAAATTCGCCAACGTGTATACCGGTCATCTCTTCTGCGGTGACTGCGGAAGTCCTATGTTTTCTATGAGCCGTCCTGATCTTGCTCCGGCGTATACCTGCGGAACATATCATAAACGCGGACTGAAAGGCTGTACTTCCCACCATACGAGAGTTGACGCACTTGATGAAATGCTGCGTTCCTTTATCCGCAAGGTAAAGGAAAACTCCGAAGAGATGCTTGATACACTTCAGAAGTCCATAGATAAGGAAAGAAAATCAACATCATCCAGTAAAGATGTAGTCGAGACTCTTATGCAGAGAATGGAAGATGCCAAGACCGAGATGAAATTTCTGAGCCGCCAACACATCAAGGACATTGCCAAACATCCTGAACAGGAAGATATGCTTGAAGAAGTATACCAGGAACAGGTAACAGACCTTATGAAGCAAATTGAAGGCTTCCGAAATCAAATACAGCTTGCAACCGATAAACATAATGCTATCATATCAATGAATAGAAATGCCAAAACGGTCATGGAGGTTTTCGATTCAATACTGAACAAGGAAAACCTCAGCAGGACAGATATCGATTTCATCGTTGACAGAATAGATGTATTTACCGATCACATCAACGTAAAACTCCGTTCTGATATTGATGCCCTGCTAAGCACCGGTGTTCCTGCCGAACTTAAAACTGAATTAGTCGGAGCAAACGCAAATTTTAATTGTGACACCAAGGAATCCGATAACCTCACGACTATCGCCCATTTTACCACAAGCAAGGGCGATATCCTTAGTGTCAATGTTATCAGTGAGGGCGACCCGCTTGAGATCTACACCAACAGCGAGGGCGAGGTCATTTTCAAGAAGTACTCGGCAATAGGTGAAATGAGCCAGAATGCCGGCTATGTCGCGGACATAATGTGCAAGATAGCCGGCTGTCCGGTCGTTATCTTTGACAAAGACCATGTAACAGCTTCGGCAGGAGTGCCCAAAAAGGAGTTCTACGAACGCCGCGTTACAGGACAGCTTGAGGAACTCATGGAGAGCCGCGGACAGTACCTCTGCCACAGCGCCGAAAACAACAGTTTCTATCCGGCTGAGGGCGTTGAGCGAACCGCCATTGCCGCCATTCCGATAATTACGGCTGGAGATGTTTCGGGAGCAGTCGCGTTTATGACAAGCGAGAAGTGTACCGAAGTAACAGATCTTCAAAAGAGCCTCATCAACGCCGCCGCGCAGTTTCTTGCAAGGCAGATAGAAGGATAAAGGCAGCACTACACAAAGCTTGTGCGGTGCTGCAAAAAAAGAGGACTGTACAGTTTAGAACCCGTATCCACAAGTCACTTGCATATGCTTGTGAATATGGGGTCTGCTGTACAGTCCCTTTTCCTCTCAAAGATAAAACCGTGCGGAAAGCGCACGGTATATCTGCTTATTTGATCTCGAGTCTCTTTGAAACAGGCTCTTCAGCCTTTTTCTTGGGAAGCTCGATAGTGAGAACACCGTTTTTATATTCCGCGCTGATTCCGTCGTGCTCAACGTCCGAGATGCCGAAGCTTCTCTTGTACGAGCCGAACGAACGCTCGCGGCGGATATAGTTTCCTTTCTCGTCCTTCTCCTCATCGTTGCTGCTGTGCTCCGCTGAGATAGTAAGGTAGTCATCCTTGATGTCGATGTTGATGTCCTCTTTTTCAAAGCCGGGGAGTTCCGACTCCATAACATATTTATCGCCTTCGTCCTTTATGTCCGTGCGGCAGGCATTGACGGGCATCGAGTCGCCGAAGAAGTCATTGTCCATATCGTTGAAGAAATTGAAAAGATTGTAACCGTTTCTTCCAAAAGGTGTAAGTCCATACATAATTCATACCTCCAATAAAAAAGTGGTGTTTTTTCGGAAGCTTGTCTCATATAGGGTAAACTTCCTTGCGTATTATTCTTTGAATAATTCCTCACTATTATTCATCGGTATCGCTTCCTTTCGTTTCATTGTCTGTATTATAGATCTCTTGTTTGAAAGAATTATCACAGGACTGTGAAAAGAAAATGAAAATTAGCACTCTCACGTTGAGAGTGCTAATCTCTTAGATACTGTATATTATCGGACGAAGCTGTATCCCCTTCATTGCCGCCTCTATCGCCTGCGGGAGCATTGAAAACTCCGCCACGAGCGAGGCAGGCTTGCGCTCACAGTCGTCCTGAAGCATTGGCACAAAGTAGTAATTCTTACGGTTAAACAGCTCGCCTATGTTCTTCGCCGAGCCTAAAAGCGAGTCGTTGGAAGCTATCGCGAGCACGACTGCCTTTCCCTGTCTGAGATGTGACTTTACCGCCATTGTGACCGCAGTATCGGTCACGGAGTTTGCAAGCTTTGCCGTCGTATTTGAAGTACACGGAGCAACCACCATGATATCGGTCATTGCCTTAGGGCCTATCGGCTCGGCGGAAAAAATATCCGTTATCGGCTCTCTGCCGCATATTTTCGCGAACCTCCGCACGTTTTCCTCAGCCGTGCCGAACCGCGTGGATATCCCCGCAGCGTTTTCGGACATTATCGGTATCAGCTCTGCGCCTGCGTCCGCGAGAATTTTCGCCTGTGCAAAGCTTTTTTCAAATGTGCAGAATGAACCCGTCAGCGCATAGCCGATCTTCAGTCCGCGCAGACTTTCATACATTGCCGCCACCTCCTTTTTTTAATGTATCAATAATGCTCTCGGCAATTATTTCTCCTGCCGTCACGGGAGCGGTCTTGCCGGGAAGTCCGAGAGCATGAATGGTCTTTATGTTCAGCCTTTCCGCCTCCGCAAGATCTACTCCGCCCGGCTTTGAGGCAAGGTCGATAATAAGCGTGTCGCAACGGAGTTTTGAAAGCTTATCGCTGTCAAATATCATCATCGGAACAGTATTGAAAATAAGTCCCCATTCGCCGCCGATCTCCTCGGTGCGAACCGATTTTACGCCATGCAGACGCGCACGGGCAGCTCCGCCCTCGTTTCTTACCGCGGCTGTGACATCTGCGCCAAAGCCTTTCAGTATCTCCGTAAGAGCCGTTCCTATCCTGCCCATTCCGACTATGAGGATCTTTAGTCCGCTCAGAGTAACCGGCAGCTCGCTGAGAGCTATCATGACCGCTCCCTCAGCGGTAGGAACTGCGTTTTTCAGACAAACGTCCTCGCGCGAAAGATAATCCGTAAAACGGGCATCGGGGAAAATATCGCGCAGTCTTGCGTCCATGCGCCCCACAAATATCTCCGCGCGGCTGTCAACCAGCAAAGCTGCCTCCTCGGGGTCAATGCTGCCGTTTTCGGCAGGTATCATTCCGTCACTGTCAAGGGGGATAACGGGCAGCAGCAGCGTGTCATACTTCTTTGACGCATCGCAGATGTGCAGTCCTGAGCCGTGCGGAATATCCTCCGCGTCAAACCCTAAAATCGATGTATCGTATTCCGTGGCAAGCCTTGCTGCACAGTAAACGCTGCGCATATCGCCGCCAACTGATAGTATCTTATGTTTTTCTCCCATAGTATATCTCCGTTTCATGATAGTCTGTACGAATCGGGCGCTGCCGTTTCCTGCGCGGCATACAGCAGCACCTGTCACATAAATTATCCCTGACTTATTATATGCCGCCGCGCTGATTTGTTGATTGCATGGCGCAAAGCCGCGATCTCGCATAAATTTATATGGTAATTATGCACTATATGTGGAAGAAGTTTTGTGCAGATTCGCCTATCTTTTCCTAAAAATGTAGACAAGCCACCGAAAATAGGTTATAATAAAATGTATGTAATTCGGCTTCCGTATGCCGTAAATGCGGAAACGCAGCACCTGCCGCAGACTCCCCTGCGCCTGTCCGAATGTGCTGCGGCTGCGGAGCTATTTTTATGAGAGTTATTACAGGAATCGCAAGAGGAATGAAGCTTATCGCACCGGAAGGTCTTGACGTTCGCCCGACCTCCGATAAAGTCAAGGAGGGTATCTTCTCCGCTATCCAGTTTGACCTTGAGGGCGCTGATGTCCTCGACCTCTTTGCAGGAAGCGGTCAGATGGGCATAGAAGCCCTCAGCCGAGGTGCAGGTCACGCGGTTTTCGTTGACAGTTCGCAGAAATCCCTCAGATGCGTAAACGAAAATCTCACAAATACAAAACTAAGGGATATGGCGGAGGTAGTCAGCCGCGACAGCTACGACTATATCAAGCTCACGCCAAAGAGCTTTGACATCATTATCCTCGACCCTCCCTACCGCCACGGTCATATTGAAAAGCTGCTGCCGTTTGCCGCGCAGAAGCTTAACGAGGGCGGCAGCATAATCTGCGAATATGAGTCCGACGCCGAAACACCGGCTCCGCCGCAGGGTCTTACCCTCAGAAAGACTTACCGCTACGGCAGGATAAACGTCTCGATCCTCTGCAAGCCCTACGCCGACAGCGAGGAGGTAGCACAGGAATGAGAAGAATTGCAGTCTGCCCCGGAAGCTTTGACCCCGTTACTCTCGGTCATCTCGATATAATCACACGCGCTTCAAAGCTTTTCGACAAGGTCATCGTGCTCATCTCGCGCAATGCCGGAAAGTCGCAGCCGAGCTTTACCGCAACGGAGCGTATGCTGATGATCGAATCCGTCACGCACGACCTCGATAACGTGGTGATAGATATCCTCGACGGTCTCCTTGCCGACTATGTGCGAAATGTCGGCGCTATCGCTATCGTCAAGGGTCTGCGCGCCGTGAGCGACTTTGAATACGAGTTTCAGATGGCTCTTGCAAACAAAAAGCTCTTTTCCGGTGCAGAAACGGTCTTTCTTACGACTTCTGCCGAAAATATGTACCTGAGTTCGAGCGTGGTCAAGCAGATAGCCTATTTTGGCGGCGATATCAGCCATTTTGTTCCCGAAAGTATTCTTGAAGATATACAACAAAGACTTATTAAAGAGAGGTAAAAAATATGAGCATTGATGAAATCTTAGAAGAGATGGACGAGCTCCTTGACAAGGCTTCGTCCGTACCGTTTGTCTCACACAAAAAAGTCATCGACGGCGAGCGCATGAGAGAACTCATCAACGACGTGCGTCTCAATATGCCCCACGAACTTAAAGAGGCTAAGAAGATCGAGTTCGACTGTCAGCGCATTCTCAATGAAGCCAAAATAAACGCCGAAGCTATCATTCGCAAGGCTGAGGAGCGCGCGGCTCAGATAGTTTCGCACGAGGCTATCGTGGTCGAGGCAAAGAAAAAGGCTGTCGATATGCTGACAAAGGCTCAGGCTGCCGCAAAGAATCTCCAGCAGACAGCAGCCCTTAACGTTGCAAAGATGCTCAACGATACTGAGGCTCACTACACAAGAAACCTCCAGAACATCAAAATGGTCAAGACCAAGCTCGGCAGTACGATAAACACCTCTGCCGCTTCGATCAAAACCAATCCCAATGATGCCATTAAGTAAGGATCTGTCTCCAAAAGATATAGCGCACGTCTTTTGAATACAGGTTATAAAAAAATCGCCGATACCTAATAATGGGTATCGGCTTTTTTAGCATACAGTATTTTTGTATCGACATGATCATGTCTGTGAAAGTATTATCGGCTCAAACTTTCCGTTTATCGCATTTACCAGTTCGGTCGGTGAAAGGTGTATCTGCATACCTATCCTGCCGCCGCTGATGTAAAACTTTTCAAGCTCCTGCGCACTGGAGTGAACAACGGTCATGAACTGCTTCTTCATTCCTATCGGAGTACAGCCTCCGCGGACATAGCCTGTTACCTTTGTGATGTCCTTGACGTGGAGAAGCTCGACCGACTTCTCGCCAACGCTCTTTGCCGCCTTTTTCAGGTCAAGTTCCTCGGCAACAGGCAGCAGAAAGCAGTAATAGCTTCCCGATTTTCCCTGCGCAACTATGGTCTTGAACGTCTCATCAAGAGGCTGACCGAGTTTTTCGGCAACGTGTACCCCGTCAATAAACTCGTCGCACTGATAAGCCTGAACCTCGTAGGCTATCTTTTTTGTATCCAGAAAACGCATTGCGTTAGTTTTAAGTTCCTTTCCCATACTATCACCTTACTGATTTTCTTCGCGGAGCTTTTTGCTGTACACACAGCCGCAGTAGTTCTGACGATAGAGGTCATACTGCTTTGAAAGCTCGATCGAGTGTTTATAGCCGTCATGCTTTTTGAAGTCCGAGCAGAGGTACTTCACACCGCACTCCTGCGAGATCTTCAAGCCGCATTCATTTATAAAAGCGCAGTCCTTGTGCGGACTTATAGTGAGAGTGGTCGTGAAATAATCCGTACCAAGTTCCCGTGCCTTTGCTCCTGCCATTTCAAGGCGCAGGGCAATGCACTTGCGGCAGCGTTCGCCGCGCTCGGGAAGATCTTCAAGTCCCTTTGCAAGCGCATAAAACGGCGCGCTGTCATATGGTTCTTCGATTATTTCGATATCAAGCCCCATTTCCGAGACGAGCCGCTTCAACTCCCTGCTGCGGTACTCGAATTCCGACTCGGGGGCAATGTTCGGATTGCAGAAGTAGAGCGTTACGCGGAAACGTTCCGCGAGAACTGTCAGCGTGTGGCTGCTGCACGGTGCACAGCAAGCATGGAGCAGAAGGCTTGGGCGCTCTCCACTCTTTTCGAGTTCCGCAGCCAGTTCGTCAAACATTCTGCCGTAATTTACCTTTTGCATGATCTATCATTCCTATAGCAATATAATGCTTATACAGAGGCTTAGCCGTCACAGCTAAGTTTCCCCTGTCATATAATATTAGTAGATCCTAAAAAACACCGCCGCAAAACGGCGGTGTTCGATCACTTATCCTCCAGATTTTTAAGAGCTTTAAGTTCCTCGCGCGTCATTCGTATCTCAGCGTCCTTGAGAAGCTTTACCTCGTCTCTTGTCACAGTAACGGGAACTTCGGATTTTTCGGTCTTTACGCGCAGCTTTCCGGTAATGAGGTTCACGTCCTCAACTCTGCCCTTGTCGCCCTCCGGAGTGACTACAAGCGCGCCTACCTTCGGGGTTATTTTGAGAAGTTCCTCGTAAACGTTGTGCTCATTTTTCAGACAGCACATAAGTCTGCCGCAGGTTCCCGATATCTTGGTCGGATTGAGAGAAAGTCCCTGCTCCTTTGCCATTTTTATGGAAACAGGCTGAAAATCGCCCATATAGCTCTTACAGCAGAACTCTCTGCCGCAGATACCGAGGCCGCCGAGTATCTTCGCCTCGTCTCTCACGCCTATCTGTCTCAGCTCTATTCTCGTTCTGAAAACAGCCGCGAGATCCTTTACCAGTTCGCGGAAGTCAACACGGTTCTCCGCCGTGAAATAGAACAGCAGCTTGTTGTTGTCGAAAGTGCATTCAACGTCAACAAGGTTCATTTTCAGCTTTCTGAAAGCTATCTTCTCCTCGCATATGCGGAAAGCGTCCTTTTCCTTTTCCTTGTTCTTGGCAAGAACCTGCATATCCTGCTCCGTCGCAGCTCTTATGATGGGCTTGAGAGGCGTATTTAGCTGGTTATCCTCGATCTGTCTGTTAGCGATAACGACTTCACCGCACTCTACTCCTCTTACAGTCTCAACGATAACTCGGTCGCCCACAGTCAGCCTGAGATCTCCCGGCGAAAAGTAATATATCTTACCAACGCTCTTAAAACGTACTCCGACGATTTCTTTCATATAATTCTCCTGATACTAATGTACAATTTCTATTATCTCCGCACACAGAGCCGCAAGCACCAGCGGAGGTGCAGCATTCGCCTCTATGGCGTTCCATGCATTTTCTATCTGCCTGTGCAGCCTTGCAGCCTGCCATGCAGTTATATTGCGTGAAAGTAAAACAGCTCCCTCGCGGAAACAGCCGATAGTCCTTGCAGAACTGTCGTTTTCGAGAACAGCCGCGTCTCTCACAAGCAGATCAAGCATCGAAAGAACGCTGTTGATATCGTTACGCTCTCTGCCGAGCGAGAAAAAGTCAACGTTGAGCCGATACTCGTCCCCTCTTATTATACTATCAGCAAGAGATTTTGTCAAATCCACCTGTCTGCGCAGCTTCTCGTCCGTGATGTATCTTTCGCACATTCCGATATTGCCGTGAAAGCAGCTTACCGCAGCGTCTATCGCGCTATTCTCGTAGTTGCACTCGCGCAACGCGGAACGCGCCTCCTCCTCGCTGCATGGACAGACCGCAAAACTCACACATCGGGAGATTATGGTCGGCAGGAACACCGTTTTCGACGTGCAGGTGAAAATAAAGTACGCGTAATCGGGCGGTTCTTCGATAATTTTCAGCATTGCGTTCTGCGTCCTCACGTCCATGTTCTGACAGTCCGCGAAAATGTAGACCTTCTTGCCGCTGCTGTTATTCGGCTTTACATACGCATCATTTATGACCGATCGCGCGGTCTTTACGGAATATCCCTCCGTTTTGCCCGTGCGCTCCACGCGCATGACATCAGGGTGAAAGCCCTTTGAGATGTTGACGCAGGCGCTGCAAACTCCGCAGGGCTTGCCGTTGTCGGGTCTCTCGCACATTATCATGCGGCTGCAATAATCGGCGATCAGCTTTTTGCCGCAGCCCTTTTCCCCGTAAAAAATAACTGAGTGGGGATTCTTTCCGCGCCTGTTGATGCTGTCAAGCGTGGAAATGAGTTTCTCGTTTCCATATATCTTCTTCATCAAAAATTCCTCATGCCCGAACACGGCGGCAATTCAGACTAAGCCGCCTCGTCGGATAACATTATAATTTTACCACATTTACGACCGAAATTCCATACCTTTTGAAAATATTTATGCAGCCGCGGTCGATTATTTCTCCGCTTGCCGCGATCGGTACAGCAGGCGGGCACGGAACATTCACCGTCGCGCAGACTCTTCCCTCCGCTTTTTCAACAGGTATCTCCTCGCTTGGGGAGAAAACTGCCTCGCGGATACTCATGGCTTTTTTCGGTAGTTTCATCTCAATGCCCATATTCCGGCACGGCTGATTCCTCTTCGCACTGCAAAGCGCCCTGTCCAGAGCATTTTCAAGCCTTTCATAATCCTCAGCCACAGACATCGGCGACATCAGCAGGACCATAAGCTCGCTGTCGGCATATTCGCACTCAACGCCGTTTTCACGCAGCAGTTCGGCAAGTTCTGTGCCGTCATAGCCGTTTTCACAAGCCTTTACCGTAATATGGAGCGGATCTCCGTCCGCAAACGTGAGTCTGTCCGCAAACCGACTGCGCAGTTCATTTGCAAGCCGAACATTTTCGGCAAGATCGCGGCGGATATTCCCGTCAATATACTGCGTACACAGGTCGAGCGAAGCCATGATAAGGTAAGACGGACTCGTTGAGCCGAAAAGTCCCATAGCTCCTTTGAGTTTATCCGCATATTCCCCACGCGAAGTGTGAAGTACTGCCGCCCCCGTAAATGCCGGCAGCATCTTATGCGCCGAATCGCAGCACATATCCGCTCCGAGCGATATCGGGTGAATATTACGCTCAAAAAAGGCAAGGTGCGCTCCGTGCGCATTGTCAACGATAAGCCGCGCACCTATATCGTGGCAGACCTCGGCAAGCGCCGCAATATCCGCGATCCTCCCCGTATAATCGGGAGAAGTAACATACAGCGCTGCATTTTTCGACCCGCTCATGGCTCTGCGGACTGTTTCGGGTCCTATCCTGCCCGAAAGTATGCCTCCGCTGTACTCGGGCATTATCCACTCGACCTCTATCCCGAGCAGAGCAGCCGCGTTAAGAAATGCCCTGTGGACATTTCTCACAGCGTAAACAGTTCGCCCCTCCTGCTTCATTATGGCAAGCATAGCCTGAATGCAGAGAGTTGAACCTCCTGCCGAATAAGCCGCAGCAGCACTTCCGTAGAGTGAAGCCATATTTCTCTCGCTCTGAGCGATTATCCCGTCCGCCTCAAAGAGACTGTCCGCACCCTTTATCTCGGTAATATCAAGCCTGCTGAGTTCGTGCATTGCTCCGCTGAAACTCCGCCCCTTATGCCCCGGCATATGACAGCGCAGAGTGTCGGAACTGCTGTATTGTGTGAGAAAATCGTAGATCGGCGTATTCATTTATAGCTCCTTATCATCTGATCCTGCCGCAGCAGCGGAGGATCCTGTAAATTTTCATTCTCGCCCTCGCCATTACGGCAGAAACCGCCTGCGGTGTCACGCCAAGTTCTCTGCCAATGGTTACTATATCGGTCTTTTTAAAATAGTATAACATAATTATTTGCTTTTGTCTCGGAGTAAGCTCATTTTTTATAATATTTAACAGTATTCGTCTGAGCTCGGCAGTCTCCTCTTCATTGTCGCCCTCGAGTATTGCGCGGATCCCACTGTCTGCCTCGCCCGTAAATGTATCATTGTAACTTTCACGTCTCGGCACTCTTTTCCGCCCTCCTCACGCATGAGTTCAGGTAGGAGATTATCTCCTGCATCTGACTGTGTTCATCATACAGCAGTTTTATCCGCCTCTCAAGCATCAGGTTTTCAATTTCCTGAGTTTTTCCGTTTCTTTTCAGCTCATTTCTCTGCTCTGTGAGAACTTTTATCCTCTCTCGCACGAGCTGACAGCTCCTCAAATATCCGCTGATCATTTGTTTCAATTCTTTCAACCTCCTTAAATGCAGGGAGAAAGGCAGCGCAACGAACTAACGTTCTATTCCTTGTATAAACATTATAGAACAAAAGTTTCGCTTTGTCAATAGAATCGAACAAATGTTTTATATTTAACGAACACCGTAATGTGAAAATTTTCCGCAGCGTTTTGATCTACTTGATTTTTTGTGAGAAGGGTGGTATAATAAGCATGAACTGATACAGCAATTTTTGCACCATTTATTCTCATTGGAGGGATAATATGAAAGAGTTTATTTTATTATCGGCTGCGGCTGCACTCGTCATCATGACGTCAGGCTGCGGAGTTGTAGGAACTTCAAACAACGGTTCTTCGGGCACCGCTCCTGCCGCAACAGAAGCTTCGACCTCTGCCGCAACTGAAATTCCGCAGGAGACTGCCGAATCATCATCGGAAGGCGTTACCACCGTACAGCAGGAAACTGCCGTATCATCAGAAACCGATACCACACAGACTGAAACTGCTCCTGCCGAACAGGAGGTGCCGGTCTCAGCAAGCGCTCCTTCGCACGATTCACCCGACTATGCGCCTGCTCCCTATCAGTACGACAACGTGGAGGGACTGACCTACATCGGGGGAATGCTCATCGCAAACAAGACCTATGGTCTGCCCTCAGACTTCAATCCCGGTCTCGACTCCAACTGCGAGATACAGTTTGAAAAACTCACGGCGGCGGCGGCTCTTGAAGGACTTAACATTTACTTTGCCTCGGGTTTCCGCTCATACGACTATCAGAGCGAGATCTATAACGGCTATGTCAGCGATTATGGACAGGCAAGCGCGGATACGTTCTCGGCTCGTCCGGGCTACTCCGAGCACCAGTCAGGTCTTGCTATCGACGTAAACAACATTGACGACTCATTTGCAGGAACTCCCGAAGCTATCTGGCTCGCAGAGCATTGCCACGAGTATGGTTTCATTCTCAGATATCCGCAGGGCAAGCAGGACATAACGGGCTACAAGTACGAGCCCTGGCACATCCGCTATGTCGGCACAGACCTCTCCTATCCTATCTACGAGAGCGGTCTCACGGTAGAGGAGTACTTCGGCATAACCTCGGAATACGCAAACTGACAGGTGCGTTCTTGATCATACATCAGATAAAGCAAAAAGCGGACGAAAATTCGTCCGCTTTTTTATGGAGTGTTGACACTAAGATAATATGCAGATTTTCGAGCATAAATTTTACGTA
>UQEM01000052.1 GCA_900540005.1 uncultured Ruminococcus sp.
GATCTACACAAGGCTATTCGTCGGCAGCGTCAGATGTGTATAAGAGACAGGGAGGATATTAAAATGAAATCAAAATTCTTAAAGAAAGCGGGTGCAGCGCTTCTTTCAGCTACTATGCTGACTAACACAGCGGCTTTCAGTACATTTATTTCAGACGCAGCCGACTCAACCGAAACAAGGTATGAGTTTGAAGACGCTGAGATCACCGGCACAGGCAGCATCAAGACTGACGATGCAGAAGCTTCCGGCGGCGCTTACTACTTCCTTGAGGGCAACTCTGATACAGCAACTCTTAAAGTTACGGTCGAGACCACAGGAATGTATGAGCTTTCTATCCGCTATGCAGCAGCTTACGGCGAAAAGATCCAGAACCTCTATGTAAACGGAGTAGATCAGGGTCAGATCTCTTTCACATCCAAGACATGGGCAGACGCTAACTGCGGCAGCGTAAAGCTCAACGCAGGTGAAAACGAGATCATGATAAAGGGAAACTGGGGTTGGACAAACTTTGACTATCTCACAGTAAAGCCTGCAACTCTCCCCGATATCAAAGTAACTCAGCCCTACACCTGCGATACAAAGGCTACTATTGAAACACAGAACCTCATGTCATACCTTTCTGAGGTTTACGGAAATAACATTATCTCAGGTCAGCAGGAAATCTATATGTACGGTCCTCACGACTTTGAGTACGAATTTGAATACCTCAAGGACACAACAGGTCACTACCCCGCTATCCGCGGATTTGACTACCTCAATGAGGCAAATATCCTCGGCTACGGCACTGAGGACGGCACTACCGACAGAATCATTGACTGGGTAAAGAACAGAAACGGTATTGCTACAGCTTCATGGCACCTCACAGTTCCCGTTGACTTTACAAATTATAATGTAGGCGACAGTGTTACTTATGAGAATGCAACCTACTCCTGCAAATGGGATACAGACAAGACCAAGGGCAACACAGCAACCAACTTCAATACAGCAAATGTTGTAAAGGAAGGCACAAAGGAAAACGAGTATTATCTGGCAGCTCTTGAGGAACTTTCCACATACCTCCTCAAGCTTCAGGACGCTAATGTTCCGCTTATCTTCCGTCCTCTCCACGAGGCTGAAGGCTCGGGCGGCGAAACAGGCTCATGGTTCTGGTGGGGCGCAGCAGGTTCAGAAGTATATAAGGAGATCTGGAAGCTCACCTACAAGACACTCACAGAAGATTACGGCATTCACAACATCATCTGGGAGTGGAACAGTTATAACTACGAGAATTCCGCTAACTGGTATCCGGGCGATGACTATGTAGACATCATCGGCTACGATAAGTACAACTGCACAGTTTACCTTGAAGAAAACAACTGGCAGCCTTCACTTGTTCACAATGATTCCGCTATCAGCTCTACTTTCTACGGAATCATGCAGAAATACGGCAGCGCAAAAATGGTATCAATGGCTGAGAACGACTCATTCTCAACAGTTGACAACCTCATGTCAGAAAAAGCAGGCTGGCTCTACTTCTGTACATGGTACGACGGCGATCAGGAAAGCAATCACTTCCTTACAAACCCGCTCTTCAACACAAAGGAAGACACAATCGCTATGTACCAGAGCGATTACTGCATCACTCTTGACGAGCTTCCCGCTGACCTCTACACAAAGAACGGCGAAGTAACAAGAACTACTGCCGCAACAACTACCACTACAACTACAACGGCTGATCCCAGCGTAACAACTACGACGACAACTACCGGCTTCACATTTGAGCAGAAGTCTTACAAGATCGACCTCCCCGAGGACAGAACAGACACAGATCTCGTATTTGAGATTGAAGGCGCTCCCACAGCTTCTATCGGTGGCGGAGTAGGCTACGGCACAAACGCTAAGGACTGGACTAACCTTGAATGGAGCGGAAATGCTGACGCTGACGGCAAGCTCACAATAAAGGTCGACATCTCCGAGATCCCGAGCACAATAACGACCGCAGAGATCCAGATCTGGTGGTCAAATGTTTGGGACAGCACAAAGGAAGCTGCTGACGATGCTGACTGCGATCTCGTAAAGTCATCATTTGTAAAGCGCAGCAGCGGCACAGTTCTCTACGGTGACGCAAACTGTGATGACAAGGTTGACCTTTCAGATGCTGTTATGCTCCTTCAGGCTATCGCAAACGAAGATAAGTACGGTGTTAACGGCACAAGCGAGGATCACATCACAGCTCAGGGTCTTATTAATGGTGACTGTGCTGATCCCGGCAGCGGAGTTACTGCGCTGGACGCACTCTCCATTCAGAAATATATTGCTGAAATATGCACACTTCCTGTATATACAGATAATTCTACTAAATAGATAACAACTCGCACACTAAAGGCTCACTCAACAATTGTTGAGCGAGCCTTTTTATATTGATCGGCTGTTTCACAATTGTATATATCTGCCGCCGGAAGTCTATACTGCGCTTGACATAATGTTAAACCTATGTTAAAATTATAGCAATAACACATGACAATTTACGCGAAAAGGAGCAGATGCCAATGAAGAAAATGTATTT
This sequence comes from uncultured Ruminococcus sp., assembly GCA_900540005.1. Lineage (GTDB taxonomy): Bacteria > Bacillota > Clostridia > Oscillospirales > Ruminococcaceae > Ruminococcus > Ruminococcus hominiciens. Next base: position 2,546 of record UQEM01000052.1, read on the forward strand.
TATTGTAAACCTTGTCGCGGGCAAGGCAAGGATCAGTAAAAAACTCGGTGCAATAGTGGACGAATTCACAAAAGCCGGATACTATATAACAATACACACAACCCAGAGCGGCGATGATGCCGCAGAATGGGCGAAATATGCCTGCCATCACGGTTACGACCTGCTCGTCTGCGCAGGCGGAGACGGTACACTCAGCCAATGCCTTCAGGGAATCATGGAGTGCGAAGATCGTATCCCGATAGGATACATTCCCGCAGGTTCTACCAACGATTTTGCAAAAAATCTCGGGATCCCCACCGATACCATAGAAGCCGTCCGCTACATCATTAACGGCAAGCCCTGCCTTTGCGATATCGGCAGTCTCAACAGTCAGAGTTTCTCCTACGTTGCGGCCTTCGGAGCATTTACCAATATAACCTACGACACCTCTCAGAGGGTAAAGAACCTGTTTGGTCACGCTGCCTATATGGTCAACGGAGCAGCTCAGCTCAACAATATCAAGGCAAAAAAAATGCGCATTGAATGCGACGGCGAAGTCATCGAGGACGAGTTCATTTACGGTATGGTCACTAATACCGCCTCGATCGCAGGAATTCTCAAAATGGACAACTTCCTGCTTGATGACGGTATATTCGAGGTAACTCTTGTACGCAAGCCCGACAATATTTTCGACCTTGACAGAACTGCCCTTTCGCTGCTCAAAAACGACACCGAGCACAAGAATATTCTTTATTTCCGCACGAGTAAACTGGTTATAACCAACCTTGACGATGAGCCGTTCTCGTGGACTCGTGACGGAGAATACGGAGGAAGCAACATTGTGAATACGATCGTAAACAACAGGCGCGCGGTCGAATTTCTTGTAGCTGAACCTGAAAAACTCCCCTTTTCCAACTTGACGAGCTGAGCCAGCTCGACCGCAGCCACGTTTCCGCTCGTAAACTCGCTCACTCTTATCATGCTTTCAGTCGCACATCGCTTACGGCACTTCAAAAGCAAAAAAGCCATGAAATTTCCACACTCAGAAATTTCATGGCTTGATTTTATATGCACGAACCAAGCACCTTGTACAGCAGTCTGTACAATTCCACAGCCTCGCTGTCCTCAAGAGGTATGCAACAGCCTATTTTTTCAGGAATTTCAACTGCTTTACCTCGCAAAGCCTCACCCTCCTCGGTGATCTCCACAAATAGCACTCTTTCGTCCTCCGAACTTCGTTTGCGGCTGACGAGCCCCTTTCCCTCAAGGCTTTTCAGCACAGGAGTAAGAGTCCCCGAATCGAGAAAGAGCTTTTCGCCAAGCTGTTTTACGCTGATTTTCTTGTCCTCCCACAGAACCATCATTGCGATGTACTGGGTGTAAGTGAGGTCGAGTTCCGCCAAAAACGGGCGGTATTTCTTTATTATCTCGCGCGAACAGGCATAAAGCGGAAAACAAAGCTGGTTCTCAAGACGCAGACAGCCGTATTCTCCCGATCCGGAGCGCTCAGGCATTTTCCTGCTCCTTCTCGTAAGCCTCACGGACAGCAATAGCAAGCTGATCCGCGCAGGAAGTCGGTCTCTTGCCGCAGAGGTTGCCCTTCAGTTTTTCCTCGATCTGCTCTACGGTCATGCCGTCAACAAGTTTCGAGATAGCCTTGAGGTTACCGTTGCAGCCGCCGATAAACGAAACGTTTGTGATCACATTGCCCTCAATGTGAAAATTTATCTGCTGTGAACAGACCATTTTTGTGTTGTATGAGTAATCCATAATAATACCTCCTATAAATCAGAACTCTGTTTTAGATTGAGTTCAATTAAATTTTACACTATAGTTATGCCTTTGTCAAGGGGTCAGATCAAATTTATTTTGAACCGCTATGTAAATATTGAATAAAATTAAAGATTATTTTAAGATTATTTTAAGACTCATAGACTATACTCTAATCATAGAAAAACGGATCATTCCAAAAAATCTATTTTAAGGAGTTTGATTACTATGAAAAAAGCAAGTTTACAAAAAATGCTTGCAGGCTTTACGGCAATATGCTCAGTTGCCTCTGCTATGCCTGTTTCAAATGTTACAACAGCAGCCGCTGCCTCAACAAATGTTGTTTACGGCGACGCAAACTGTGACAGTAATGTTGATATCTCTGATGCTGTGCTCATACTTCAATCCATATCAAAGCCGAGCGTTTATGGTCTTGAAGGTACAGACGAAAGCAGGATCACGGCTGAAGGTCTGGATAATGCCGATGTATACGAAAGAGGCAGCGGAATAACCGCAAAGGACGCGCTTTCTATTCAAAAATATCTCGTTGGACTCTGTTCTCTCCCCGAATCTTATCAAGACGGCTCTGTCGACCCCGAAACCGACTCTGTTTATATCCACCTTAACAATATATCTATTTCTGTTGAGGGAGACAGCAACGGCTATGCAGAGGTAACCGGCTCGACCGTGACCATTAACCACTCAGGCATATACTACGTTGACGGTACTCTTGATGACGGACAGATAAACGTAAATATTGCAGACGAGACGGCTGATCCTGATACCGTTAAGATCTTCCTCAACGGCACAAGTATCACAGGCAAGTCTGATTCTCCATTTGTTGTAACAAATGCGGAGAAAACTTCCATAAATCTCGTTGACGGCACAACAAACACTATCTCCGACGGCGATACGGCTTACACAAGCGGCAATGCTGTAATCGAAGCCAAGGACGATCTCACCATAAAGGGCGGCGACAACGGAACAGGCAAGCTTATCGTTACCGCTAACACTCAGGACGGTATCGTCTGCAACAACGACCTCAAGATCAACAATGCAGATGTTTCCGTAACTACGCTCAATTCCACATCAGGAAGCAAAACAAACGGCATAAACGGTAAGACATCAGTTGATATCAAGGGAACTTCTGTAGTAACTGTTGACGCTACAAGTGACGGTATCAAGTCCACAAACGGCAATGTTCTTATTGAGAGCGGCAGCGTTACTGTCAAGGCCGGTGCAGACGCTGTACAGTCCGGCACAACGATCGATATTTCGGGCGGAAGTCTTGTTGCAGGCGGCGACAGAGGTCTCACGGCAGCGTCAGGTGTAAACATCACAGGCGGTACTGTGATTGCAACAGCTACAGACAATCAGGCTGAGGGCGTTTCTTCAGAAAATCAGGCAACTCTGCTCCTTAACTGCATAGACTCCTCTGAGAGCGACGCTTGCTGGAAGAAGGCAAACAGCATTTCAGTCGGCGATGTAAGTGCAAGCTTTTCAAAGAAGTATAAATACGTTCTTATTTCTGACGCTTCTATCAAGACAGGAAGCTCGTACAGCCTCACAAATGCCTCAACAGGCGCAATTGTTACACATTCAAATGATACTGCAACTGATTTCAGCGTTACAGACTCGGTAACAACATTTGAAACAGTTAATCCCGCCGGAAAGAGCGGTTCTTCCACTACTGATCCTACAACTGAAGGCTATACAATAACTCTTTCGGGTACTTCAATACAGACCAATGCTCCTGCTGATGTTGCAACTGTAAGCGGCGGAGTCATCACTATCATCAAAGAGGGCGTATTCACCGTAACAGGTACGGCTTCAGAGGGACAGATCGTTGTTGACGTTGATAAAACAGCTTATCCTTCGGCAGTCGTTGAGCTTGATCTTGCAGGAATGAGTCTTACAAACACCTCAACTTCTCCTATTTATGTTGCATCGATCGGTGATGAGGTTCAGATCGTTTCCAAAAATGGCACAGAGAACACTATCTCTGACGGCACAAACTACACAAATGCTGATGACGATCAGGGCGCGATATACTCCAAGGACGACATAAAGTTCAAGGGTAAGGGAACTCTCACGGTAAACGGCAATGCTGCTGACGCGATCGTTTCCAAGGACGACCTGAGAATTTACAACGGCACACTCATCGTAAACGCTGTTGATGACGGAATCCGCGGCAAGGACAGCGTAAGGATCGGAAATCCCGATGATTTAGCAGTTGAGGGCGCATACTATAACCTCAGCGTAACTGTCAAGACAAACAACGGCTCTACGGGCGGTGACGGGATCAAGTCCACAAACAGCACCGACAGCGGCAAGGGATACGTTGAAATAAACGGCGGTACGGTAAATATCAACTCCTACTCTGACGGTATTCAGGGCGAACAGTCCGTTACGATAAACGGCGGCGATATCACAATTTACACATACCAAGGCGGCGACTACACCGGCAGCGGCTCATCTTCAGGCGGCAGCTGGGGAGGTATGGGAGGTATGCAGGACGGCAACTCCAACAAGACCGACATCTCAGCAAAGGGTATCAAGGCTGTAGGAATCTATGACACAGACGGAACAACATGGCAGAGCGTAGGCGATATCACAATAAACGGCGGTACGTTCAACATCGACTCCTCTGACGACTCCGTTCACTGCGGCGGCGATATGAACATTTACGGCGGTATCTTCACAGTTGCTACGGCTGATGACGGATTCCATGCAGACCACAACCTCACGATCGGCAAAACTGCTGCAAATACATTTGACGACGTTCAGATCTTCATTTCAAAGTGCTATGAAGGCGTAGAAGCTCCTATAATCAACCAGAACAGCGGAACTGTTTATGTTATCTCCACTGATGACGGCTACAACGCAAGTGACGGATCAGACAGCTCAAGCAATCCCGGCGGAGGCCCCGGACAGGGCTGGGGTCAGGGTTCGACTTCTTCAAGCTCAGACATCGCAATGAACATCAACGGCGGCTTTGTTTGTGTAAACTCCGCTAACGGCGACCACGATGCATTCGACTCAAACGGCAACATCGACCTCAACGGCGGCTATATCTGCGCAAACGGTCAGGAACCCCTTGACTGCGGCGACAACGGCAGTACTATCAACTACAACGGCACAAGCGTTATCACCATGACCGCAGGCAACACAAACCTCAGTTCGCGCTACAGCTTCGTTGACAACTCGGGCAATGTTATTGTTTCGTTCCTCTCTGCAAGCGGCTCTCCCGGTCAGAACTGCACCAACTGCACGGCTCAGTCTGGCGGAACAGTTTCGGGCAGCTCAACAGTACTCTCGCAGTCAGGCGATTACGCTGTAACGATAGGCGGAACACTTTCAGGCGCTACCCAGATAACATCATCAAGCTCAGGCGGCGGCAGCGGACGTCCCGGACAAAACTGGTGATCCAGTCTCTCATAATATAAATATCTGAAAATGAGTCCGAATCTCGGGCTCATTTTTGTTATTCGCAAGAAATGCGCGTGTAAATGCCTGTAGAGACAGTTTCGGCAGTATTGACTATTGCGGCGATATATGATAATATGTATATATAAAGACTCATATTCACAGGATAGGCTGCACTTATCTGTGCAGCGGAAAAAGACAAAAATCGGAGGACAAAATGTCAGATAAAATAAAACCAAAAAGAAAAGCCAGCCGCGCCGGACTTAAATTCATCGCGATCGCTGAGCTTATCGTGATAGTTATCCTCGGAGGAACACTCATTTGGCAGGGACTTCTGAAGGACAAGCTCACGGGCGGCGATGCCGTTGAAACTCTTGCGCAGAGCGGTGAACCGCAGGTTCGCACCCGTGCGGTAATAGAAAAGGAGGAAAGTTTTTACCAGCTTGACGGCAGGAAGATACTCTTTAACGACAGCACTTACGGAGAAATTTTCATGCCTGTTTTTGCTGACGTACCAGCTTCTGAGCTTAATACCGATTCAATAGTTACCCGAAACGGCTACTCATTCTACAAGGAAAATGATACTATCACCTCGTTCGCAGGCGTTGATGTTTCGCAGTATCAGGGAGATATCGACTGGGAACAGGTAAAGGCGGCAGGCATTGACTTTGCAATGATACGCGTCGGCTACCGTTCATACGGCGGCGGTGAGATACACTTTGACGAAAGTTTTGCCAAAAACTTGCAGGGCGCAAATGATGCGGGTATAAAGACGGGCGTTTACTTCTTCTCGCAGGCAGTCACCACCGACGAGGCTATCGAGGAGGCTGACGCTGTAATTGACGCTATCGCACCGTATAATATTACATATCCCGTAGTTTACGACTGGGAGCTTATCTATGAGGACTCGGCGCGTACTGATTCAATATCGGTCGAAATGCTCGCGGACTGCTGTATATCGTTCTGTGAAAGAGTCAAGTCCGCAGGCTACACTCCTATGATCTATCAAAACAAAAACACCTCGATGTACAAGCTCGACCTCCCACGCCTCACGGCATACGATTTCTGGCTCGCGGAATACGACGAGAAGCCGTCCTACTACTATCGTTTCCAGATGTGGCAGTATGCAAGTGACGGAACGATTCCCGGCATAAGCGGCGAGGTAGACATGAACCTCTCATTCAAAGATTACAGTCAGCAAACACAATAAATACAAAAATGGTCACTCTTTTTCAGAGTGACCATTTTGCGTATAGATATGAATTTTATCTGCCTCAGGAATTAAGGTAAGACCTCACAAGAACCTGCAAAAGCTCATCACGGTCGATATGACGGATAAGGCTTCGTGCATTGTTGTATGTTGTTATGTAGGTCGGGTCCTCGGAAAGGATATAACCTACAATCTGATTTATCGGATTATAGCCCTTCTGCATAAGAGCGTCATAGATGATGGTGAGGTTCTTCTTGAGCTCTGCTTCCTTATCTTCGTTGACAGAAAATGTCATTGTCTTATCAAACATAGTATTAAACCTCCATTCAAATAATATTACATCATAGGTATATTATAACTCAAACAGAATAATAATGCAAGGGTAAAGAGGAAATTTTCTCTATTTGACTGTATTTTGCTGTTTAATTTATATATTATTCACAATCCTGACGAAGAGGGTATGTATATGCCGAGAATGCAGAATAAAATTCGCGCCGCCTTTGCCCTTTTCAGGGTGCAGGGGGGTCAATTCCCCCTGCATAAGGTACGAAAAAAAGACGAGCGTGTCTTAGCAGCAACCTGTTCTCTTCTCAAATGAGTTGCAGTCGGTACACTGAGGGTCAGTCGGGTTAGCCTCGTGTGTGCCAACTGAAATGCAGTTGAGGCAGCAGTAATCCTCAGTAACGAGGTTGTGCTGACATTGCTTTACTGTACATCTGATGTTGTCGTTCTTCTTTAAATTTTCCATTTTGATAGTCTCCTTTTCATTTTAACCGAGGTATCGGCGTATAGGGCAGAGTGAACAACTACCCTGCTAATATTATGCCTTAAAACATACGGATTATTCAAAAAGCATTACAGCATTATCACAAATATATCGGCTTTATTGACTTTTTGTAAAAAAAGTGGTATTATTTTCTTGTAATGTCGCAAAATCTGCGCGCATACACTCAATTCATACGTTCGTTAAACATTTATAGGAGGGGATTTATATGTCTGATAATTTCCAGAACGGTCAGGACAACGGCTTTGAGCCGCAGAACCCTGACAACAGCAATTTCGCGCCCAACAACGGCGCGCCTTCACAGGATACAAACTATAACAACGGCTATCAGAATTTCAGCGGAAACGACTTCGACAGCGTTTCGGGAGTTGAAAACGTAACAAAGGCTCACAAGGGCAAAAAGGCTGCTATAATCGCCGGTATTGCCGCAGTTGTTGTAGTCGGCGGCTCAGTTACGGCTTATGCTTGCTCCGATTATGTAAAGAACAAGGTAAAGCTCACGACCATGAAGCCCGAAAACTACTACGCATGGGTCTGCGAGGAAAACGCTGATGATTTTGCAAAGTCTATCAGCGAAATGTACAAAAAAGGTCTTGACAATTACGACAAGGGCAGCAGCGGCTCTGTCTATGTAAACTACGACATCACTTCTGACGCAAAGGACGCTTTCCTCACAGAGATCTTCGGTGAGGAAAATTACACTGACGCTGATGACGATGAGTCAAAGGCTGTAATTGACGTTGTCAATAACATCGAATCCATCAAAGTCGGAGCTGACTTCAGTCAGGATAAGACTCTCGCAAGCTACAGCGCTTACGCTCAGCTCAACGGAGACAACATTATCTCTGCCGAAGCTGTTCAGGATCTGGACGCTTTCTACTTCTTCCTGCGTTCGCCTGAACTTACAGAAAAGTGGCTCGGAATCGATAGGGGCGGCGCTGTTGATGATAGCGCTATGACCGACTATCTCGAGATCTACCGCGAAGTGCTCGCTGATCCTTCAAAGTATCTCTCACCCGAGGACTTTGAGACGGAGATCAACCGCTATGTAGGCGTATGGGGCGAGACAATAAAGGACGTTGAGCTTGAAAAGAGCGAAGAAGTGGACATCTGCGATATCTCAGTAAAGTACACTATCGCAGAAATCGAGATCGACGATAAGTTTACCGACAAGCTTGCAGTAAATATGCTCCGCGAACTCAAAAATGACGATATCGCCAAGAAGCTTGTCACAGATAAGTTAGGTCTCATGGAAAAGAGCGACTACAAAGACTCTATCCAGAACATGATTGACTCTCTCAAGGACAAACTCAGTGATAATGACTACTATGATGATTCTGACGCTGTCACATTAAAGACATACATTGATGCAACAGGCAAGATCAGAGGTTTCTCTGCTGAGGACGATGAGAACGAAGTTTTTGCTGTTTTCGGAAAAGACAGCGATGATATACGCGGTGAACTCTACTCCAAGACAGGCGACGATAAGGATTTTTCCGTTGAACTCACAGCCAAGGAAGAAGGCAATAGCAAGTACAGCGGTCAGATCGACATGGAGATTCCTCACGAAGAATATGACGATGATACATGGGAGACCACAACTACCATGCAGTCATACACACTCACATTCAAGGACTTCGAGATCGTAAACGAAGATAAGGGATACTTCAACGCAGATGTTTCCATTATCGTTCCCGACATGGATCCTATCGATATTGACTTCAAATCCTCCGGCAAGGAGCAGGAAGTTTCTTACAATATAAGCTTTGAGGGCAAGGACTTTGGTACTGTAACTCTCGGATTCTCATCTGAGGACGGCGCTAAGGTTGAAAAGCCTGACGAGAGTAATGCCTACATCATCAATGCTGATGAAATTGATTCGTTCGACATCAACGACTATATCACCAGAGACAACGTTGAAAGCTGGGCTAAGAATGTACTTACAAAGATCGGTTTCAGCGATGATCTTGCAGATGATGCAGCAAAGTCGTTCACAGACGATCTTTACTCCGAACTTGACGGTGAGGACGACTACTATGACGATTGGTACTATGATGATGACGACTTGGATTACGATGACGATGATGACTTGGATTATGATGACAGCGATTACAAGTCATCAAGCGACTATGACGGCGTAACTCCCGAGGACGGAGAGGCTTACCTCTACATTTCCGATGCGGAATTCGACTCGTACTACACAGGTTATTATGATGATTATCTTGCAGGAAATGCAAAGGTTGCAAAGATCACAGGAAACGGCGAGTACACTGTCGGCGTAACCACTGATTCAGAGCTTTTCAGAGAATACTGGCAGGCTTCCACACCCAAGGGATTCCACAACATTGAGATCAAGGCTTCCGGAATCGAGGGCGCAGAAGATTCAGTTCTTACAGTAAAATCTATAAAGATAAACGGTAAGGAACAGGAGATCAAGCAGCAGCCTGTAAGCATATACAACTACGAGGACAGCATTGACGTTGAGCTCTTCTACGAAGGATACGAAGAGGACGCTGTACTGGACGTTTCTTCAATTGACGAGTGGACTGATTTTGAAGTAACATTTGAGTTAAGCGGTCTCCCCGAATAAGATCTGTATAAAATCACAAAAATTATCCCCCGTACTTTTCATGTACGGGGGAATTTTTATGCGTTTACATTTTGCGGAGTTATCGGGAGTTCAACTGTAAAGGTCGTTCCCTCTCCCTGAGTGCTGTCGGCGCGAACTGTTCCGCCGTGGTAGAGCACGCCGTGCTTTACTATTGAAAGTCCGAGGCCCGTTCCCTTTATCCTGCGTGAACGGCTTTTATCAACCCGATAGAACCGCTCGAAAATGCGTCCCAGATGCTCCGAAGGTATGCCGATTCCCGTATCGGAAACCGTTATCATGGCAATTTTCGGAATATGCGAGACCTTTACCATAACACTTCCGCCCTCTTTGTTGTATTTGACAGCATTGTCGCACAGATTGTAAATAACCTCGCCGAGAACGGTACGGCTGCCGTTTATATGAACGTGTTCGCCAGTGAGCGTACAGGTAACATTCTTCTGTGCAGCCCCGACTTTCAGCCTGTCAAGCGTTTCCTGCGCAAGTTCATAGATATCTATATCCTCTTCCTCGTGCGGCGAACTGTCACTCTCGTCAAGCTTGGAGAGCGAGATGATATCGCTTATCAGCGTGATCATTCTGTCCGCCTCGGTCTTGATATCCGCCCCGAATCGTGGAACGTCCGCGGGATCGACCATTCCGCCTGCGAGCATATCCGAAATGCCGTAAATCGTTGTGAGCGGCGTTTTCAGCTCGTGAGAGACATTCGAGGTGAACTCGCGGCGCATGGTCTCAAGCTGCTGACGTTCGGTAACGTCCATGACGAACACCACTATTCCGCACAAAGCTCCTGTTCCTGACGCAGGACTGGCTATTACTTCCCTCTCGCCGCCGTCTGCTTTGAGTATGCACTCCGAGCGGACTCCGCCGAGAGCATTCATGATACAGCGGCGGAAAGTTTCAGAATTATTCAGCGCATAAACGCTCTGACCCTCCTTGAAATTCGGATTCCCGAGCAGTCTTATCGCCGCACTGTTGCAGGAAAGAACCGTGCTTTTACGCCCAATTATCATGAGTCCCTCACTCATATTTTCTGTGATGAGACTGAGCTGCTCGCGGCTGCTGTTCAACTGTTCAAGCTGGTGCGCAACGCGAATATTCTGTACTCTGAGCTTATTGACCAACGGCGCAAGCTCCTTGTAGCTTTTCTCAATAACAGGTCTGTCGAGGTCAATGTCGTTAATGGGCTTGATAATGCTCCTGATCACCAACATTGCCGCAAGCGCCGAAATGACCGCGGTTATCGCGAGTATCAGCAGGAGCGGCTTTAATATGCTCATTATCTGCGCCAGAAATGAATTGTGAACGCTCGAAACGCGTATGACCGTGCCGTCAGAAAGCTTTACCGCGTGATTGAGCGTGGTTTTCATTATCGTATGTGAGTAACGGTCGGAAGTTCCCTCCCCTTTTTCTACAGCGTCGTGGACTTCCTTTCGGTCTGAATGGTCGTCGAGTTCCTTAGGATTTTCCTCCGAATCGAAAATAACCCTGCCATCGCTGCTTATCCACGTCACGCGTATATCGCTCGAAAAACTTGTCTCGTTCAGAAACCTGCCGCCGTTTATTTCGACAGCTTCCGCTATTATTTCGGCATCGGTAGCAATTTCCGTTTCGAGCTTTTCCGTTGAGTAATTGTGCAAAAGAGCAGTCGCGAGCAGAACCGCAATTATAACCGAAAGTACCGAGATCGTCAGAATACTGGCAAGTATACGCTTTGTCATTACTCCTCACCTGCCTTATATCCTACTCCGCGTATCGTGCGTATGATTCCGCCGCAGTCCCCGAGTTTGGCGCGGAGAGTTCGTATATGAACGTCAACCGTTCGGCTCTCGCCCGAGAAATCATATCCCCAGACCTCACGCAGGAGTGTGTCGCGCGAGAAAACTCTGTCCTTGTTCTTCATCAGAAGTTCGAGCAGCGCGTACTCTTTCAGCGTCAGACTGACGCGCTCGCCGTTCGCCGTGACCTCGTGCTTTTCGCGTGAAATGCAAAGGCCGCCGATACTTATGGTATCAGTTGGGAACGGCGGCATATCGTCCTCAGTTCGCCGCAAAAGAGCCTTCACGCGCGAAATAAGCTCCATTGTACCGAACGGCTTGGTGATATAATCGTCCGCACCGCTGTCGAGCCCCTCTACCTTGTCAACTTCCATGCCCTTTGCCGTGAGCATTATCACGGGCAGCTTTCGGGTGTCCTCCCTTGCGCGCAGCTTTCTCAGCACGGAAATGCCGTCCTCCTCGGGAAGCATTCTGTCCAGAAGCAGAAGCCGCGGAAGCTTCTCCTCCATTGCTGTCTCTTATACACATCTGACGCTGC
>UQEM01000053.1 GCA_900540005.1 uncultured Ruminococcus sp.
AAAATTTATGCTCGAAAATCTGCATATTATCTTAGTGTCAACACTCCCTAAATAAGTTATAAGAGACTTTTTTCAAGTCTCTTATTTTTTTGCATAATTTTACTCAATCCAGCCATAATACTACCGAAGATTTTACGATGTGACGCTTTTCAGAGCAAGTGTCAGGGAGGTATTATGGCTGAATATATTGAACAGGGAATTTTCAGGATCTCAAAATCAGTCGGCGCAGAAAGCTTTGCCGCTGTGGTAGGACAAATGGAGGGTGACGGGCCGCTCGGTTACTGCTTTGACAAGGTGGTCGCGGACAGTCACTTCGGACAGGAAACATGGGAAAAAGCCGAGAGCCGCTTTCAGCTTGAAGCTGTGCGTATTGCCGCACAAAAAGCCGATATTCTCAAAGACGATGTGGACGTTATCTGCTCGGGCGACCTCATAAACCAATGCATTGGCTCGACCTACGGTCTGAGGGAGCTTGAAATACCGTTTCTCGGTCTTTACGGCGCTTGCTCCACTATGGCGGAGGGACTGCTCATAAGCTCGCTCCTCATTGACAGCGGCGCGGCCAAGAGAATAACTGCCGTCACCTCGTCGCACTTCTCAACGGCTGAGAGACAGTTTCGCTTTCCGCTTTCCTACGGCGGTCAGAGAACTCCCACCTCTCAATGGACGTGCACAGGCTCGGGCGCTGTCATTCTGTCAGAGGTCAGCGGAAAGGACGCTCCAACCGTTGCAGGCGGCTGTATCGGCAAAATAGCTGACCTCGATGTCTCAGACATAAATAATATGGGCAGCGCTATGGCTCCTGCCGCTGCGGAAACTATACGACGTTATCTCACCGCAACGAAAACTTCGCCAAACGACTATGACCTGATAGTCACGGGAGATTTGGGTACGGTCGGCAGCAAGCTCGTTATCGACATTTTGGCAAGGCAGAATATCGACATTTCGATACAGCACAGAGACTGCGGTGCTATGATCTTCGACTGTGACGCGCAGGACACCCACTGCGGAGGTTCGGGGTGCGGCTGTAGTGCAAGCGTTCTGTGCGGTCATTTCCTGCCCATGCTCCAAAGCGGAGAAGTCCGCAGTATGCTTTTTATCGCAACAGGCGCGCTAATGTCGCCAATGTCCGTCCAGCAGGGCGAATCCATTCCGTCTATCGCTCATCTCGTTCACTTCACAAGGGGGTAAATTCTATGCTTATGGATATCATCAAGGCTTTTCTCGTCGGCGGAGCTTTGTGCGCTGTCGGTCAGCTCCTCATCGACTTCACTAACCTCACCCCTGCGCGTATTCTCACGGGCTATGTCGTAGCAGGAGTAATTCTTTCAGCCGTGGGTCTGTACAAGCCCTTCGCCAAGTTTGCGGGCGCAGGTGCGTCCGTGCCCCTTACGGGTTTCGGTCATCTTCTCGCTGAGGGCATTCGCAAAACGATCGAAAAGGACGGATTTCTCGGTATCTTCACTGGCGGCTTGACTGCCGCAGCCGGCGGAGTAACTGCCGCTCTCCTATTTGGTCTGATTGCCTCTCTTATTTTCAAGCAGAAAGATAAGGCTTAGTTTTCGTTCTTTTCCACAATTCCATTGCTAATGCTCACCGCGTTTGTGCTGTTTTCTACAAACTTCCGCTTTTTCTTCAAATCCCCTTGACTTTTCTTCTATTATGTAGTATAATAACTAAGCTGTGATATTTACACAGCTTGTATGGCGGCATAGCTCAGTTGGCTAGAGTACTCGGTTCATACCCGATTGGTCGTTGGTTCGAATCCTACTGCCGCTACCATGCGTTATCGCTTTTCGCTTTAACGCATCCGGCCCGTTGGTCAAGAGGTTAAGACACCGCCCTTTCACGGCGGAATCATGGGTTCAATTCCCGTACGGGTCACCATTCAACGTTCTCGGAAACAGCGTAATTACGTTGTTTCCGAGCTTTTCTTTTATAGTGAAAATCCGCTTTGTTCTTTATCTGTTCTTTATTTTGAAAATGCGGAGCTGTGAGCCGTTGGTCAAGCACCATTCAGCTCTTTTTTCTTGCCTGAGAAATCGAGTGCCGAGCTGACGGCATCGGAGACTTTTGCTCTTGATTCTTCCAACATATGACAGTAGATATTACTTGTTGTAGAAACTGTCGAGTGTCCTAACGCTCCCGAAACGGTCACTATGTCCACACCCTGATTAACAAGGAGCGAAGCGAACAGGTGACGGAAGCTGTGCAAGCCGTAGAACGGAAGGTCGTGCTTCTCGCAAAACTCACCGAGCCAGAAGTAAGGTGTGCCGTTCTGCATAGGTTCGCCGTTCCATTTTACATACAGACGGTCAGTCTCTACCCACTTGTCACCGCATTTGAGCGCCTGCTCATCCTGTTCAGCCTTGTATTCCCTCAGCATATCCATGATCTCCTGCGGAAATTTGAGCGTTCTCTGCGACTTGCGTGTTTTGGTGGTGTCGGTGTAAATGCCTTTCTTCGCCGTGTAGTTGCTTGTGCGGCGAACGCTGATGATGTTGTTCTCAAAGTCCACGTCTTTCCACTCCAGACCGAGCATTTCTCCCCGTCTGAAACCGCTGTATATCATCAGGTTGAAGAAAGTACGGTACTTCAAGGGTTCATCGTTCAGCAGAGAAAGAAATCTCTGCACCTGTTCAGGAGTATAGATTTTCTTTTCAGTCTGCTCGTTCTTCGGCAGCGTGACCTTTGCACAGGGATTGTCACTTACCACCCCCATTTTCACGGCATAGGCGAACACATCAGACACGAAGCTGAGGTTATGCCTTATCGTCTTTGGAGCGAGTGGCTTGCCTGTACGCTCGTTAGCACCGTCCTTTGAGAGCGAGTTCACAAAAGCCTGTATCTGTCTCGGAGTGATCTTGTCCATTCGGAGATGACCGATAGCGGCATACACCCTCTTGCGGAGCTGAAGCATACGCTCATAGGTAGTATTTCTGAGGTTCGGACGTGCGTATTCTTCAAACCACTGTTCTGCAAACACCTCAAACTTGATAGCCTTGCTCTGGTAGCCCTTGTTGCAGGCTTCCTCGAACATGACTGCCTGACGGTTCAGCTCCTTCTCGATCTGCTTAGCTGTCATTTTCGGCTCAGGCTTCCACGTCATAGACTGGATCACCTGCTTGCCTTTGCTGTCGTAGCCGCAGCTCACCCTGATGGAGTAGCTGTCGCCACGTTTCTGAATAGTTGCCATAATATGTACCTCCTCGGTAATATCACAGCGTACCTTTTCAATACCTATTGTAGCGCAATATATCGGCATTGTCAAGGCTTGCTGTGATATTTTTTCTCTTGTTCTATCTTGTATTATTCAAGTCCCCACGACTTTTTCTTTCTGGTGGCGGACTGCTGTAACTGTTCTTCTTCACGCTGAGCCAGAATATGCTCCTGCACCTGCTTAACCTCAGCATATTTCTGTGGTTCAAGACGTTTCAGCAGGCTCACAAACTCAATCAGTTCATCTAACTGTGCCTGCATATCGGAATTATCACGGCGAAGCTCCGAGCGTTCGCTTGAAACCTCGTTCAAACGTTCCCTCACACTTTCCGTTTCTTTCAGGCTCTTGTCCAGTCGTTCACGGAGAGTATATACCGTATCGCCGGACTTATGAGTGCTGTCGCTGAGCTTCTTCATGATCTTGCTCAGACGCTGTGCTTTGGAGATGATCTCGTCCGAGTGCTTCATGATAGACAGCTTTCCTGTAAGCAGACTGCTCAGTTCTTGGCAAAGCTGCTCACACTCGTCCTCAATTTTAAATTCCCTTTCGTAGTCGGGAATATAGTTGAGTATCGCCTTGACCTGAGCTGTCTTCTGCTCAATCTGAGCATCGAGCTTCTTACTCTTTGCTTGCTTCTCCGCAAGCTCCGCTTCGACCTGAGCATTCTGCATTTTAAGCTCATCGTTCTGACGGCGCTGTTCCTTATACTCAGGTATTTCTAACGTCCCTCTCGACTTTTCGGGAGCAAGGGGCTGTATACCGTGTTCAAGGCAGATTTTATTCAGCACTTCCACCTCAGCAGCTCGCCATTTGGCGATAGCCATTTTGCCCTCGCCGTACCCCATTTCTTTGAGAGCCTGGGCGATACCGTTTTGTGTGTCCTGCCCACGCTTGTAGTGACCGACAGGAATGTAGTCGATGTGCAAATGGGGAGTTGCTTCATCCATGTGCAGGACGGCGTTAAAAACATAAAAGTTAGGGTTGCGATTTTGGAAACCTTCCATGTACTCTTTCAGGCATTCAGCTACGAGCTGAAAATCCTCAGTGCCATACCCCGAATCTTCCTTTTTGCCGATCTGAACAACGTCCTCATAAAAGCTCTTACGCTTGTCGGCAGCGGTGCGTACAGTGTTGCAGGGCTTCACACCGAAAAGATGCTCGTAGTAGCTGCCGTGAACCTTGCGATCATTACGCTTCTGTTTGGCATTGTAACGCTCGGTGGATTCCTTGAAAAGCTGATCGTATGCTTCGCCTATAGGCTGGCACACGAAGGTGATGTTATCGGGAGTGCGGAATACATCAACATTGTCCGCTACGAACTCCCTGTTGTTGTGAGTCAGAGAACCTTTTCCCTGACCGAATGAGATTCGTTTCTCTTTCATTTTATTGACCTCGTTTCTAATTGGATTTGGTTATCTCTTTCTGTTAAATCCAATCATTTTTACATAGGCAACACTTCCTTTCATGACCGCTAAAGTGGAGATTGCACGCACAAGACTTCGCTATGTGCTACGCAAAGCCCTGACGGGCGAGAGAGGCGCGGAGCGCCGATTACAAGGGACGTGAGCGCCGCTTGTAACTCCGTAGTATTTGCGGCAGCATCAGACCGCCACAAGAACTACTCCGCCCTGCGGGGCTATCCCTGACGGGAAAAGAAGGGCTGACAGAGCAGCCAAAATTGTGGGTACAGGAATCAAAAATCCGCATTACAATTTTTGAAAATCATCATATCGGAAATGATATTTTTCTGCAAAAATCTCAGCTCGGATTCTGTTAAAATACTCGCTCCGAGATCATAAGAATCAGAACGGCAGCTCCTCCTCAACTTCGTACTTTTCGAGGAGCTGATCAAGCTCATTTTCGTAGAGCCTGATCTCCTCGTTGGACAGGTAGTCGTAGTAGCGAGCGAGGGCATCACGGAGATGAAGACCGCTTCTTTTCCAAAGGAAGAATTTCAGCGTTTCGAGCTTACTCATTTCTCACGCCCCCTTTCCCTGAAAATACTCTACAAGGTCAGCCTTGTTCACGAGTATTTTTCCGTTCCTGCCTGCGCCTGTTCTTACGGACTTTACCTTGCCCTGCTTCACAAGCTGACGGACGGTGTGTTCGGAAAGTCCGCTGATGAGTGCGGCGCTCTCCTTGATCGTCAGCATCTCCACCTTGTCGGCGGTCGGTGCTTTGGTTGTCTGCGGAGCGGAGTTCTCTCCGTCCTCGGTGAGCTGAATGAGCAGCTCCAGAATGTTGTCTACGATTGCTTTCTTTTCTGTTGTATTCATAGTAATAAACCTCTCTCTTTCTACGGTTTTTATGTTGTGAACTTTAAGCATTTTAAGCACAATAGCTTCTATAATGTCTAAAATGCTTATTGTGTACGGATGTGGGGATTGATATAGACCATTATCCCAGAACGATTACAGCCGTTTGCTGCCGGAATTGTCTCACGGTGGAGATAGCCGTATTCCTCCAGCATCTCCATTGTCTCACCGAAATCGGCGGCATTCTTGAACAGTGTGCATCGGCACAGCTTGTATAAATCGTTCTGCCTTATCTGCGTGATGTGCTTGGAGCGAATCTTGTTCAGCACACGTTCAGCCTTGATAGTTCCGAGGTCAACATCACCGAGGCTGTAAGCATATATCGCCTGCTCTCGGAAATACTCGCCTATCTCGATAGCGTTGCAGAACGTATCGAGTGTAACACGGCTCTCCACAGGATCAACACCATTCAGCGCACACTTGATGCAGTGAATGATACCGCACAGGCGGAGCAGTTCACCGTGATACTTGCCGCCCCAGTCCTTGCAGAAAGCCATGTCCGTGACGAGGTGTGGCTCAATGTAGTTGTTGTAATAGTCAACAAACTCTCCGTAAGCCTTACCGTCAAAGTGCAGATATAGTTCCTTTTCATCGTGATAGGTGAACTTTACACCGAGGAGCTTGTATATCAGCTTCTGATAGTTTTCCGATACAGCTTCCGGTACAGGTGAGGTATCATATTTCCGTGAACCGATATTGCTTACGGGGAAACAATAGAGGAAACGAGCTATCAGACCGCTGCCCCTGAAAGCAGGATTGTTTATCATGCTATCAAACATATAGGGCTGACACGCAAGACAGATACTCATGTAGGGCTTTTTGAGAACGATGCACCCTCTGGTCGCTCTGTCGCTGATATACGTTTCTCCGTTCCACGATTTCAGGAGCAAATCAAGGTTCGGGATATTGCTGCTGTACCGTCCGCTGAAATTGCCGAGCATACCGGCTTCATCGGAGATCATCAGCAGAGTGCCGTTTTCTTCCAACAGATGCACAAGGGATTCGGGCGTGACATCGTCAACAGCTATTCTACGGAAGTTGCTCGGAGGCATATTGCTCATCTCCGTCTGGAGCTTGGCTATCTCCTCGGCGGTAACATCTTTCTTCTTTTCAAGTGCTTCGAGCTTGCCTGCTAACAGCTTGTATTCTGCCTGCGCCGTGAAGATGTCCTGCTTGTTGTTTTCGTTCCAATCGTGAGCGAACTGAATATACGGTCGCTTTATCAGTGAGATAACAGGAGACTTCTTAAAGCTCGGCTCTGCTATCGTGAGGGTGTCAAGCACCAGCGGCTCTGTATGGTCACGCTTTGCCGACATACGGTATACTCCCGAAAAGCAGTAGCTCACCGCCGAGAGTATCGAAGTGCCTGCCATAGCAACGTCCGTTGATGTGGTAGTCGCTATTGCGTCCGCCATATCACCTATGATAGGTGGGAGTGCGTTCACGGGGAACGGCAGGAGGTTCGTCCCGTCGGGACGGAGGGGTGTGGGTGTTGCCCACTGGTTTGATTCATTCAAGTTTCTATCAGTCCTTTCTGATGTTTTGTAATTGTGGCGGTCAACATAGGCTGTGCTGCTCCGCTGTCAGCTATCTTTCTCCTGCTGACATGAACATTGTAACATTTCCGAACGAGTCCATGTGCGGATAATGCGTATATTTCCAATCAAATACGCAAATATTTTTGTGATACGAAACGCTATTATAAGAATACGCATATTATTGACAACTTGCGTATTGTATGCTATAATAGAATAAGATACCAAAAACGAGGTGAGCGTATGGAGACTACCACAATTTACCGAATAAACGAAACAGACCGCACGATAGACATCGCACAGTCTGTACAGAATGATGATGAGAGTATTCACGGCTCAGTGCTGAATACACGGACTTATACCTTTGATGAGCTATTGTATCAGCATAAGATGTTTCGGGAGCATACCGAGCCGTTTGACACGTTTCGGGACAGGCTTCACAGTGCTTTGCGTATCGGCAGGAGCATCGAAGTCAGCACCGATGATATGATCGCAAGGTTTGTTGCCGAGTATGGGGAAAACATATTTTTCAGGAACTTTGTGTCAGCGGTCATTGATCTGTATGACACTGAGCGTTATCAGCTATTGAAGCCGAATGATGTGGTGCTTGCCAAGCTGAACAGGAACAAGGTACAGACAGGCATATCTGAACGCATCAATGCGTTTTTCGATACGCAGCTTGGATTGCTGTGCAGTGAAGCGTATTTCAGTCACAAGGTCACTATGGAGCATTTCGCCCTTACATCAAGCAGAACGGTTATCGCTGCCGATGACTATACCTTTAATGTGTTCCATGAAAGCGATAACTGCCTGATAACCGTCCTTGCTGAGATAGGGCAGCTCGTTCACAAGAACAAGTGGACAATATGTGAGTGCGGATTCTGTCATAAGCTGTTTCTCGGAACGGAGAGCGAAGTCTGCTGTCAAGCTGCTGAGTGTATCGAAGCACAGAAGCAACAGAAAGAAAAAATCATTGAAGAGAATACGCAGGAATACTCGGCAATAAAGAAAGACTATGATTCCTTTGTCCGCAGATACAAGGGGTATCTCGATGTGGTAGAGATCGACCGCTATCACCCTGATGATTACGATGAATTTATACAGTCGAAGCAAGTGCGTATGGATAAAATGACGGCGCTCAAAAAGAAGCTGATACGAAACGGCTTGCCTTCGTCGGAGTTGTATGAGTTGGGAAAACAGTATAAGGCTGAGATAAAGGCTCTTGCTGAGGGGATACTTGATAAGTATGGGTTTGATGTGACGGCGGTTGCTAAGATAAAGAAGCCGAGGAAGGGAAAGCATGAAATTTGATTCCGGTGGAGTCGAAGTTACAACTTGATGAAAAATAGGCAAAATATCCGTCTAAGCCATTGCTTTTTCTGCCTGTTTATGCTATAATAATATGAGTAATTATATTGAAACGGAGACTATTATGTTTGATATTTGGAACAGGAGATACACTGGTAGTAAGTATAAGCTCTCCTCTTGGATAAGTGAATTGATAGCTGAAAACTGTAACGGCAACTCCTTTTGTGATATTTTTGCAGGAACAGGCATTATTTCATATACTATGCTTGATAAAATGAAGAAGATATACATTAATGACTTTCTTTATTCAAATGAAGTTATTTATAAAGCGTTCTTTGATGCTGCTCCTTATGACAAGAATTTAATCTCTGAATATTGCAGCCGTTTTCAATCTTTGTCAGCAGACGATATAGACGAGAATTATATCTCCATTAATTTCGGAGGGAAGTTCTTTTCGCACAGTGACGCAAAACTGATTGGACATATAAGAGAAGTTATCGAATCCGATAAAGAT
Organism: uncultured Ruminococcus sp.; assembly: GCA_900540005.1. GTDB lineage: Bacteria > Bacillota > Clostridia > Oscillospirales > Ruminococcaceae > Ruminococcus > Ruminococcus hominiciens. Next base: position 8,893 of record UQEM01000053.1, read on the forward strand.
AAACTATCAGACAAGGAATTTGCTATGCTTCTTGCATCGCTGCTGTATTCAGCAGATAAAAGTGCTAATACCGTAGGTCACTATGATGCGTATATAAAAGGACACGATATTCCTGATACATTTTCATTTGATCTTATTAATCCATATAAAACAAAAAAGTCGCAAATAGCTATATCAAGAGAGGATTCCAATGAATTCGCTCTTAAGCTGAAATGTGATATAGTATATATTGATCCACCCTACAATTCAAGGCAGTACAGCCGATTTTATCATGTTTTGGAGAACATAACCTGTTGGCGAAAGCCTGAACTTCATGGGGTAGCGTTAAAGCCTGATCCTGAAAATATGAGCGACTACTGCCGTAATAAAGCAAAAATAGTATTCAAGGAGCTAATAGATAGACTTGATTGCAAATATATCGTTGTTTCGTATAACAACACCTACGAATCAAAGAGCAGTTCTTCAAAAAACAAAATGACACTGGAAGATATTGAAACTGCCCTATCCGCAAGAGGAGAAGTTCAGCGATTTGAAACATCACACAACTTCTTCAATGCGGGAAAAACCGATTTTAATGACCACAAAGAACTGATTTTTATTGTTAAAGTGAAGTGATTACTATGAAAACTCAGATAGCTACTTCTTTCAGAAGATCGCCCTTCTTTTATGTGGGCGACAAGTTCAAGCTCGTTCCACAGCTTAAAGAGCATTTCCCAACTGATATTGACAGGTTCATTGAGCCTTTCTGCGGCGGCGGCAGTGTTTTTCTTAATGTCGATGCTGAAAGCTATCTTGTTAATGATATAGATAGTTATATGATAGCTTTACACAGGCTGTTATTTGATTATAGCAACGATGTTGACGGCTTCTGGAGCAAATTGACCGATATTATAAATGGCTACGGGCTTTCAGCCTCTTTCCTGGGCAGGACTGTTCCTGACGAATATAAGATCAACTTTGTAAAAACTTATTATGCTAAGTATAATAAAGAAGCATATATGAAGCTCAGAGCTGATTTCAACAATGATAAGTCAAACCTGTTAAAGCTGTATGTTTTGCTCATCTACGGATTTAACCGTATGCTGAGATTCAATAACAATGGGGATTTTAATCTCCCCGTAGGAAATGTTGACTTTAATCAAAATGTTGTTAATGCTCTTAATGCGTATTTTGAATATGTATCTGAAAAGGATATAGAATTATTCAACATGGACTTTGAAGAATTTATTGCGGAAATAGAGCCAACAACAGATGATTTCATATACCTTGATCCGCCTTATCTTATTTCTTTCAGCGAGTATAACAAGCTATGGAATCCTGAAACGGAGCGTCGTTTACTTGATGTTCTCGATGATCTTAATAGCAGACATATAAGATTTGCCGTTTCAAATATCATCAGACATAAGAATATGTATAACGAAATATTTGATACATGGTCAAAGAAATACAATGTAATCGATATTACAAGCAATTATATTAGTTTCCACGATAATACGCAGAAGGGGTCTTATGAAGTCTTGGTTGTAAATTATTAGTAAACTAATAAATATTTATTGATACTTAAAATTTGTGCAATTAATTAAGCTGCTTTCATACCATCGTTTTAGGGTTGAATAATAGTTATTTAGGGAGGACTTATGGATATTAAAAGAAGTGTTGTTTTTAAATACACAAACTATAAGGGTTCAGTAAGCATACGCCACGTTATTCCCATAGATATATGGTATGGCTCTACGGAATATCACCCTGAAGAACAATGGCTATTAAAGGCTTATGATATTGATAAGCAAGATTATCGTAACTTTTCAATAAAAGAAATATCCGAATGGAGGAGTCTTAATAATGATAAAGATTATGATTAGTTCTGTAAATAATGGACTCGAAGCTGAACGTGATGCGTTAATGCAATTATTTAGTAAATATGAATTTGTAGAACTTATGGGATCTGCTCCATATAATAACACTGCGTATTCAGGTAGTAGTGCTTATACAACCGTTAAAATGGCTAAAGATTGTGATATCTATATACTTATATTATCTAATGTATATGGTTCAGAGATAGAGGGTGGAAAATCTGCAACAGAAGTTGAGTTTGATGCTGCTATGAAAGATGATCCAACAAAAATAATGGTATTTAAAAAGATTACTGACTCAGATGTGGAAGCAAAACAGAAGGAATTTATAAAAAAAGTCACAGATTATAATTCTGGTTATTTTAGACCGAGTTTTAAATACTCTCACGAATTAATTGAATTTGCTAAAAGCTCATTCTATAACTGGCTGACTGAAAGAACACAAATAAATTGCAACTTGAATATCATTGATCATTTTCTTCGTGTAGCAAAAGGCATTTTAGATGCAAGTATGGGAAAAATATATTACAGAACTACAATAGATAACGTTGAAATAGAGTATTGTTATGGAGGCAAAACATATTCTATGCACTTTTCTAACGAAGAAATCGTTAAAAATTTTTGGAGTTCAATAAATCAATTACAACTAAATTATTATTCTTGGATTGGTGAATAGTATGATAAAACATATAGAAACAAATGATTATATCAAAATGCTTGAAACTAAAATCAGAGATAGTTCTTCGTCTAAAACTGATATACAAGAAAGTTTATATGCTTTAGGATATCTTATTGGAATTCAAGTATGTAGTGAGTATTTTTTATCTGATAAAAAAATACAAACACCTATGAAATGTGATTTCAACGGAAAATCATTGACAGAAAGCAATAATGTAATAATAAGCACAAAAGATGACTATCGATTATTTGCTTCTGGAATAACCAAATCTATAAAATGTAATTATCAAGGTTTTATAGATTTTAACGGTTCTCGTGGAGAAAACATTTTTAAATCACCTATTAGAACAATTGAACTACCTGATATTACAAATGGAAAGCCTATTGATAATGTGATTATTGCTAAATCAGTAGTCGCAACAGGCTGTACTGCAATATCCTTAGCAAAAAAATCTCTTGAAAAGTATATGCCCAGAAACCTAATAATTGTTAGTTATTTTTTCTCACAAAATGGTGTGAATGAATTAAATACTGCTTTACCTAATGCAGATATATATGTTAGTGAAAAGGACGACAATATAGATGCGTCGGGTATGCTTAATCCTGGAGTCGGCAATTTAGATTTAAGAATTAAATAATATCACTTTATAATTAAGTTTTTTGTAAATTATTTTAGTAGCTACATTTTAGGAGATGAACGTATGGCAAAGGAACGTCAGAAAGAATATAAACCACTATCATTTTCAACGACTATGAGAAATCCAGCAAGAATAGCAGATTTCTTGAACTGTATTCTTCCTTTTGAAGGACAGATACTGACCGAGCAGATCATACATGAAGTTGCAGTTAATCTGATTTCCAAGAAGCTATATAAGCCTACGTTTATCGGTACAGACCCCAGACTTAAAGCGATATACAATAGTGAAGATGATTTTACCGTCGAGGATACCGAGTACATAATCAAGAATAGTCCACAAGATCATAAGGAAGCTGGATTTGAAAAAGGCTGGCCTTCAAGATTTGATACATGGTATAAACTGCCTATGGAGTTTGGATTTATCTTCTATGCTATGGACGCTCCTATAGAAATATCCACAACAGGACATATGCTCATTGATTCAGTCAGAGAAGTTCCTAAGAACGATGATAAGATACAGAATGTATTTCTCAATGCAATGATGAAGTATCAGACTAACAATCCTTTCCGCAAAAACTCCAACACCAATGCACCGCTGCCGCTTCTCTTGAACGTAATTAAAAAACTCAAAGATGATCCTGAAGAAGGAGATTCCGGAGTATTTATCAGTGAATTATCAATGATAATTTGCTGGCCTGATAATGATGCCGATGCTTTATATAAGGAAATCAAGGCTTTCAGAAAGAAGCATCGTTTCACCTATGGTGATGAAGTCATGTATGATCGCTGCTTACAGATATTAAACGCCGATTCTTCAAAGAAAAATAGATTTAAAATCAGTCAAATAACAGGCGAAGCTGTTGACGAGTTTATCCGTAAAATGCGTATAACAGGGCTTATTTCTCTGAGGGGTAATGGTCGCTTTGTAGACTTCAACTCCTTTGAAGCAGAGAGAATAGACTATGTTATCCGAAACTATACTGTTTTCGATTCTTTTAGCTCCAAAAAGGACTATTTCAAGTATATGGGAAACATTGATCCTCACATACTCAGTATTCAGCACCAAGAGCCAACAGGTATGGCTGCCGTCAAAGAAAAAACTATCAAAGAGTGGGCTGAAAAGCATGATAAGGATTTCATATACAACGAACTCAATATCACCTGCTCTCGCAATGAAAGCCACGATCCAACGCTCCGTATCATTGATAAGCCTACAAGATTTGAGTTTCTTATCAGCATAGCCTTAAAGCAACATTTCAAAGACCTTATCATAAGACCCAATTACAAGTCTGACGACGAGGGTATTCCTACTTTCACCGCATCAGGCGGTATGGCAGATATTGAGTGCTTTGACAAGGACTGCAATCCTCTTGTTGAAGTAACGCTTATGCAGGCAAGAACACAGGCTACCAATGAAATGCCTGCAATTACAAGGCACTTGACTGAAGCTATTGAGAAGTATCCTGACACAAAGGTGTTTACTCTTTTCATAGCACCTGCACTTCACGCTGATACGATCTATATGGCGAAATTCTCTAAGTTCCAGTATAATGTTGATATCATAACGCTTAATATCAAGGAATTTATTGATAAATTGAAGGAAGTTGCGAAAATAATTGACTTCGTTTCTGTGGGGGAATAGTTATGAATGATAAATATTTAAATGCTGAAGAATGGAAGTTAGAAGATATTTTTAAAGGACGGTATTCAATACCTATTTATCAACGTCCATATAGCTGGACAGAGAAAGAAGTTAAACAACTCTTAGCAGATATTGATGAATCTTTTGAGATATATAATAATGCTGATGATTCTGCTTCTGGTGATAATATGTGGCTTTTTGCAGGAACATTTTTTGTAAGAACCAAAGCAAATATCAAAAATTCATATACTGAATATGAACTGGTTGATGGTCAGCAAAGAATCACAACATTTACATTAATCTTCATGGCTATTCTTAATCACTTTTATGCTATAAAAGAAAATAATAATGAAGTCTCTGAAATAGAAAAGCTCCTTTGGAAAGCACCAGACCGAAAAAAAGGTAAAGAAAAAGGTCTTAATATATTGACATTAGGAAATGTTGATCGTAGCATTATGCAGATACTTTTTGATGAATTATTTGCTAAGAATAACATTGAAGACTATGCAAAAGAACGGCTTTCAGATGAACAATCAAAATCTCTAAATAGTGTGGACTGTCTCTTATACACATCTGACGCTGCCGACG
>UQEM01000054.1 GCA_900540005.1 uncultured Ruminococcus sp.
GCGTCAGATGTGTATAAGAGACAGGGCTTCGGTAAAGCCAGAGCCTCCCGTAAAAAAGAAAAAGAAAAAAAAGAAGAAAAAGGCCGTAGCCGCGAGACTTCGCGCACTTCTTCCGGAAAAGGAGGACTCGCTCCCCGAACGTCTCCGGAAAATGGTCTTTCTCGGCTCGATAGTTGCCATAATCGTCTGCGGCTATATAGTCAGTGATTATTACTTTGACCTGTGGAGAGCGTCAAAGATAAATGACGAGGTCATGACCATTTATGACACCTATCCCGTTACCAAGGACGAACCGGAAGAACCCGTGGAGGAGGGTGACGAGAAGATATACACGCTCCTTGACGGTGCGAAAAAGCTTCTTGACATTAACAAGGACGTTGTCGGAGTTATCTCTATCCCCGATACTCCCGTTAATAATCCCGTTATGCAGGCTGATGACAACGAAAAGTACCTTGATGTCAAGATCAACGGTACTGAGTCGAGATCGGGCGAGATATTCCTTGATTTCAGAAATCACTTTGATGAAGTAGTTGACGGAAAGCTTGCATTCCCGAATTCCGAAAACCTCATTATATACGGTCACAATATGAAAAATGATGAGATGTTCGGAACTCTGAAGTATTACGAGCGAAATTACGACTACTACGAGGCTCATCCGCTCATTTATCTCAACTCGAACTATGAGACATACACCTATAAAATATTTGCTTACTTTATAGTTGATGCCGAAGACGAAACTGAGACCAAGTTTGACTGTTGGAATTATCTTAACTTCAACAGCGAGGAGGAATTTTACGATTACGTCAACGAGGCAAAGCGCAGAACGCTCCGCCTTACAAATGTTGACGTGAAGTACGGCGATCCGCTCCTCACGCTGTCGACCTGCAACACGATCCTCGGCGACAGGGGACGGCTTATCGTCATGGCTCGTCTGGTAAGAGACGGCGAAGATCCTCTGGAAGGTACGACGGGAAGCGTTGAAAACAACAACATCAAGTGGCCTTCGCTGTATTACAACAGCAAGCCGAACGCAAAGTATGATCCCGATGCTGAGTTTGTTCCTTACGGCCCTGCATCAGAGACTCAAACTGCTGAAACTACGGAAACAAGCAATACTGAGGAGTAAATAATGAGTAAGTCCAAAAAAATTATTTCTGCCTGTGTAGCAGGCGCTGCTGCGGTCGGTCTGGGAGCTTTTGCCGTTATTGTTCATAAAGATGACAAAGAAGTTCCGACGTTCAGCACAATCGAAGTTCAGCCCACAACTGCTCCCGAGGTCGATCCGCTTCCGGAAAACTGGGCGGAACTGTACAGCTATTCTCCGTCACCAATGGGACTTTCGGCAAGGGCACAGTCGCTTCTGCGTATCAACAAGGACGTGATAGGCTGGATAACCATCGGCGGAACGGACGTTTACTATCCGTTCATGCTTGATCCGGGTCTTATTTCGGCGGATAACGCATTCTACGGAAATCAGGAGTATCTCCACAACGAGTACTACCTTGACCATGACATGGTCGGCGGTTATGCAAGGGGCGGAACGCTCTTTGCCGACTGCATGGACGTGTTTGGCGATAACGAGGAGGAGCAGTCCGAGAATATCGTCATCTACGGTCACAATATGGCGAATAATACCATGTTCGGTTCGATAAGAAAGTACCGAGAGGACAGCTCTTTCTACGAAACTGCTCCGTTTATTGAGCTGAGTTCCAACTACAAGGACTATGACTATGTAATATTCTCATATCTTATTACAAGCGGAAACTACGATGATACCGACTTCAGATACTGGGATATGGAGAATATGGAAACGCAGGAGGATTTTGACTTCTACATCAATTCCTGCCGAAGCCGCCAGATGCTCGATACGGGTATTGACGTTCAGTACGGCGATAAGCTGCTCACGCTCTCGACCTGCTACGCAAACGAGGATAATTCGCGTTTTATCGTGGTTGCAAGACGACTGAGAGACGGTGAGGTCGCAGGCGATCTTTCGACCATTCAGCGTACTGACGAGTATATTCAGGCACAGCAGCAGGCTGCTGATGAGGCTGCGTCAATTGCCGCAGAGGAGGAAGCTTCCTCAAAGGCTGCTGCGGAGGCAAATGCACAGTAACATTATTCTCTCAAAGGAGTGATAATAAATAATGCGTAAACCATTCAGGCGGACGGCAGCGATTGCTGCTCTGGTGCTTGCACTTTCGGGTATGACAGCCGTTGCCGCCAATGCGAAAAGTGATAAAGATACCGAAAAAGCCGCTGCTGCGGACGAAACTTCCGACACGACCGAGGAAACAACTGCTGCGGAGGAACAAAACGGGCAGGAGGAGATAGTTGTTCAGGATTGGGACAAAGCCGATATCTCCGCTTATGATTCAAGTCTTACGCTGGTAAGCTATGAGCCTGCCACTCCCGAAATGTCGGCAGCGACTGAAACTGCTGAAAAGCCGCAGCTTACGGACGAGGAAAAAAGTGCGATACTTACTGGACTCAGAAAGGGGCTGCCGACACTTATCAAGTCAAACGGCAGAAACGTTGAGCCGACAGAGGTGGAACTTTACACGTCAGGCGCTGAGGTCGGAGAAGTTCCTGCACCTCAGACAGCAGATGTTGAAACAAGACCGGGCGAGTTCGCGTTTGTAACCTACGGTTGGGGTCATGGCGTTGGAATGAGCCAGAACGGCGCGAATTTCTACGCTTCTTATGCAGGCTGGACTTATCAGGATATCCTGTATCACTACTATCCGGGTACATATTTAATGAATACGGGTCTTACCAACGTGGAACAGCTTACGATCGCTCACCAGCCGGCAGGCGACACGCTTGACGTGGTTGCGAGCATAGTAAACGCCGAAGTCGGAGGAGGTATGGCTTACGAGGCTATCAAGGCTCAGGCTGTTGCCGTATATACATATATAAAGTATAACGGCGATGACTCGAACGACCTGCGCGGCAAACCTAATCCGCCGCAGAATGTAATTGACGCTTGCAGGGAGGTTCTCGGCGAGGCACTCTATTACGACGGCTATTATGCAAATTCGATGTTCTCGGCTTCGAGCGGAGGTTGCAGCGCGAACTGCTATGAGGTTTTCTATGCGGATATTCCGTATCTCAGAAGCGTTTCGAGCGACTACGATGCAGGATTTGACCCGCATTACGGAACAGTTACCTACATGAGTGAGGATTATGTGAGAAGCAAGATCCAGGCGGCTTACGGAATCACGCTGTCGAATGATCCCGGCACATGGATACAGCCTGAATATTCGGCTGAAACAGGCTATGCGACTTATGTTACCATAGATGGACAGGTGACTGTAAAGGCTTACCAGTTCACGCAGATGATGGGGCTGAAGTCGTGCAAGTTCAACATGACCTATACCTATGATGTTCCCGAGTACGAGGAAGTCATAGAGCCTGCAACAACACCTGCTGACGGCGGCTCAACAGAGTCGGCAACAGGAACTGCGGCACAGTTGACCGAAGCTTCTGCTGCTGATACAGCAACGGAGACTCAGACGGCTGAATGAGCTGAAATAAAAATATATAGACGGATCGTCTGCACAAAAAGGTGATGCGCAGGTGATTTCAGGAACAAAAGAAATAAGTCTTTGGGTACGACAACGGAACAGTTGCGCCCAAAGGCTTATTTCATATTCTGACATCTGTTGATCCGATGTTGAAAGACTTGCCGCAATTGCGGCAAAAAGGTGAAATTTTTTTAAAACGTTTGTTTCGCTTACTTTCGGAATGGTATCAAGAATAAGCATAATCACCAAAATGAAAGTCTTGATTTTGTTGCATCTTGTAGGAAATAACGTATTGCAATATATTATGATTTGTGGTAAAATATTTGTAGGGTGATTAAAGGTGGAAAATTCCACCTGTGAGGTGATGAAATCCGTAAACCGAAAGAAAGCGAGGCGCTGAAATGGCAGAACCGTTATGCGGCACTTACTATCCAAGTATTGATAGCAAAGGCAGAATGGCGTTCCCAAATAAGCTTCGCGATATACTCGGTCCGGAATTTTTCATCGTTCCCGGAAAGGGTGGAAAGTACCTTTCTGTTTATTCACCTGAGGAGTACGATATTTTTATGGGTAAGCTCAACACCATTACCGGCATTCAGGGTGAGGCTGCGAGGCGTTATTATATCGCCAAATCAGATAAACAGACCTCTGATAAGCAGGGACGTATCTTCATCAAGGATTATCTGCGCGAGTATGCTGAGATAACCGATGAAGTCGTGGTCATCGGAGCTTCCTACAAAGCCGAGATATGGTCAAAGGCAAATTGGGAAGAGTACAATAACAGCATTTCAATGGCTGATATTGATGCCGCTCTTGCAGATCTGGTTCTGTAAAATACTGCCGCAAGGCTGTGTTGTAAGGAGATGTGTCAATGGAATTTACTCATGTTCCCGTTTTGCTTGAGGAATGTATAGAAGGTCTTGATATCAAGCCTGACGGTGTCTACGTTGACGGGACCGCCGGCGGTGCAGGACATTCTTCCGCTATTGCGGCAAGGCTCGGCGAAAATGGCAGACTTATTGCTCTCGACAGAGACCCCGATGCGGTCAGAACCGCTTCCGAAAGGCTTTCGGTATTCCCGAATGCCACGGTGATACACAGCAACTATTCTCAGATGAGACAGGTGCTCGATGAGATCGGTGTCGGCAAGGTGGACGGAGTCCTTATGGATCTCGGAGTTTCCTCCTATCAGCTTGATGAGGGCAGCAGAGGTTTTTCATATCACTCCGATGCTCCGCTCGATATGCGAATGAGCAAAGAGGGCGTAAGCGCGGCGGATATTGTTAATACGTATTCCGAATCCGAACTTGCTCGGATAATATTTGAATACGGGGAAGAAAAATTTTCCCGCAGGATCGCCTCCAATATCATAGCGGCAAGGGAAAAGGCTCCGATAGAGACCACCTTACAGCTTGCGGATATTATCAGGAACAGTGTTCCGCAGAAGGCGAGACGAGAAAAAAATCCATGCAAGAAAACCTTTCAGGCTATCAGGATCGCCGTCAACGGCGAATTTGAGCATTTGTCGATGGGACTCGATGAAGCTTTTTACAGCCTGAAACCGTGCGGCAGGCTCGCAGTCATTACCTTCCATTCGCTGGAGGACAGACTTGTGAAGAAAAAATTTGCAGAATGGTGCAAAGGCTGCATTTGTCCCCCTGATTTTCCCCAATGCGTATGCGGACATAAGCCGCAGGGAAAGCTTGTGAACAGAAAGCCTATCGAGGCAAAAGAAAAGGAACTTGAAAGAAACAACAGAAGCAGAAGCGCAAAGCTCAGAATAATAGAAAGGAGTGCGGATAACAATGCCTGAAAACTCTGTTTACTATTATAATGATGATCATAATGAGGACTATTCTGCGGATAAACCGGAGGCTGAAGAAAAAAACAAAAAGCAGCATGAAAATGATCGGAGTATATCTCAGCATAAAAACGATGCAAGAGACGGAGCGATTTTAACGATCGTCTTTGTATCGCTTCTTGCCGCACTGCTGTTGGGTTCGGTCGTCTATTCGCTTGACAGACGAAACACCATGTATAACAAGGTGGCGACTCTCAATAACGAGCTTGAACTCACAAAAGCAGAAAACGTAAGACTCCAGTCTGAGCTTGACAGTAAAGTATCTGCTAAAAACGTCGAAGATTATGCCGAGAATGTACTGGGAATGCAGAAGATAGATTCATCCCAGATCAAATACATTAAAATACAAACCGGAGACGTTGTAAGTATTCCTGCACAGGAAAAGGGCATCGCCGCTAAGATCAAAGCGTTTTTTGACCGCTGTGTGGAATATTTCAGAGGGTAGTACCAATATAAATATACAAGGGACTGCCCGTATAACAAAAGAACACTATCGGCGAAAAATACATAAGCCGAGGTAATAGTAGAACACGGAGATACAGCGGGTGATCGGAATACCGGGATCACCGGTTCCTGAGCCCCTTGAGATAGCAAAACGGGCTCAGGGACGGCGATTCCACGCTTTTACAGCGAAAATCCTTCGTCGTATCAGAAGAAACGGACATCCACAAAGAAATATAAGATGTTCAAAACAGGGCGGGGCAGCGTAGTTACCCTGCCCTATTTATTTAGGCAGTACAGCCGTTTTTTATCGTGCTGCCGTCAGAAAATAGCTACCCGATACATTTCCCCGAAAGAAAGGAGAGGGATAATGGCTGCGTCAAACCCTTCAAATTCTATGAGATTCAGGACGAAAATCGTGATGACCTCGGTATTTTTTGTCCTTTTTGCTGTTGTTGCCGGAAACTTTTTCAAGATATCCGTTGTGGAAAATGAAAAGTATCAGGAAATGGCTAACGACCAGCATTTTGGTTCAATAACGCTTTCCGCACACAGAGGTTCTATCTACGACGCGAAAGGAAGTACCCTCGCAAAGAGTGCCTCGGTGTACAAGGTTTTCCTTGACCCCAAGCAGTTCCGCGACGATATGGATACCCTGCAAAAGTCGATAGACAAGAGAAATTCCGAAAAGGCTGCCGGAACTTATACTCCCAAGTACGACAAGGAGGGCAATGAGCTTGATGTTCTGCCCGAGTCACTCGACGCATTCAGATCCGAGACTGTTACTTTCCTTGCGCTCAAACTTGGCATTTCTGAGGAAAAGGTCAAGACGGCAATGGAGGAAAACACCCAGTACAGCGTTTTGCAGGATCAGGTTGAGAAGCCCGTTGCGGATGAAGTTCTTGACTATTTCAACAATGTCGGATTCATTTCTCTTAATGTTGAGGAGGATACAAAGAGATACTATCCCCAGAACGATCTTGCGGCGTCAGTTATCGGCTTTACCGTTGGTGACGGCAGCGGAGCTTACGGCGTTGAGGCTTACTATGATGAATACCTTTCGGGTCATGACGGCAAAACCATTTCAGCCAAGGATTCAAACGGCAACGAGCTTCCGTACAGGTATTCCAAGACCTATGCTCCGCAGGACGGCGGCGATGTTTACCTAACGATAGACATGAATATCCAGTATTATCTGGAGAAACACCTTCAGGAGATGAACAAAAAGTTCGGCGTAAAGAACCGCTCATGCGCAATTCTCATGAATGCCAAGACGGGAGCGATTTACGGCATGGCAACGGCTCCGACATTCGACCTCAACCAGCCTTATGAGATTTCGGACGAGACCATAAAGGCACAGCTTGCGGCTCTCACCGATGAGGATGAGAAAACACAGCTCACATCTGAGGAGCGCGAGAAACAGTGGAAAAACAAGTGCATTACCGAGATCTACGAGCCGGGTTCGGTATTTAAGGTCGTTACGAGCGCTTCGGCGATCGAGGAAAACCTTATCGACCTCAAAAATGATTCTTTCTTCTGCTCTGGTCAGGTCACACTTGAGGGAGCATATTACCCTATCAAGTGCCACAACACCAACGGTCACGGTGCGCAGACATTTCAGGAGGCTCTCACCCATTCGTGCAACCCTGCGTTCATGGAGATCGGTGCGAGACTCGGCATTGACAAGTTCTGCTATTACTTTGACGCTTTCGGACTCGCTGAAAAGACTGGGATCGATCTCCCCGCTGAAAGCTCGGGTATCGGTTTCCAGCCAGATAAAATGACTAATGTTGACCTTGCGGTTTCGTCATTCGGACAGGGCGAAACAATAACGCCTATAGAAATGATAACTTCATACTGTGCAACTATCAACGGCGGATACCTTCTCAAGCCTTACGTTGTTGACAAGGTCGTTGACGAGGACGGAAACGTTATCTTAAAGAACGAGAGGACTGTTAAGCGTCAGGTGGTTTCCGAGGAGACATCAGAGACCATGAGGACTGCGCTCAAAAACGTTGTTACCGATAACGGCGGCGGAAACGTAACTATCAAGGGTTACTCTATCGGCGGCAAGTCGGGCACTTCACAGCGACTCAGCGTTACCGAAAAGGGTCAAACTGCTAACGGCAAGGAGGAGGACGCAGACGAACAGGAGTACGGTGCGTCTTACGTTTGCTTTACGCCTGCCGAAGATCCGGAGATAATACTTCTTGTTCTTGCTGATATGCCCGATAAGAGCATAGCTTATTACGGAAGTCAGGTTGCAGTTCCTACTGCACGAGATATTCTCACAGATGTTCTCCCGTATCTCGGGATCAGCCCCGAATACAGCGATGATGAGCTTGAAAATCTTGATGTGAAGATACCGATCCTTGAAGGCTCGATAGACGAGGCAAAGGCTACTCTTGACGGACTCGGCATGACCTACGAGGTTATCGGCAGCGGTATTGAGGTAGTTGCTCAGTCACCTGTAACAGGAACTTCCGTTGCAAAGGGCGGCTGTGTGTATCTTTACACTGAAGCAGGCAATACTGCTGAATATACAACAGTTCCCAATCTGCAGTATCTTTCACCGGAAACTGCCAACGAAACACTTACTTACAACGAGCTGAATTACGTCACGAGAGGAGCTTCGGCTACACGAAGTGACGCTATAGTAAATTCACAGTCCATACAACCCGGCACGCAGGTTCCGAAGGGAACGTGCATAGAGCTTGAACTTATAGTAAACGAGGACAGCGACTAAGGCTTTAAAAACCTTTCTTGCAAACAGAGACAGGAGGCAGAGAAAATGAAATTATGCGAACTTCTTGAAAACAAGGCTGTAACTTCAATAGGAGATGCCGAAATAAGCGGAGTTACCGATGATACGCGAAAAGTCGGAGAGGGAAGTCTCTTTGTGTGCGTAAAGGGCGGAAGATTTGACGGACATTCTGCGGCGGCTGAAATGCTCGAAAAAGGCGCGGCTGCGGTAGTTTGCGACCACGATCTCGGACTCGGTGAGAAACAGATCATAGTGGACAATACACGCAGATCTTACGGCGAACTCTGCGCAGCGTGGTTCGGACACCCCGAAAAAAAGCTGAAAATGATCGGCGTTACGGGCACGAACGGCAAGACTACCATCACCAATATAATCAAGCATATCCTTATGAAAAACGGTCATAAAACGGGTCTTGTCGGAACTATACAGAACGAGATCGGCGGTGAAGTTCTGCACACAGACAACACAACGCCGATGACGCATGATTTCATGGAACTCCTTGCAAAAATGGTCGAGGCAGACTGCGAGTATGTGGTCATGGAGGTTTCTTCTTTCGGGCTTGTGCAGAACCGAATAGGCTCATCCCATTTTGAAGTCGCTGCATTCACAAATCTCACTCAGGATCACCTCGATTACCATAAGGACATGGAGGACTACTATCAGGCAAAGAAGCTTCTTTTCGGCAAGTGCGATACTGCACTGATAAACATTGACGATGATTACGGCAAACGTCTTTTTGACGAAACTGAGTGCCGCAAGCTTAGTTTCAGCATAAAGCAGAATTCCGACTATTACGCGGACGGTATTAAGCTGAAAGCGGCAGGTTCGAGCTTCTGGTTCTGCAAGGGGGAGAAATCCCACCTTGTCAGGATAATGATACCGGGACTTTTCAACGTCTCGAATGTTACCTGCGCGATTGCGGTATGCATGGAGCTTGGCATCTCGCTTGACGATATTATCAGTGCTGTGGAGGAATCCCCCGGCGTAAAGGGCAGATGTGAGATAATTCCCACGGGCAGGGATTTTACCGTTATATGTGACTATGCTCACACTCCTGACGCTATCGAAAACGTGTTGAAAAGTGTCAGGGAATACACTGAAAACAGGCTCATTTGTCTCTTTGGCTGCGGCGGAAACCGCGACAGTGCAAAGCGTCCGAAAATGGCTGCGGCTGCGGCAAAGTATGCCGATAAGCTCATTGTTACCTCGGATAATCCTCGAAATGAAGATCCGGAGGCGATAATCAGGGATATTCTGGTCGGGCTCGAAAATACTTCGGCTGACTATGACGTTGTTACCGACAGGCGCGAGGCGATTTACCACGCCTTGAAAATTGCACAGAAAGGTGATATAATAGTTCTTGCCGGCAAGGGACATGAAGATTATCAGATACTTGCAGGCGGCGAGCACATTCACTTTGACGAGCGTGAGATCGTAGCGCAGGGTCTTGCCCTGCTTGACTAAAAATCGGGAGTTGTTGGAATAAAATGTCTTTTTGGGTAATAAATTTACTTACGGCGCTTGCGTCATTCGCTATTGCAGGTCTTTCAGGGATCTTTTTGGTACCGTTTCTGCATAAGATCAAATTCGGTCAGCCGATAAAAACCAAGGACGGCCCTCAGTGGCACGCAAAAAAGCAGGGAACGCCGACAATGGGCGGTTTCATGTTCATCATTTCGACCATTATCACCTCGATAGGCGGTTACTGGATATACAGGCTTAATTCGGGTATAGACGTGACAGACAGCGAAAGCTTTCACCCGTTTTACCGTATGCTTAGCTGTGTGGTATTTGCGGCGCTGTTCGGACTCATAGGCTTTATAGATGACTACACAAAGGTTGCACGAAAGGATAACGACGGACTTTCACCGATGCAGAAAATCGCCCTACAGCTTGTTTTCTCGGTGGTATTTCTTTTTGCGATCTATAAATTCGGTGACGGCTCGACCAGAATCGACCTTGGTTTCTGGACTTCGCCCTCGCTCGGAATATTCTACTATATTCTTATGATACCCGTAATAATTTACCTTACCAATGCGGTAAACCTCACAGACGGCGTTGACGGACTGTGCGGTTCGGTAACTTTTGCGGCGATGCTGATATTTACGGTCTGCTGCTCGATACTCAAAGAGTACGAGATGACCTACTTCACCATGGCTCTTGCAGGAGGCTGTCTTGGCTTCCTTCTCTGGAACCTCAATCCCGCGAAGTGTTTTATGGGTGACACAGGTTCGATGTTTCTGGGAGCTTCCGTGACGGGAGTTTCCCTCATTCTCCACAAGCACCTTCTAATGCTCCTCGTTGCGATGGTCTACATCATAGAGGCGCTCTCGGTTGTGATTCAGGTAAGCTACTTCAAGTACACAAAGAAGAAAACAGGCGAGGGCAAGCGTATCTTCAAGATGACTCCTATTCATCACCATTTCGAGATGAGCGGATTCAGCGAGTACAAGATAGTCATTACATTTTCGATAACGGGCATTATTTTCGGCATACTGGGAATACTTACATTGCTGGCATTTTAAGCTGCACAGTCTGTACACTCATAGAGGGAGGGAAATATGGCTTCGGCTAAAAAATCAAAAAAAAGCTCCGGAGTATCCTTTGGCAAGGCTTTCTTCGGCGACAGCAGAAAGGGAGACCTCAGTCTTTCATTTTTCGCTTATGTGATGATACTTCTCGTTGTCGGTATCGTAATGATGTCCTCCGCAAGCTATGCGTGGGCTTACAGCGAGCATGGCGGCGACGGTCTTTTCTATGCCAAGAATCAGTTGAAAAACGCGGCTATAGGTTTTGCCGCAATGATCTTCTTCATGAAAATGGATTACCACAACTTCAAGACGCTCAAACTGCCGATACTGAAAAAATTCAATATTGCAGGACTTCTCTATGTTGCAGGACTTTTACTGCTCATACTTGCGCTTGCTATCGGTAACGATGAGGGCGGTTCTATGGGAGCGAAAAGATGGCTCACTATCGGCCCGATAAACTTTCAGCCGTCTGAGGTCGCAAAGCTTTCTCTTATTATTTACTTTGCCTACAGCATGGAGCGCGACGGCAAGAAAATGAACAAGTTTTCCGTCGGAATCATGAAATATGTGGTGCTTATGGGGATCTACCTTGTTCTGCTTTTGAAAGAGCCGCATATCTCGGGCTGTATCCTCCTCGGCAGCATTGGTATTGCAATGATACTCTGCGGCGGCGCTAACAGACGTCAGTTCCTGTTGCTTGGAACTACGGGTATCGCGGGAGCTGCTGCATACCTCAGATATCAGGCAGGCATTGCAGGAAGTTACGTTGCAACGCGACTCAAATCGTGGAGAAATCCCTTTGAGGATATCCTCGGCGATACATGGCAGACAGCTAACTCTATCATAGCTATCGGTTCCGGCGGACTTTTTGGTCTCGGACTCGGAAATTCGCGTCAGAAGTACCTCTATCTTCCCGAAACGAAGAACGACTTCGTTTTCCCTATCGTCTGTGAGGAGCTCGGCTTTGTCGGTGCTCTTGCAATAATAATAGTGTTCTTTCTGCTTGTTGTCGAGGGATTTTCGATAGCAGTACGCTGCAAGGACAGATTTGGCTCGCTGATAGCAGTCGGTATCACCACGCAGATAGGAATTCAGACTGTGGTGAACCTTGCCGTTGTAAGTAATCTTATCCCTAATACCGGAATAAGCCTGCCGTTTTTCAGCTACGGCGGAACAGCGCTTATCATGCAGCTTGCGGAAATGGGGATCATGCTGAATATCTCACAGCAGAGATACTATCCCGATGAGCAGCAGCCTGTCCAAAAGAAGAAAGGGCGGCTGAGACGGGCGGATACATCTCAGACAGAATTGAAGAACGCGTAAAGGAGCAGTCATTATATGAGAGTTCTAATCGCTTGCGGAGGCACGGGCGGACACATTAACCCCGGTCTCGCTATAGCAGACATCATAAAAAGCAAATACCCCGACACGGAGTTTCTCTTTGCAGGAACTCCGAAAGGCATGGAGGCAAAGCTTGTTCCGGCGGCAGGCTATCGTTTCGAGACGATAAAGGTCGCAGGCTTTCAGCGCAGGATATCGCTTGAAAACATCGGACGAAACGCGAAAGCCGTGGCTTACCTTATAACTTCGGGCAGACGCGCAAAGCAGATAATCGAGGGATTCAAACCTGATATAGCTATCGGAACGGGCGGCTATGCGTCAGGCCCTGTGATACGCAAGGCTGCGAGAATGGGGATACCGACCGCGATACATGAGCAGAACGCTTATCCGGGCGTTACAAACAAGCTCCTTTCAAAAGAGGTCGATCATGTAATGCTCACGGTAAAGGAAGCCCTGAATTTCATGGACGGCAGCAAATTCGAGCACACCGTCACCGGTCTGCCTGTAAGGAGCAATATCAAAAACAGCATAAGCCGCGCGGAAGCGAGAAAAAAACTCGGATTCAACGACGACTTTACGATACTTTCGTTCGGCGGAAGTCTCGGCGCAGGCTGTATCAATGAGACCATGACCGAGGCAATAAAGTGGCACGTCGGCAAGGACCTCGCAATAAATCATATTCACGGCTACGGCGGAATGGGCAAGGATACTTTTCCGCAGGCAATGAAAGCGGCAGGGATTCCGCTCAAGAGCAATAATCTGCGCATTACCGAGTACATAAATGACATGGACGTATGTCTCGCGGCGGCTGACCTTGTTATCTGCCGTTCGGGAGCATCAACTCTTGCGGAACTTGAGGCGGCAGGCAGGGCTTCTATCCTGATACCCTCGCCGATAGTTGCAGGAAATCACCAGTATCACAACGCAATGGTTCTCGGCAAGGCAGGAGCGGCTGTTGTTGTTGAACAGAAGGACGCTTCTCCAAAGAGGATAATCTCGGAGATCGAGAAACTCTACAATTCACCCGACACGGTTGCGGTGATGTCGCAAAGCGCGGCAAAGCTTCACCTGAGCGATACGAACGAGCGCATACTTGCGGTCATTGACAAGCTTATCGCAAAGAAAAAGTAAATAAATCACAAAAAACCGCCTGACGGCATAGTATACACAAAAAGCTGTGAGGTGGTATAATGCAGAAATTGATCGTAAAGGGCGGAAAACGTCTCCGCGGGGAGCTTTCCGTTCAGGGCAGCAAGAACAGCGCTTTGCCGATAATGGCGGCTTCACTTATGTGCCGCGGAGAATGCAGGCTGAGAAACTGCCCGAAACTGACAGACATATATGCCGCATCGAGGATACTCAACTGCGTAGGGTGCAGATGTACATTTTCGGACGGCTGTGCTGTGATAGACTCGCGAAACATCGACAGAACCGAGATCCCCGAGGAACTTATGCGTGAAATGCGCTCCTCGATAATATTTATGGGCGCAATGCTCGGAACAGCAGGAGAGTGTGCGGTAAGTATTCCCGGAGGCTGCGAACTTGGGCCGCGTCCCATAGATATGCACCTTGCCGCAATGAGGCGCATGGGCGTGGACATAAACGAGAGCGCAGGCAGGATAATCTGCCGTATTCCGCAGAAAAAGGCTCACGGGGCGAAAATTTCGCTTGCATTCCCGTCAGTCGGCGCTACAGAGAATATTATTCTCTGTGCAGTTACTGCCTGTCTCTTATACACATCTCCGAGCCCAC
>UQEM01000055.1 GCA_900540005.1 uncultured Ruminococcus sp.
TATAAACTGTTTGTATTTTTCGATATCTGTGTCGCTGCCCGAATAATTCCTGTCAGGCTTGTCCTTTTTTGAACGAAAGGCGGATTCGGCAGCCTTTACTGATTTAACGTCCGTGAAACCGCTTGATTTCCACGAGTCAAGTATCTTGCTTATGTAGGCAAAGCTGAGTTTGTTTATCTGCTCCACGGTTTTTTCGTAAGCGTAGTGGATAAGTTCAGTGGAGAAACCGTCCTTTTTCCATTGCTCGATAAATTCGCGCTCTTTTGTGCTTGGGCGTCGGTTCATTTCAAACAGTTTCACGATTTTTTCCATGTAGTCGTTTGCCGATGAGAGCCGCTGAACTTCTTCCTGAGCTGCGGCAAGCGAATTTATATCGTTTTCAGCCCAACTGCACGCTATTTTTTCTATGTATGCAGGATTGGTCTTGTCTATTTTGATGCAGTAAGCCGTAAGTGTAAGAATGACCTCTTTTTTCAGCCCGAGGTAATCATACATCCATATAAGTGAATTCATCTGATTGTTTCTCAGAGTACCGAGCATGGATTCCGCAATTTTGAACAGTTCAGCAATATCCTCTGAATTGCTCATGATGTTTGCGATCTCCGAGCCTGAATAGTTCTGACGTTTTGGCAGTTCAACCTCTGCGGAGGGTTCGTCTCTGATGATTTCAGGCTGCGCACTTATGCCAGGAGCAGTCGGCTGCATTATCGAACCCGTCTGAGCAGCAGGTGACTGCATTATACTCGGCTGAGTGCTCATACCAACCGCCGAAACCTGCTGAGGAGAGAGAACATTTGCCTGCTGCCAGAAAAGCATAGCGTCACTGACCTGAGCCGGAGTTGTTCCCGTATTTACGGCAATTTCCTCGTCAGAGCACATATTGCCCGAATGCCTCAGAACGTACAGCAGTACCTTTATTTGCTCGGCAGAAGCGAGTTTGAGAAAATTATCCGCAACTATGGCAGGAACTCCGAACATAGTACCCCATACGCCTGAATTAACCTTGAATTCCACGAAAAGACCTCCCGAAAAATGACTGTAACAAACATTATAACATATAAATCTTAATAAAGCAACAGTGTCGGGCGTAGAATTTTTCGTATCATTTTCGGCGGAAATTGTCTACTGCTCCTCGAGTATTTTCAATGCGGCAAGATATTTGTTCCGCCAGTGTTCAAGCTTATCTTGTGAAACTGAATTGTTCGCATTTACCCTCGAAAAATCGCAGTTATGAGCGATATCCGCAAGCTTGACAGCTTTTGCTGCGGGGTTCTCTTTTATCCTTTTTATGTACTCGAAGTAATCTTCACCCTTTTTGTGTGTAAGGAGTTTCAGCACATCAATGATTTCGGCAGGGAAGTTCTTTTCGAGTTCTTCAAGTGTTATATCGGTGTCCTCGATCACGTCATGAAGAAGTGCGATGCAC
Organism: uncultured Ruminococcus sp.; assembly: GCA_900540005.1. Classification (GTDB taxonomy): domain Bacteria; phylum Bacillota; class Clostridia; order Oscillospirales; family Ruminococcaceae; genus Ruminococcus; species Ruminococcus hominiciens. The sequence continues at coordinate 1,427 of UQEM01000055.1, forward strand.
ACGGTAAGCTCATCGTTCATCTGTTCCGCAACGTGGTAAGGGTGGAAAATATATGGGACTCCGCTCACATCAAGCTGCGCAGAGTGAGCCTTGTAGGCGATTTGCATTGCCTTTATCGTAAGCGGAGTGTATATCATTTCTCTCACCTATCCTTTAAAATTACTTATCTTTATTATAACATAAGAACGACAATACTGCAACCTCAGAACGGAGTAGTGTCGTACATTTTTTTCAGCTTGCCGATAGCTTTCTTTTCTATTCGCGAAACATAGGATCGCGAGATATTCAGCTTTTCGGCTGTTTCACTTTGCGTGTGGGATTTTTTGCCGTAAAGTCCATAGCGATAAGTGATTATGTCAAATTCGCGACTGTCAAGACACTGTCCGAGAAATCTGTAAAGCTGCTTTGAACGAATGAGCAGATCAACCTGTTCGTGAATGTCAACTCCGTCATCTATGAGATCAATCAGGGTGAGCGCGTTGCCGTCCTTGTCAGTTTCTACGGGTTCATTCATATAAATATCGCCCGCGGACTTTTTAGCTGCCCGAAAACTCATGAGTATCTCATTTTCAATACATCTGCTTGCATATGTAGCGAAACGTGCTTCCTTGGTGTAATCAAAGGTTGATACAGCTTTTATCAGACCGATAGTTCCAATGGAAATAAGTTCGTCCTGTTCGTCTAAGGAAGGGGAATATTTTTTGACGATGTGAGCGACAAGCCTTAGATTATGCTCGATAAGTTTATCCTTTGCAGATTTGTCACCCTTAGCCATACGTTCAAAGCACTCGCTCTCATCCTTTTTGGAGAGTGGTTTTGGAAACGCGGCTGTGTTTTCGAGATGCAGGGCGAAGAAGAACAGGTTTCGTATTAGTTGAATAAGCATAATATCCCTCCGTAATGCAGCCATGATAAAAGGTCGTGTAGCTGCAAAAAGCATTTTGATACATAATATGCCCGACAGCTTGAACAGGTTACCGAATTATTTTACTGATATAAATAAAATAAAAAACAATTGTAGCATATTGACGTGAAAGAAGAAATATTATATAATGAATATGTATGAAAAAAAACAATTTTGGAAGCCGCCGAAGGAAGATTCGGCAAAAATGGAAGAAGTGATACTATTGAAAACAAAAATTTCAGCTTCAGTACTCAGCGCTGATCTTATGAATTTCGGTGATGAGATAAGGAGACTTGAAGAAAATGGTATAGATATGCTGCATTTCGATGTAATGGATGGAGTTTTCGTAAACAATATTACTTATGGACTCCCCGTACTCGAAGCGGTAAGAAAGCAGACAGATCTCACGCTTGATGTTCACCTGATGATAACCGATCCCTTGAAGTATGCGGAAAGGTTTGCAAAATTCGGTGCGGACATCATCTCTTTTCACCTTGAAAGCGAAAGCAATGCAATGGAGACCATTTCGGCTATAAAAAAAGCCGGAGCAAAGGCGGCACTTGCAATAAAGCCTGCAACTCCGGCAGAAGCGGTATTTGATTATCTGCCGTATCTTGATATGGTACTGGTAATGACCGTTGAGCCGGGATTCGGCGGACAGAGCATAATTCCCGAAACTATCGAGAAAGTGCGCGTTATAAGGGAGAAACTCGATTCGCTCGGAATGGATACTCCCATACAGGTTGACGGCGGTATCAACGATAAGACTGCTCCTGACGCAATAAGGGCAGGAGCAAATGTACTTGTGTCGGGAAGCTACCTTTTCAAGGCGGCAGACATGGCAATGGCTGCGCAGCTCATGAAGGACGGCGGCTCATGCTGAAAAAAATGAAATCCGAGCGTCTTGTGTGGCTTGATGTTACAATAACACTGCTTGCACTTGAGCTTATGGCATATTTTTACTACGGAGTGCGCTCGCTTGCGCTTGCTGGACTTTGTGTGACTGTTTCGCTTGCAGCCGACATAATTTCTGTCAGGCTCATGGGCAGGCGGTTTACGGCGGACGACCTGAGCTGTACATCTGACGCGCTTATAATCGCGCTGATGCTGCCGTCGGTCATGTCGTATAAGGTCGCGGCGCTCGCGTCATTGTTTGCGGTAGTGGTTGCCAAGAACATCTTCGGCGGACGCGTCAACATGATCTTCTCGCCGGCAGCCGCAGCGTATATTTTCGTGCTTACTTCGTGGGGACGCGATCTCCTGCTTTTTACCGCTCCTCATGTAAAGACCGGTATCTTTGGAAAACCGCAGGAGCTTGTCAATTCTGCATCTCATGTTTTTAACATGACAGGAAGAATGGAGTATACGGATTTTGAAATAATGCTCGGCAATTTCAGCGGAGCTGCCGGAGCCGTAAGCATACTTCTCCTTGCGGTTTCGGCGCTGATACTGATGTTCCGCCGTGATATATCGGCAGGAGCATTTATCGGAACAATTGCAGGAACAGCACTTTTTGCCTATGTTGCGCCGATTATACCTAACCGTGCGGACAGCGTAAGGTACAGCCTTGTCACGAACATGGTTCTGTTTGCGGCAATATATATAGTGTCTGACCGCAGGATAGCTCCGAAAAGGAACTATTACGCGTTCTTTTACGGCTTGTTTATTGGGATAGTTTCATATGTTATTGTCCTTACCACGGCGAAAGAAAATGCGATCGTGATAGTTTCGGTACTCTTTACGCCTATAGCACTCATGTTCAAGAATCTTGAAAAGAGAATCGAACTCGCAAGCACCGAAGCAAACTTCAATGCTGCGATGAAAGAGGCAGAAGCGTTAGAGGAGCAGCTTGCTGATGAGCAGGAAGAACCCTCAGAGGACGAGAAAGGATCAGTTGAACATGAAGAAGAACAGGAAGAACCGGTCGATGAGGAGACTGACGACTTTGAGGAGTTCTTAGATGAAGAACTCTCCGAACTGCTTGATGAAGAAGAGGAGGAGCATACAGATGAATAAGAGAAAAAGCTCTGTTTTCGACGGACTCCTTGCAGATAATACGGTTCTTTCATCACTCATGGTCATCTCGCCTGTAATAGTCTGCGGCGACAGTCTGCGAAATGCGTGTGCGCTTATGTATGCATTTTCCGCGATAACGTTTTTATCGGTTATGGTAGCCTCATTTGTTCCGCGTAAACTGCCGTACACCATTAAAATAATCATCTACGCTCTGATATCATCACTCGTGTATATTCCCGTCAAGCTTGCGGCGGAACAGTTTTATCCCGATGCAATACCGAGAATAGGAATATATTTCCCGCTTTTAGCTGTTAATTCGCTCATAGTATTTCAGACTGAGGCAAAGTTTTTCCGTATGAAAAAACTGAGAATGATACCTACGCTGATCTTCTACATTCTTGGATTTGACATTGTAATGGCTGTAACAGCGTTTATCAGGGAGCTTTTCGCGTATGGAACGATAAACAGCAGGATAGTTGACGTGAATACAGTTGCAGGCGGACTTGCACAGCCGTTCGGAGGATTTATCTTCCTTGGACTTATGTGCGGAGCTTACCGCGCAGTCCGCTCCCTGATAATGAATGCAAAGAATGAATCGGGAGGTGAGAGCGATGTTTCTGATAACTGAGCTTATCGCGCTGCTCTCCGTGAACCTCATACTCATGCAGGCGCTTGGAACAAGTACCATCTTTATAGCGGCGGACAGCCGCAAAAACCTTGTCGGAACAGCGTTTGTCATAACTGTCTTTACAACAGTGGGTTCGGCAGCAGCTTACTTCATAAATCACGCATTACCGGAAAAATATGGTGACCTTACGCTTGTTTTTTACACGCTCACCGTGGGAATACTATATGTGCTTCTGCTTGCACTTCTGCATTTTGCCGGAAAAGGCAGGCTTAAACGCTATGCAAGATACATTCATGTTTCGGCTTTTAACTGCGCAGTTATGGGAACACTTTTTACTGTAACTGAGCGTGCAAATGCAAATCCCGCATTCGATTCGCTTCTCGCGTATGTAAAGTCGGGACTTAAAGCAGGACTTGGATTCATTCTTGCGGCACTCATACTTACGGCAGCGTACAGAAAGCTCAATTCCGTCAAAGTTCCTTCGGCGTTCAGGGGATTTCCGGCAATGCTTGTGTATCTCGGCATAATTTCAATGGCAGTTTATTCACTTGGCACATAATATAAAATGCAGAAGAAGCGCCATAAAATGCAGGCGCAAACAGGAGAAAAAGATGAAGGTAAAGAATAAAGGAAGGAAAATATACAAGACAAAAGAGAAGAACTATTACGGAAAAAGTCCTGTAGGAAAGGCATTCTCTGTAGGACTTACCGTATTGCTCATAGGCGGCATAGGCTTTATCGGCTATAGCGTAGCAGAGCCGATCATCAACTACACCAAGAAAAAGGGCGACAACGATGTTTCCACGATAGTGACTACGGATTCCGAGCAGGTGACAAATGAAAACGGAGAAGTGATCTCTGGTGAAACTGCGGCAGATGATCAGTCCTCGTCGTTTGAGCAGTATAGAGCATATGCCCTTGCTCCGGCGGATCTGCTCAGCAGTGACGCACTCAGAACTGCGCTTAAAAGAGTTCCGGCAGGCGAAAAAATAGAGTATATCGAAGTTCCGCTGAAGGTAAGCGGAGGCAAAATATACTATGCGAGCAAGGTCAATATGGCGGTCATGTCAGGAGCAGTCCAGTCACAGGTCGAGCTTTCGGATATGGTTTCGATAATTGGCAGCGCAGGCTACAAGCCGACTGCATACATCAGTACCTTTGACGATAATATAATTCCCATAAATTATCCTGAGACCGCTTATGTGACCGCTGACGACGGCTCAATGTGGATAGACAACAATCTTGAGGACGGCGGAAAGCCGTGGATGTCGCCTTTTTCGGATATGGCGGTGAGCTACAATGCGGCTATAGCGCAGGAAGCTACCGGTGCAGGCTTTGAAAAGGTGATATGCTCGGACTTTGTTTTCCCCGAGTTTCGTCAGAGCGACATAGAGTATCTTGGAGAGTCCGTGGTGGCAAATGACCGCTATATGGCGCTTACTTCGGCAGCGAACATGATGTACGAGAATGTGGTCAATAACGGTTCCTCGATGATGATAGAGGTATCCGCCGCTGACCTGCTAAAAGGAAACAGCGATATTGTTCAGCCTATGCTTTTAAGCGCAAATTCTTTTGTACTGGACATTGACCTTGATGAGATCTCAGGCGGAGTCTACACCGCAGACACGGTATATGAGTTTGACGGAACTGCGTCGGAAAACGTAGACAAGATGCTTAAACTGGTAAATGAAGACCTTGCCGATTTTAATGTGGCTGTGCGCATATCGGGTACTTCCGTGAGCATTTCCGAACTTGTAAAAGCAAAGGAAAGCATATCGAAGTACGGCTACAGTTCATTTGTGATCGGCTGATGAATATATTTAAATATCCCCGAAATTTCGGAGAACGGAGAAGATGAAACATGGCAGATAATTTTAAAGTATCGCTTCGCAAGGTTATTGACGAATTCAAGCTTGAGGTGATCTACATCCACAAGGACGCCAACGAAGTGATGATCGAAGAAAACGATGTAAACAGGCCCGGACTTCAGCTCATGGGCTTTTATGAGTATTTCAATCCGGAGCGCATCCAGATAATAGGAAAAATGGAGTTTGCTTATCTCTCGACAATTGACGAAAAGACAAGGCGTGAGAGACTCCAGCTTCTCTTTGCGCAGAGAATACCTGCACTTATCATTACCCGCGAGCTCCCATACTTTGCAGAAATGCTTGAGCTTGCGAAAGAGTATGAAGTTCCGCTTCTCAGAAGTAAGGAGAGCACTTCAAACTTCATGTCGGGACTCATTGCATATCTCAATCTTACGCTTGCACCGAGAATCACCCGTCATGGCGTACTTATCGAGATCTACGGCGAAGGTGTTTTCATAACCGGTGAAAGCGGCGTAGGTAAGAGCGAAACTGCGATTGAGCTTGTAAAGAGAGGACACCGCCTTGTAGCTGATGACGCGGTAGAGATAAGAAAGGTTTCAAACATCAGCCTTGTCGGAAGTTCGCCTGACAATATCCGTCACTTCCTCGAACTGCGTGGAATCGGAATCATAAATGCGCGCCGCCTTTTTGGTATCGGTGCAGTAAAGATGACTGAGAAGATAGACCTTGTTATCGAGCTTGAACAGTGGAATTCCGAAAAGGTGTACGACCGAATGGGCGTTGATACAGAGTATGTGTCGCTTCTTGGCGTAAAGATACCTTCTCTCACTATTCCCGTAAAGCCCGGACGTAACCTTGCGGTAATTCTTGAAGTTGCGGCAATGAACAACAGACAGAAGAAAATGGGCTACAACGCTGCAAGAGAACTTCTTAACAGACTTGGCATGGAGTCCGACGCCAAGGAGACAGTCCGCGATTACGAGGCGTTTTAATCAAGCCGCACGCAGTAACGGCTGCGGAGGCAATCAATTGAAATCCTGGAGGAATCATGATAAACATAGCAGAACTTACCAAGCTTTGTGAAGAGCTCGGCTGCCGCATAACGCCTGAATGTTCTTTGAGCGAATACATTACATTTCGTTTCGGCGGGCCATGCCGTGCGCTTGTAAGCGTGAATTCCGTTGAATCTGCGGCAAAGCTGATAGAATACATGAAAACCAATGGCATAAAATACGGAATACTCGGCAGGGGCAGCAATGTTTTAGCCGCAGACGAGGGCTTTGACGGAGTTATACTCCTGTTCGGCAGCGACTTTTCGCAGATAGAAGTGAAAGGCAATACAATTCGGTGCGATGCGGGAGCTTCACTGTCTTCCGCCTGCGTTCATGCCCAGCAGAACGGACTCTCGGGAATGGAGAATCTTTTTGGCATTCCGGGAACAGTAGGCGGAGCGCTCTACATGAATGCGGGTGCTTACGGAAGTGAAATGAAGGACGTAGTGATCTCGGCAGAGTACATTGATGAAAACTGCCGTATCAGGAGTATCTCTGCAAAGGACATGGAGCTTTCCTACCGTCACAGTGTATTTTCGGGAACTTCCAATGTGATAACATCTGTTACAATGCAGCTTACCGAGGGAGATCCTGCTGAGATCAAGGCTCATATGAACGAATGTATGTCAAAGCGCAGTTCAAAGCAGCCGCTTGAGTATCCGAGTGCAGGCAGCACATTCAAGCGTCCTGAGGGCAGTTATGCGTCTTTGCTCATTGAACAGTGCGGTCTGAAAGGATTTTCGTGCGGCGGAGCAATGGTCAGCGAAAAACACAGCGGATTTGTAATAAACAAGGGCTATGCGACCTGTGCAGATGTGCTTGAACTCTGCGAAAAGGTGAAAGCCGAAGTAAAAGAAAAAACAGGATATCAGCTCGAACTTGAACCGATAATTCTCAGGTAAGAGCAGGCAAGGAGGTGCGTTATGGAGCTGCTGATAGTAACAGGAATGTCAGGATCGGGAAAGTCCTGCGTCATGGATGTAATGGAGGATATCGGCTACTACTGTATTGATAATCTGCCGCCTAAGCTCATACCGCAATTTGTTGATCTATGCAGAAAGTCCGAATCGGAGATCAAAAAAATAGCCGTTGCATTTGATATAAGAACAGGCGATATGTTCGCCGAGATATTCCATGCATGGCAGGAGATAAAGTCGGACAAAACAATTCAATCTAAGATACTTTTTATAAGTGCGAGCGACGAAGTGCTCATCAAGCGTTACAAGGAAACTCGACGCAGACATCCGCTGCATGATAAGTTCAACGGGAATATGCACGAGGCGATAGCATATGAGCGCAACCAGCTTTCACAGTTGCGGGAAATAGCCGATTATTACATAGAAACTTCGGAATATACCGCCTCACAGCTCAAGGAGCAGGTGAGGTCGCTTTTCCTCGTCAAGAATTCCGATTCACTGAATATAAAGGTGATGTCATTCGGATTCAAGTACGGAGTTTCTACCGAATCCGACCTTGTGTTTGACGTAAGGTGTCTGCCCAATCCGTACTATATTGACGAACTGCGCAACCGCACGGGACTTGAACAGTGTGTAAGGGACTATGTGATGAGTTTTAAGCAGTCTCATGAGCTTTTCAACAAGCTTACAGACCTTATAGACTATCTGATACCGCTCTACGTTCATGAGGGGAAAAGTCAGCTCGTGATCGCATTCGGCTGTACAGGCGGAAAGCACCGCTCGATAACCTTCGCCGAGCTTATGGCAGAGCACCTTTCCAAAAACGAATATAAGGTTCAGAAATTCCATAGGGATATAACCAAGGATAAAAAATACTGAGGAGTGAGTGAAAATATCTTTCTCAAATGAAGTCAGAAAGGAAATATGTTCCTCTGTAAACGACAAAGAAAAGCGGTTTGCGTGTCTTTACGGAATGCTGATTTTCAGCCGTGAGCTTTCAGCCGGTTCTGTTTGCTTTCAGAGTGAGAGTGGATCATCGTCACAGCTTTTTGCGGAGCTTTTCAGGCGTGTGTTCAGGACTGAGCCTGCCTGCAAGACTAACACTCGCAGGAACGGAACGGTGCTTTACAGTTACGAGATAACTGATCCAAAGCTCATATCCGAGATATATTCAAGGTACAGGATAGATCCCGAAGAAAGAGAGATAAATTCCGAGATTATTGCAACAAATAGTCTCGGAGTTTTTACAGCAGGGGCATTTCTTGCCTGTGGGAGCGTAAATGATCCCGAAAAGGAGTATCACCTTGAATTTGCTGTTCCTGATGATAAACTTGCGTCAGAACTTAAAGTTCTGCTCGGGGATATAGGCGTAAACGCAAAAACTTCTCTCCGCAGGGGACAGCATATAGTCTATATTAAGGGCAGCGAGTCCATAGAGGATACGCTTACCTTTATCGGAGCACAGCAGTGTACGCTTGACCTCATGAATGTCAAGATATACAAGGACGTGCGCAACAAAGCCAATCGCATAGCCAACTGCGACTCCGCGAATATAGATAAGGTCGTAAATGCCGCGGTGAAACAGCTTGAAGATATAAAACTTATTGACCGCACGCTTGGACTTGATAATATTTCCGAGGAACTGCGTGATATTGCACAGTTGAGACTTGACAACCTCGATATGAGCCTGCGTGAGATCGGCGACACACTTGAGCCTCCGATAAGCCGTTCGGGAGTGAATCACCGCTTCAAGCGGCTCGCCAAGATAGCAGATGACATTCGGGAGGGCAGGACAGATGATAAAAGCGAATGAATTTGTAAATCTCCACCTCCATACCGAGTACAGTCTGCTTGACGGAGCCTGCCGCATAAAGCCACTCATAAAGCGGATAAAGGAACTTGGACAGACGGCTGTTGCAATAACCGATCACGGAAATATGTACGGTGCAGTCGAATTCTGGAACGAAGCAAGGAAAGAGGGCATAAAGCCGATAATCGGCTGCGAGGTCTATGTAGCGCGCAGGAGCAGGTTTGACAAAGAGCCGAAACTCGATTCATCGCCGTATCATCTGATACTGCTGTGCGAGAACAACGAGGGTTACAAGAACCTTGTAAAGCTCGTTTCACTTGCGAGTATTGAGGGCTTTTACAGCAAGCCGAGAGTAGACACGGAACTCCTGAAAAAATATCACGGCGGACTTATTTGTATGTCAGCCTGTCTTGCGGGGGAGATACCGCGTTTGCTTGCGGCTGATGACTACGAGGGTGCTAAGTCGTGCGCACTTGCCTACAGGGAAATATTCGGCGAGGGCAACTATTTCTTTGAAATACAGAATCACGGAATAAGCGACGAGCAGAAGGTCACCGCCTATTTGTACAGGCTTTCGCAGGATACGGGAATTCCGCTTGCAGCGACAAACGACTGTCACTATATCAACAGGCAGGACGCTGAAATGCAGAATGTTCTGCTGTGTATTCAGACGGGAAAGACTCTTGATGAGCCGAACAGCATAAGCTTTGAAACAAATGAGTTCTATGTGAAGTCTGCCGAAGAAATGGCGGAGCTTTTCCCGGGGCACGAAGATGCTGTCAGAAATACAGTAAAGATAGCGGAACGCTGCAATGTTGAGTTTGAATTCGGCAATATAAAGCTGCCGAAGTTCACGATAGAGGGCATTACCGACAACGTGGAGTATTTCCGCGGACTTTGCCGTGACGGAATGTACAAGAGATACGGAAAAACTCCTGATAAAACCGTTACAGACCGCCTTGAATACGAGCTTTTGGTAATTACAAAAATGGGATATACCGACTACTATCTCATAGTGTGGGACTTTATCAGATACGCGCGTGAGCATGGGATCCCTGTTGGCCCCGGCAGAGGATCGGGCGCAGGAAGTCTTTGCGCTTACTGTATCGGAATTACAGGCATTGATCCGATAAAGTACAACCTTCTCTTTGAGCGCTTTCTTAATCCTGAGCGTGTCAGTATGCCCGATTTTGATATTGATTTTTGTATTGAGGGACGGCAGGACGTCAAGGACTACGTTGTGCGCAGATACGGTAAGGATTACGTTTCCGAAATTATTGCATTCGATACTCTTAAAGCCCGTGCGGCGATACGCGATGTCGGACGAGTTCTCGGACTCCCGTACGCTCTGTGTGACAGAGTTGCAAAGCAGATAGACTTCCGTGACACATTGGAAGAGGCGGTTAAAAGTTCCGAAGATCTTACGACGCTGTATCATTCTGACAGGTCTGTAAAAAAGCTTATTGACCTTTCGAGACAGCTTGAAGGAATGCCGCGCCATGCTTCAACTCATGCCGCAGGAGTTGTTATATCGGCAGTGCCGCTGAGTGATCTCGTTCCGCTGCAAAAGAACGACGGAACGATAGTGACCCAGTACACGATGACTGTTCTTGAATCGCTCGGACTACTGAAAATGGACTTTCTCGGACTGCGAAACCTTACGATAATCCGTGATACTGTCCGCGAAATACATAAGACCGAGCCGAATTTCGATATAAATGCGATCCCGACAGATGACAGTTCTGTCTTTGCTATGCTCACACGCGGCGATACGAGCGGAGTTTTCCAACTGGAAAGTGCAGGCATGACTGCGCGGCTCATGGAACTTGCTCCGGAACGCCTTGAGGATCTGATCGCAGTAATTTCGCTTTACCGCCCCGGCCCTATGAAGTCGATACCCATATATATCGAAAACAAGAAGCACCCCGAGCAAATAAAGTACAAACACCCGATTCTGGAAAGCATACTTGCTGACACTTACGGCTGTATGGTATATCAGGAGCAGGTAATGGAGATCTGCCGGAAACTTGCGGGTTACTCGTATGGTCACGCGGATATAGTCCGCCGTGCAATGGCGAAGAAAAAGCATGATGTAATGCTGAAAGAGCGCGAAAGTTTTGTTGCAGGAGCACAGAAAAACGGTGTTGACGGCAGGATCGCAAACGAGATATTCGATGAGATGATAAGCTTTGCTTCGTATGCGTTCAATAAGTCCCATGCGGCGGCTTATGCCTATCTCGCATATCAGACCGCGTATCTGAAGTGTCACTACAACGGCGCGTACATGGCGGCGCTGATGTCGAGTGTAATGGGCATGACCGGAAAGCTTGCGGAGTATATGACCTCATGCAGGGGAGCAGGTACTCAAGTCCTCAGCCCCGACATAAATATGAGCATGAAGAATTTTACCTTTGCAGACGGAAAAATGTACTTCGGACTTCTTGCGATAAAAAATGTCGGCAGCGGACTTGCAGACAGGATAATTGCCGAAAGGCAGCAAAAGGGCAGATTCAGAGGACTACAGGATTTCTGTGAGCGAATTGAGGGCAGAGAGCTGAACCGAAAGGCTCTTGAAAATATGATAAAGGCGGGAGCTTTCGATGGCCTCGGACTTAACCGCCGCCAGATGCTCGATTGTTATGCCGAGTTGTTGAGTTCGGCAGGTTCTGACTCAAAACGCGCTATCGAGGGACAACTGAATTTTCTCGATTTCGACAGCAGTCAGGATATGGGCGTTAAGATACCGTATAAACCTGAATTTGATGAAAAGCGTCTCTTTTCCATGGAAAAAGAGGCAACGGGAATGTACCTCAGCGGAAATCCGCTTTCCGGATACAAATGGATAGCAGAACTCCTTCACATGATTCCTATCGGAGAACTGGTCGGCGAGACTTCTTCCGCAAAAGACGGTCAGAACATAAAGCTTATGTGCATAGTTGACGGCAAGAAGATCCACATGACGAAAAATAACGAAAAGATGTGCTTTCTGGACGTTTCCGACGATACTGGCGAGTTGGAGTGCGTTGTATTTCCGAAGCTGTACTCCGCTTTTTCCTCACAGCTTGTAGACGACAATATACTGCTCATAAACGGCAAAGTATCGGCAAAGGACGATCGGGTGACTGTAGTCTGCGGAGCGATTTTCGGCGAAAAGGAGATCCCCGAACTTATAAAGAGCATGAAACTCTGTATAAAGACCACATCGCAGAATGCAGGTATCTCTCCCGAGCTTGTCCGTATCTGCGGCAAATACACGGGAGATACTCCGATATGTTTCTACATCTGTCTCTTATACACATCTGACGCTGCC
>UQEM01000056.1 GCA_900540005.1 uncultured Ruminococcus sp.
TCCGGTGGACTGTTTTTTAAGAGGGAACGCCCTGCAAGTGAGGGCGTTCCCTTATAAAAGTTATGCTTCTTGGCAAACTGAAAGGATATAAAATAATACTTGGTTATCATTTTTGTGTCGAATACGCACTTATTGAGCAGATCATGCGCGAAACTGCCTTTGCCGCCTTGACTTTTTTCAGGAGTATGTGCTATAATGAATCTTATAGAAAAACAGGGAGGGACTTTAAAATGATAATATGTAAAAACTGCGGCAAGGAGCTTGATGACAACGCTCTTTTCTGCACAGGCTGCGGACACAGAGTAAAAACGCCTGAATTCCCCGATACGCCGAACGAAACGGCTGAAACAGCAGGCGCGGAAACTTCCGTTCCCGAGGAGAATATCAGCGAACCGTCAGCGGAAATCCCCACAGCTTCTGCCGATGAGGGCGACAGCGTTCTGATTACCGATGATGAACCCACTGCGCCGATAAATACAGCGTCTTCGGTGATTTCCGACAACAGCGACACGATCGACCTCAGTGGCGTGGTTTCACCTCAGCAGCCCTATAACGGCGGAAATAACGGCAGCTTTGCCTACAACAGCAGCGAGCCTCAGCAGTCCGACGGATATCAGCAGCAGCCTTACGGCTACGGACAGCAGAATCCCGAGCCACAGCCTGCATTCAAGGAGAAAAAGCCGGTAAAGGTCGGTGCAGGCAGACTTATCGGAGCTTCTGTCGTTGCGGTATTTGCAATGATATTCACACTTATTCTCAGCTTTGTGCTCTGCATAAAGTTCGGGGCAAGCGGAGATATCGTAAAGAGCCGTATTGAGAAACTCGATCTCCGCACAGTTCTCACAGCCGAATACGACGGCGAGGAGATCTCAAACGACCTCTACAAGACGCTCGGATTCAGGACTGCGACCGACAACGCTGCGGACGAGACAAGCTTCAAGGAATTCATGATGAACACCAACTTCCTTGAATATACGAGCGAAAAAGCAAAGCAGTACATTGACTACATAATCGGCGGCGAGGGCAGCGACCCGTCCGTTACTTCCGAGGACTTTGTGAACGATTTCTTCAGAAATAACGATTCGGCGGCGCGTGAAGCTTTCGGCACATCTTTTAACGATGACACCTGCGATATTCTCGTAAAGAATCTCGACAAGGAAGATTTCACAAGCAATATGAGCATTCAGGAATATAATGTGGGATCTGTCAGATATATATTCTCGTACATCACTATCGGAATACTTGTGGCTCTGGTGATAGTTCTTTTCATCTGGATAGCACTTATTGTTGACAGAAAGGGCAGACATCTCACGGGCTTTTACGGAAATATCTTCCTCGTAAGCGGACTTATCGTGTTCCTTTCGGGAGTAGCCGTTGCGCTCGGAGCTTCGGTAGCTTATTCGTTTACAAGCGAGATAGCATTCTATCTTGCGGCAAACGTCCTTCTTCCGTTTGCACTCGCAGCACTCTGCCTCGGCTTTGTTGAACTCCTTATCGGATATATTTTCAAAAAGGTCAAAAAGAGCATAAAGAAAAAGGCAAAGAAAGCGGCAGAGATCTCTGCACAGGCTTGAACGTAAAAAAAGCAGCAGCGAATTTACATCGCTGCTGCTTTTTTCATATAAAGAGCGAGACTGTGCTGAAATCGCTGAGAACAGTCATCATGTTGAATATGGTGTATACGGTAAAGCCGAGCGCGATCGCAAGAACGCCCTTTATGAGTAACATGAGGAGCATATTCATCGGACGGATACCGCCTGCCGCCATAAGTTCTTCGCGCGAGAAGTGGTTTTCACTTTTGAGCCTCCTGAGCGACCTCATGACGAATCCGTAGTATATCCTGTTTCCAAGCAGGCAGAACACGATTCTTATCACCCAGTCCGCAAAGCTGAAAACGCTGTCGAGAATGTTGAGCATATCCGAGTGGCTGTTGATAGCGTCAGCCATAGCCTGCGGTATGGTCATGTCAGCCATGTACAGAATGACGAGCGGAAGGCTCATCACAATGCTGAGAACTGCGGCAAATACAGCCCAGCCCCACATTTTTCGGTTTGCGAAATAGAGTGACGGGAATGCAAGGCAGGCGAGGTTGAACGAAAATTTCGTGCCGAAGTCCTTCATTCGCTTGAAAATGGGAATGTAGTAGATAGTGTTCGTAGCAACGAAAGAGGATATATCGCGCAGTTTTACACCGCCGAAGTCCTCCTCGGGGTCAAAGCCTGCAAAATCAAAGGTAATAGTCTCCTCGTCGATGAATCCGCGGTCGGAGTTTTCATTTTCCCCGAAAAACTCGGGCGCTTTGCCCGTTTTAAGGTCTGTGCCGCACCTGCGGCATTTTTCATCTTCGGGGGTATTCGGAAAGCGGCATACAGGACATATTACCGTTTCCTGCTCAGAAGAAGGTATGCCTATCCTCTGCCATTTTTTGCCCGATGCGTGATAGCTTTCGTTTGCGCATTTGTTTTCCTTGAGCCAGCACTCACGGTGGTGGGGCGATCCACACTCGGGGCAAACGACAATGTCGTCGTCCGCCGTGAATTCTTTTCCGCAGGCGGAGCATTTCTCTCCGATATAGTCCATTGTATGACCTCCTGAATATTTTTTGGACGCACGTTTGCGGTTGTGCGTCCGTTCTGAGATTTTTGTTATCTGTGGTGACCTCCGCCGCCGTGGCCTCCGCTGTGGGAATGTCCACCGCCGCCGCCGTGACTTCCGCCCGATGAGCTCTCTATCTTGTGCTTGGTGACGTAAGTTCTGATGAGAACGTCCGACTTGTTGGTGAATACCGATTCATTGCGCGATATGTATACGTTAGGATTGGTTGACGCCTTGAATTTATACCGGCTCTTGGTGATAAAGTAGCTTATCAGGGCGATAACAGCGCCTATCAGTACGGAAACAAGGGCGATGTTCAGCCATATGGCAAGAGGCTTGCTTTTAGAGACAACAAGCTCACCGTCTTTGTAGTAGAAGTACTTGCCCGATGATTTGTCGTGGTAATATTCAAGTGCTGTTGAATCATGGGAGGAATAGGTGTCGAGACACGAGAGAAATCCGCTTACAGCGTCATATATATCGTCCTCGTAGATCGTCTCGCCCGATGCAGGGAGATAGTTGTCGAGGTAGGAGAAGATACTCTCCCTCACGTCCTCGTATATGAGGACAGCTTTTCCGCTCGTGGAAATATAGTCGTAGGCAGGCTGTTTGCCTGAGAGATCGAGGTAGTAGAAAACGCCGTCGGTGTCCTCACCGAAGGTTTCGTCATAGGTATCGTCGGCGAAGATCTCGGTCTGCGAGTCGGTTCTGTAAGTTCCGCTGACGTAGATGTAAATGTTCATTTCAAGCTCTGCGGAGTACCTTTGTATCTCCTCGGTGAGCGAAGCCTCGTTTTCGGCAGAGAAGATATTTGCATTGTCAACAAGTCTTGAGTTGCCGGAGTCCCCGTCAAAGCCCTGTGCGTAGTTTTTGACCGCGAATGCATTCACGCCGAGAACAGGGAGCATGGAGAACATGATGACGATTGCCGAGAGTGCGGAAAGTGCTTTTTTCATCAGAAGAATACACCTCCTATGATAGTGCAGATAATGGCTGCCGCAGCGCCTATCGCGGAACTGAACAGAGCGAGCCTTCCCTTGTCAAGGGGTGGAGTTCCCGCAAGCTTTCCCGTTTGCCCGTTCATGGCAAACTCGTATATCTGTCCCTTGTAGCGGTAGGACATGAACCATACGGGGAGCATCATGTATTCCCAGTCGGTATTGACAACGTTATACTGTTCGCAGGAGGGAGAGAGTGAGGAATATCCCGAAACACTGCTGCGTATGAGTCCCTGAGCCGCCTGAGTTGCCCTCTGCCTTATTCTCGGAAATACCGCAGCCTTGTCAACGTCGTATTTGTCGGCGTAAAATCCGCTGAGGTACGACATGGAGAAATCCTGCAAGTCGCGGTAGTCATAAGGCTCAATGGATTCCATGAGCAGATCCTCTATCTTGCTCTCGCCGTCTGCCGGTATTCCGTTTGTAAAGACGTTAGCCTGACGGCATATCTGAAACTCCTTGGTTTCGGTGTAGCGGTAGCTGCCCGAAGTCCACGAGCGTACCTTTTTGCCGAGAGCTCGGTAATCCGCGTTCAGCTTGCAGTCCGCGACCCAGAACGGAACGTAAAGCCCCGTCATTTTCTCTATCTGCTGCTGCGACTTGAACTCTTTTGGCACAAACCACCTTTTGCCTACCCAGTTTTTGAAGCTTTCAACGGCTTTGTCTCTTGACAGCTTGAAGCCGATCACCTTGTCGGGCTTGAAAGCTCCGCCCATTTTGCCCGAGAGGATAACAGGCTGATGGCAGTAGTAGCAGAACAGCGCGGTCTGCCGGTCGTCAGCCATTATCTCAGCGCCGCAGCTTCCGCAGTGATAGAGATTGGTGTGCTCGCTGAACTCCTGCTCCGCCTGCTTTTTAGCAGCCTCGTCAATGCTGTTTTCAGCCTCTGCACACGCCTGTTTTACCTGCTCTATCGTGAATGAACTGAGGCAGTATTCGCAGTCGAGTTTCTGAGTATCCGGATTGAATTTCAGTTCGGCGTTACAATTAGGGCATTTATATTCGATGGATTCCAAAAGATCATCTCCCTTATTCTGACATTCATATACTACATTATACATTAATTTTATTGGAAAATCAACTGCTGTATGAAAAATGTTAGTGCAGAAAAATAATTCAGCATAATTATTTTTCTGCACTGGCACAGTAAGGCTCGCTTGACAAAAATGAAGAAATCGTGTATAATGATATTGTATATTTTAAACGAAAAAGGAAAGAAAGGGATGACAATACCATGGGTTACAGATTTTCTGAAATAACACCTGAGATCAAAAAGCTTGCAGATGCATCAATGGAGGGCTACAGGATAGACCCTGAGCTTTACACGAAATATGATGTCAAAAGGGGACTGCGCGATATAAACGGAAACGGAGTCGTTGCGGGTCTTACAAATATAAGCACCATAAAAGTCCTTAATACAGGCGACGGAAATCCGAATCACGGAGACGGAAAGCTCTATTACCGCGGAATAGACGTGGAGGATATTGTCTCCGGCTTTGTGAAGGAAAAGCGTTTCGGCTTTGAGGAGACTGTTTATCTGCTGCTTTTCGGCAAAATGCCGTCAGAGCACGAGCTTGCGGATTTCCGCAGACTTCTTGCGGATTTCCGCGAACTTCCCACGACTTTTACGCGCGATGTTATCATGAAATCGCCGAGCGACAACATGATGAACACTCTTGCAAAGAGCGTTCTTGCGCTTTACTCCTACGACAGTAATGCTAATGACACTTCCATTCCCAACGTACTTCGTCAGAGCCTTGAACTGATAACTCTTTTCCCTCTGCTTGCAGTTTACGGCTACAATGCGTATAAATATTCAAAATTCGGCGGAAGTCTCTTTATCCACGACCCCGATCCGGATCTCTCCATTGCGGAGAATCTGCTGTATATGCTCCGCCCGAACAATCATTACACCGAGCTTGAGGCACGCATACTTGACCTTGCGCTCGTACTCCACGCAGAGCACGGCGGCGGAAACAACTCAACATTTACCGTTCATGTTGTTTCGTCTTCGGGAACAGATACCTATTCCGCGATAGCTGCGGCTCTCGGTTCGCTCAAAGGCCCTAAGCACGGCGGCGCGAATATAAAGGTGGCTATGATGTTTGACGACATGAAGCAGAGCGTAAAGGACTGGACTGATGAGGAAGAAGTCCGCAATTATCTGTGCAAGCTTCTCCACAAGGAGGCTTTCGACAACGCAGGTCTTATTTACGGTATGGGACACGCTGTCTACTCGCAGTCTGACCCGAGAGCAAAGGTGTTCAAGGGATTTGTTGAGAAACTGTCGGCTGAAAAGGGCAGAGAGGACGAATTTGCACTCTATTCACTCGTTGAGAGACTCGCTCCCGAGGTCATCGCCGAGGAGCGCAGGATCTACAAGGGCGTTTGCGCAAATGTTGACTTCTACAGCGGATTTGTTTACAGAATGCTCGGTATCCCCGATGAACTTTTCACTCCTCTTTTTGCAACATCGCGAATCGCAGGCTGGTCTGCTCACCGCATTGAGGAGCTTATCAACTCAAACAAGATAATCCGTCCTGCATACAAGTCGGTATCACCCATGCGCGAATACACGGACATGGAAAACAGAATTGACTAAACTATTCTGAAAGGAATGAAGTAATAAATGAACAATTCAACACAGATGATAAATTTCAACGGACTTACCTGCGTTCGCTTGCAGGCAGGCGGCTATGAGGCTCTCGTAGCGTATGAAGTCGGCTCGAATGTTATCCGTCTCAGAGACAATAAGAACGGACTGGAGTTCTTCCGTTTCAACGAGAACAACACAGCCGATGACATCAAGCAGTCCGCGGAAGTATGGGGACTCCCCACGCTTTATCTCCCTAACCGCTTTGCAGACGGCGTTCTCAAGACTTCTGACGCGGTATATCATCTTCCCGTAAATGAAAAAGCTCCCTACAACAACCACATTCACGGTTTCCTGCACAAGAGGACTCACGAGGTCGTTGAGCACAATGCCGACAGCAATTGCGCATGGGTAAAGACACGCTATGTTTACGATGAGAATGACGAATTTTTCAAGTATCTTCCCGTTTCGTTCGTTGCCGAGTACACATTCACTCTTTCGGAGAACGGTCTTGAGCAGGATATCAAGTTTACCAACACATCAGGAAACAAGGTCCTCCCGATGTCTCTCGCTTCACACACCACGATAAATGCGCCTTTTGTTGACGGCGGCAAGGAGAGCGATATCCGCCTCACAGTTCCGATAGGCAAAAAGTGTGAGCTTAACGAGAGATGTCTCCCTACAGAGAACCTCAAATCCCTTACAATGTGGGATCTTGAATACAAGACAGGCAACAAGTGTCCCGTACTTCAGGTCTGCAACAACGATATGTACTTCGGCGAGTATGCCGAGCTTGACCACGAGAAGTTCCACGGCGTTATAGCTGAGGATATCGCAAGCGGCAAGAAACTCTGCTATGAGGTCTCCGACGAGTACAAGTTCTGGATAATCTGGAACGACCGCGGATTCAATCATTATTTCTGTCCCGAGCCGATGACAGCAATGATAGACGCGCCCAACCTCTCACTTCCTGCTGATGTAACGGGCTACCGTGAGATCAAGCCGGGCTGCACATTCGAGAGTCACGAGAGATTCTTCACAAAGCTTTAATAATGAAAAAGGGGCGGTTATGACCGCCCTTTAATTGTAAGAGCCAATAATAGGATCCCAAAGGCGCAGCACCGCAAACAGCCGCGAAATGCTCTGCAAAGCTTAAAATGAGTTTTGTGCGGGAGCAAAATTAGGCCAAAGTGCACAAAAAACAGGTTAAAAAAATTTCAATGTTATTTCTGCGGTAGCTATTGTAATGTTGTAAAAAATATGTTATAATGTACTTAGCGCATTGTGTCCGTAATATCTTTCGGAGCTTTGCAGTTGCCGCTGTGCGGCTCTATTAAATAAAAAGGAGTATAAACCTATGAAGTTCGGTTATTTTGACGACGCTAACAAGGAATACGTTATCAATTCCCCCAAAACCCCTTATCCGTGGATAAACTACCTCGGAAACCAGGGCTTCTTCTCACTTATTTCAAATACTGCAGGCGGCTACTGCTTCTACAAGGACGCACGTCTCCGCAGGATCACACGTTACCGCTACAATAATGTCCCGATAGATATGGGCGGACGTTATTTCTACATAAACGATAACGGCACAATATGGAATCCCGGCTGGTCACCTGTAAAGACAGAGCTCGATCAGTATGAGTGCCGCCACGGTATGGGCTATACCATTATTACAGGTAAGAAGAACGGACTCAAGGCTGAGGCTACTTTCTTTGTTCCCCAGAACTACGACGGCGAAGTTCAGCAGGTAGTTCTCACAAATGAGGGCAGCGAGGCTAAGACTTTCAAGTTCTTCTCATTTGCAGAATGGTGTCTCTGGGACGCTCAGGACGACTGCACAAACTTCCAGAGAAACTTCTCCACAGGTCGTGTTGAGGTAGTTGGCTCTACTATCTACCACAAGACTGAGTACCGTGACAGACGTAACCACTATGCATTCTACACCGTAAACGATACTATCGACGGCTACGATACAGACCGCGATTCATTCATCGGTCTTTACAACGGCTTTGGTGATCCTCAGGCTGTTACAGACGGCAAGGCTACAAATTCCTTTGCTGACGGTTGGTCACCCATTGCTTCACACTACAAGGAGATCACACTTGCTCCCGGCGAGTCAAAGACTCTCGTTTTCGTTCTCGGCTATGTTGAGAATCCTGAGGACAAGAAGTTTGAGGCTGACGGCGAAACTATCAACAAGGAAAAGGCTCTCGCAATGATCGAGAAGTACAACACTCCCGAGAAAGTTGCAGCAGGTCTTGCTGAACTCAAGGAAGCATGGGCTAAGCTCCTCGGGATCCTCAACGTTGCTACTCCCGATGACAAGGTTGACCGCATGGTCAATATCTGGAACCAGTACCAGTGTATGGTTACTTTCAACCTCTCGCGTTCTGCTTCTTACTTTGAGAGCGGTATCGGCAGAGGAATGGGCTTCCGTGACTCGAATCAGGATATCCTCGGTTTCGTTCACCAGATCCCTGACAGAGCAAGAGAGCGTCTTATCGACCTCGCTTCCACACAGCTTCCTGACGGCGGCTGCTATCACCAGTATCAGCCCCTTACAAAGAAGGGCAACTCCGATATCGGCGGCGACTTCTCAGACGATCCGCTGTGGATGATCCTTTCAGTAGGCTCTTACATTAAGGAAACAGGCGACTGGTCTATCCTTGATGAAATGGTTCCTTACGACAACGATATGGATAAGGCTCAGACAATGCTCCAGCACCTTGACGCTTCATTCTATCACATCGTGAACAACCTCGGCCCTCATGGTCTGCCGCTCGCTATGCGTGCTGACTGGAATGACTGTATCAACCTCTCATGCTTCTCTGACAAGCCCGGTGAGAGCTTCCAGACATATACAAACCCCAAGTTCGCTGCTGAGGGCGGCTACTCAAAGGTAGCAGAGTCCGTAATGGTAGCTACACTCTTTACATACACAGGCCCTGCTTATGTTGGCATTCTCCGCCACCTCGGCAAGAATGACGAGGCTGACAAGGCTCAGGCTGAGATCGACAAGATGAAGAAGAACGTTATGGAATCTGCTTTCGACGGCGACTGGTTCCTCAGAGCTTACGACGCTAACGGCGAGAAGATGGGCTCCAAGGAGTGCGAAGAGGGCAAGATCTTCATCGAGCCTCAGGGCTTTGCAGTTATGTCCGAGATCGGTAAGGACGAGGGAGCTGATATCAAGACTCTCAACTCTATCGACAAGTACCTCAACACTAAGTACGGTCTCGTACTCAACAATCCTGCTTTCACAAAGTACTACATCCAGTACGGTGAGATCTCTACATACCCCGGCGGATACAAGGAGAACGCAGGTATCTTCACACACAACAATGCTTGGATCATCTGCGCTGAGGCTTACGCTGGCAGAGGCGACAAGGCATTCGAGTACTACAGCAAGATCGCTCCTGCTTTCAATGAGGAGATCTCCGAGCTTCACAAGACAGAGCCTTATGTATACGGTCAGATGATCGCAGGTAAGGACGCAAGCAGATTCGGTGAGGGCAAGAACTCATGGCTCACAGGTACTGCTGCTTGGAACATGGTTGCAATTTCGCAGTACATTCTCGGAATCCAGCCTGACTTTGACGGACTCAAGGTCGATCCTTCCATTCCTCACGAGTGGGACGGCTTCACAGCTACACGTCAGTTCCGCGGAGCTACATACAACATCACAGTCAAGAATCCCGACCACGTTTGCAAGGGCGTAAAGGCTATGACTGTTGACGGCAAGGCTGTTGACGGCAACGTTATCCCCGTTTGCGACGGCGGCGTTCACGAAGTTGAAGTTGTTCTCGGCTAATAACTTATAATAATGCAATAAAGAGCGGATTCTTCTGAATCCGCTCTTAGTTTTACACACTTTGCCCCAAACCTAACCAAAGGCTCTGCATTTATGATCCTACTATTAGTTAAAAAGACTTTTTTGACAGAACAACAGCGGATATTTATAAATTTGCTCTTTCTTGTTTTTCAAATTGCTTGACATTCTGCGCGAAATTGTGTATAATGGAAACGTATTAAAAGCGATGAAAAAGAGGAGTACGCATACTGCCGATTTTCAGAGAGCCGCCGTGTGGTGCGAGGCGGTATGAGGAGTGCGCGGAAGTAGCTTTGGAGCTCCGTCGGTGAATTTTCAGTAAGCGGCGGCGTGTTCTCACGTTACAGAGACAAGAGTGCGGAGCCTGTGCTCCGAATTCAGGTGGTAACACGGACATTTCGTTCGCCCTGAGCCTTGACGGTTCGGGGCGTTTTTTATGCACGAACCAATTTTACCATAAGGAGAGAAATAAATGGCAAAAGAACTTGCAAAAGCTTATGACCCCAAGTCCTTCGAGGACAGGATCTATGCTGAGTGGAACGACAAGGGCTGCTTCAGAGCAGAGGCTGACCCGAAAAAAACTCCCTACACGATAGTTATCCCCCCCCCGAACATCACGGGACAGCTCCACATGGGACACGCCCTCGATGAGACTTTGCAGGATATCCTCATCCGTTACAAGCGAATGAGCGGATATTCGGCACTGTGGCTTCCCGGAACAGACCACGCAGCTATCGCAACAGAGGCTAAGATAGTTGAGGCTATGCGCAAAGAGGGTATCAAGAAAGAGGATCTCGGACGCGAAGGCTTCATGAAGCGCGCATGGGAATGGAAAAAGCAGTACGGCGGACGCATTGTTGAACAGCTCAAAAAGCTCGGCTCGTCATGCGACTGGTCAAGAGAGCGCTTTACAATGGACGAGGGCTGCTCAAAGGCGGTCAAGGAGGTTTTCGTAAAGTACTACGAAAAAGGTCTGATTTACCGCGGCGAGCGTATAATCAACTGGTGTCCGAAATGCAGGACTTCGCTTTCCGATGCTGAGGTAACATACGAGGATCAGGCAGGACACTTCTGGCATCTCCGCTATAAGATAAAGGATACGGACGATTACCTTGAACTTGCAACAACTCGTCCCGAAACGCTCCTCGGCGATACGGCAGTTGCAGTAAACCCGAATGACGAGCGCTATAAATCTCTTGTCGGCAAGACAGTTATTCTTCCGCTCGTTCACCGTGAGATACCGATCGTTGCGGACGATTACGTTGAAATGGATTTCGGAACAGGTGTAGTTAAGATAACTCCTGCCCACGACCCGAATGACTTTGAGGTAGGCCGCCGCCATGACCTTCCCGTTATCAACGTTATGAACGATGACGCTACTATCGTAGACGATTACCCGAAGTACGCAGGAATGGATCGCTACGAGGCAAGAAAGGCTATCGTTGAGGATCTCAGGGCTGAGGGCGCACTTGTTGAGATCGAGGAATACAGCCACAATGTCGGAACCTGCTACCGCTGCGGAACTACCGTAGAGCCCAAGGTATCGACACAGTGGTTCGTTAAGATGAAGCCGCTGGCACAGCCTGCGATCGACGCGGTAAAGAACGGCGAGACAAAGTTCGTTCCCGAGCGTTTTGACAAGATATACTTCCACTGGCTTGAAAATATCAAGGACTGGTGCATTTCCCGTCAGATATGGTGGGGACATCAGATACCCGCATTCTACTGTGACGAGTGCGGAGAAATGACAGTGACCAAGGAGAGCAGCGCGGTATGCCCGAAGTGCGGCAAGCCCATGAGACAGGATCCCGATACTCTCGATACATGGTTCAGCTCGGCTCTGTGGCCGTTCTCAACTCTCGGCTGGCCCGACAATACCGAGGATCTCAAATACTTCTACCCGACAAATACCCTCGTAACAGGCTATGATATCATCTTCTTCTGGGTTATCAGAATGATGTTCAGCGGACTTGAAAACATGGGAAAAGTTCCGTTTGATACAGTCCTCATTCACGGACTTGTCCGCGACTCTCAGGGACGCAAGATGTCCAAGTCGCTCGGCAACGGCATTGATCCGCTGGAGATAATCGACGAATACGGCGCAGACGCACTCCGCTTCATGCTCGCGACAGGCAACTCGCCCGGAAACGATATGCGCTACATTGACGATAAGGTCAAGGCTGCGCGCAATTTCGCGAACAAGCTTTGGAACGCTTCACGTTTCATCATGATGAATCTCCCCGAGGACTTTGAGTTCAAGGGACTCCCCGCAGACCTTGAGCTTGAGGACAAGTGGCTCGTAAACAAGTTCAACCGTCTTGCAAAGGAAGTCGGCGAGAACCTCGACAAGTACGAGCTTGGTATCGCTTCACAGAAGATCTACGACTTTATCTGGGACATTTACTGCGACTGGTACATTGAGCTTACAAAGCCGAGAATTCAGGCAGGCGGCGAGACAAAGGAAAAGGCACAGGCAGTACTCGTCTGGGCAATGGAGGGAATGTTAAAGCTTCTCCACCCGTTCATGCCTTTCATCACAGAGGAGATATGGCAGGTTCTCACAGACGGCAGATCAATGCTCATTCTTGAGACATACCCGACATATGACGAAAAGATCGACTTCTCTGCGGAGGAGAGCGACTTTGAAAAGGTCATCTCGGCAATAAAGGCTGTAAGAAACGTCCGCACGGAAATGAACGTTCCGCCGTCGGTAAAGGCAAAGCTTTTCATCGAGACCGCAGAGCCGCAGATATACAACAACTGCTCGCTCTTTTTCGAGAAGCTTGCATCTGCATCGGCGATAGAGACAGGCAGCAGCTTTGAGCACGAGAACTGTGCAAATGCCGTTACCGACTCGGCAAGGATCTTCATACCGCTTGACGAACTTGTTGACAAGGAGAAGGAACTTGCACGTCTTGACAAGGAACGCGCAAAGGTTCAGAAGGATATCGACTTCCTCAGCGGAAAGCTCAATAATCAGGGCTTTATCGCGAAAGCTCCCGCACAGCTTATCGAGGCCGAAAAGGCAAAGCTTGCAAAGGCAGAGGAGAAAATGGTTAAGATCATGCAGTCTATCGAGGCATATAAGAAGTAATTTCAGACTGAAAGGAGAATTGCTATGATAAAGCATATTGTAATGTTCAAGCTCATGGACGCTGAGGGCAGAACGGAGTACGAAAACGCAGTTGAGGCGCAGAAGCGCTTTGAGAACGTTATCGCAAATGTTCCGCAGCTCAAAAAGGGCGAGATCGTCATCAACTCAAAGGACGCTCCGCAGGACAACTACACTATCTCACTTCTGTGTGATTTCGAGAATATCGACGACCTCAATGCATATCAGGTTCACCCTGCGCACGTTGAGTTCGGCAAGTTTATCGGCACGGTGAAAACAGCACGCGCCTGCATTGACTACGAATATTGATAAAAGGGGCGGAAATTTTCCGCCCTTATCACTTAGAGCGTTTTTACATAAAAATGAAATGCACGGCTTTTCGGCATAATTTCACGCCAACAGCGTTAAGGCAACACCGCACAAAGCCCGCCTGACGGCTTTGCACTGAATCTGCTTGCA
>UQEM01000057.1 GCA_900540005.1 uncultured Ruminococcus sp.
TGACGTCGAGTCTCGTGGGCTCGGAGATTGTGTATAAGAGACAGGTATTTATACTGCACATTATTATTTTGACAATTTTTTGTTAATAAAATGATAATTTGTGATATGTTTTGCAAAAAGGATCTGCTTGCCAACGCGGATAATTCCTGATGTTTCGGAAACAATAACTTCGGGAGATGATATTATATGAATGAGCAAACCCGCAATATTCCTGTTCCCGACCCGAATGCGGAGCGAATGAAGTATATTTTCCCTTCGGCTTCGCTGGGAGACATGACCGGACGTATCCCGTTTTCTGTTGATCCTGAGCAGATACAGCAGGCTTATGGCGAAATTTACCCCTACCTCGCAGGAGAGCAGAGCGTTCAGAACGGACTTGATGAATAGTTTGTCAAACGGCGGAGAGCTTATGCACTCTGCCGTTCTTATATATTATATACAAACTTAGAACGGGAAATTAACGGATTCGCCGAAAATTGCCGTCCCTACTTTATTTTTTACTTAAAACATGGTATAATATAAGCCGATAAATTGCCTGTCAGGCGGCATGACCGCGAATTTTCGGCGGAGTGACGCTCTTATGCAGACGGGTCTGAAAAAATAAAATGTACGGTTTAATTTCTGTAAACCGCACAACACGGGGTGATTACTTGAAAAACGGCGTAAAGATGCTTGATATCGCCAATAAGCTCGGAGTTAGCGTGGTCACGGTCTCAAATGCCATTGCAGGACGTGACGGCGTAAGCGATGAGACGAGAAAGAAGATATGCGAGACGGCTGAAAAAATGGGCTATAAGCCGTCCAACACGAAGATCGGCAGAAAACGTTCATACATACAGCATTACGGCAAAAATGTAGGTATCCTTACCTCTGAGCGGTTCGTCGGAGCGCGCGGAACTTTCTACTGGGAACTTACCGCAGGAATATCCGATAAGCTCTCGCAGCTTAATATAAGCACGGTTTTTGAATGCGTAAAGCGGGAAAGCGAACTGAAGGGAACGCTCCCGAACATGGCTTACGACAATAAGGTCGATGCGATAATCGTGATCGGGCAGGTTCGCCGCAGTTTTATCGACAGTCTCAGAAAGCTTACTATTCCGCTGCTGTTTGTTGATTTCTATGACAGCCGCTACAATATCGATTCGGTGAACTCCGACAGCTACAACGGCGGCTACATGATAACAGACTATCTCGTGGAAATGGGACACCGCAAAATAGGCTTTTTCGGCACGGTAAACGCCACGAGCAGCATTAACGACCGCTTTCTCGGGTATGTCAAGTGCCTCATGGAGAACGGGCTTGAATACCGACCTGACTGGACTATCGGTGACAGGGACGAATTCGGTGTGCTCCACACTAAGATAGACTTTCCCGCCGATATGCCGACAGCTTTTGTGTGCAACTGTGACGAGACAGCTTTCCGCGTAATTTCCGCACTGCGAACAAAGGGCGTGCGCGTTCCCGAGGACATTTCGGTCGTGGGTTACGACAATTACACCATGTCGAGTATCTGCATCCCGACAATAACGACAATAGAGGTCGATATTGCAAAAATGGCTGAAATTTCCGTTGAAATAATATCGAAAAAGCTGACCGACCCTGCTGTTTGCGAGGGCAGACGCGTGATCAGCGGAAAACTCATCATTAAAAACAGCGTTCTCGACATTAACAAGAGACGCTGAGGAGGCTTTAATGAGAAAATATGAATAAGCTTATAGAAAATTTTTTCGGCCACCTCAGAACCATTCGCCAACATCGCAGAATGGTAATGATACATTGCTTTAAGGCATGGATCCCGATAAGGGGACTTCTTCACGACCTGTCAAAGTATTCGCCGACCGAGTTTATCCCGGGAGTGCTCTATTATCAGGGCAACCGCAGTCCGAACGAGCGTGAGCGCGAAGTGGAGGGAGCGTCCCGCGCGTGGATGCACCACAAGGGAAGAAACCGCCACCATTTTGAGTATTGGACGGATTACAGCTATGTCACCAAGACGCTTGAACCCGTGAGAATGCCGGACGTGTATATTTACGAGATGTTCTGCGACAGGGTTGCCGCCTCCAAGATATACAACAAGGAAAATTACAACGAGTCAATGCCGCTGGAGTACTTTCTCCGCGCAAAACACCGCCGTATCATTGAGGAATATACAGCGAAAAAGCTTGAGTTTCTGCTGCGAATGCTGAAAGACCGCGGCGAGGAGGCAACTTTTGCATATATGAGAAAGCACAGACCCGGACACAGTCGCCGGACAGGGCTTTTTGCCGCGGCTCTGCTTGACAAAATACGATAATATGGTATAATTACTATAGCAATTCTATAAAGACAGTACAGCGCGAGATCTGCGGTGTCTTATGCGTTTGAGTACGGCATTTCGGCGCAAGGTTTATAACCTGTTCCATAGGAATAAACGCACGGCTTTCCTACGCGGGCGGGTCTTACATTATAAATAATCGGAGGATATTGAAATGAAAAAATTCAGGATCACAGCTCTTGTTCTTACAGCAATGATCGCAGTTGCTTCAACAGTCGGCTGTGGAGATAAAAAGGGAAAAACAAGCAGTTCCACGACAAGTCAGAACGAGAATATCGGCACTAACAAGGTAAAGGTCAGCATGAATGAGGAGGCAGACGAGAATGAGACTGTTTTCAAGCTCAATTCTGTTTACCTTACTCCTGTGCAGGATAACGGCAGCAAATATCTCTACTTCGATGTTACTATCCACAATAGTACGGATACAGCGTATTCGCTTAGCTGTCTCAACAACTTCTACATTCAGTCATCGGACGGCACTACTATAAATTCCCACATAAGCGCACAGATGTATGCAAGGAACAATTTCAGGGAAGGAATTTATACGCCCGACCCGTTTGACGTTCCTGCAAACGGCGATTTTTCGGGAATTATGGGCGGATTCGTAATCGACGGCGACCTTGGAGAGTTTACTGTCGGTTTCTTCCCGACAAGAGAAAATAACAACGATAAGGAAACTGTTATCAACGTTAATGTAACTCCTGCTGATATCAAGGACGCTTCCGAGCTTCTCAAGTAACTTTAAAACAAAAAGGGGACTCAATTGAGTCCCCTTGAATTATTTATGAAGGTCTGCCTGAACGCTGTCGAATTCTTCTGTTATCTCCTTTGAGGGAGGTGCTGTACAGAGTGATACAACGATTATTGCAATAAGTGCGACCACGAATGCCGGAAGCAGTTCATAGATAGCGAATACTCCGCCAAGCTTGGCAATACCGAACTTCCAGAGGAATACCATAACTCCGCCTGCTATCATACCTGCTGTTGCGCCGTATTTGTTGGAGCGCTTCCAGAAAAGAGCGGTGAGGATAACAGGGCCGAATGTTGCGCCAAAGCCTGCCCACGCGAACGAAACTACGCGGAAAATAGAGCTGTTCTGATCCCAAGCGATGATAACGCCGAGAACTGCGATGATAACGAGTGCGATACGCGCTGTGAACATGGACTTCTTTTCGTCCATTTTGATCTTGAGAACGCTTTTGAGAATGTTCTCCGAAGCCGCTGACGAGGCTGCAAGAAGCTGCGAGTCGGAGGTTGACATTGTGCAGGCGAGAATTCCTGCAAATACAAGACCTGCGATAACTGCTAAAGCAGTGTGATGATCGCTCATGTACTGAGCTATCTTGATAATAACTCGCTCAGAGTCAGCGCCGCTGAGCGCTGCGAACTCGCCCTTCTTTGTGAGCGCATTTCCGATAAAGCCGATGAAAATGGCGATAGCCATTGAGATGACCACCCATATGGAAGCGATACGGCGCGAGGTTTTCAGCTTCTGCTTGTCCTCAACTGCCATGAAACGGAGAAGTATGTGGGGCATTCCGAAGTAGCCGAGTCCCCATGCGAGGAGCGAGGCTATCGTAAGAATGGAGTACTTGTCAGCTCCGCCTGTTTCAACATTGTGGATAGAGGCAAGCGAGAAGTAGCCGGGGATAGATTTTGCGTTGTCTATTACGTTGCCGAGTCCGCCTGCATTGCTTATGCCGAAAATGAGAATGCTCACGAGTGCGAGCGTCATGACGATACTCTGAATAAGGTCGGTCGTGCTTGCTGCGAGGAATCCGCCTGTGCAGGTGTAAGCGATGATGATCACCGCGCTTATGAGCATTGCGGTGTGGTAGTTCCAGCCAAAGAGCGAATTGAAGAGCTTTCCGCAGGCTGAGAATCCCGATGCTGTGTAAGGCACGAAGAAGATGAGAATTATCAGTGCAGAAATGCCGAGGAGAACCTTCTTGTCGTCCTTGTAGCGGTTTGAGAAGAAGTCGGGGATAGTGATCGCGCCGCACTTGTGGCTGTATACGCGAAGTCTCTTGGCAACGATGAGCCAGTTGAGATATGTACCGATCGCAAGACCGATAGCAGTCCAGCCGACTTCAGCTCCGCCTGTGAGGTAAGCAAGTCCGGGGAGACCCATGAGAAGATAGCTGCTCATGTCCGAAGCCTCCGCGCTCATAGCGGTCACGAGCGGACCGAGTTTTCTGCCGCCGAGGTAGAAGTCGCCGACATTTGAGTTTCTTCTTGACAGGACGATACCGATCACGACCATTGCTGCCATGTATACGATGATCGTCGCAAGAATGATGATGTCTGATGTGTTCATTATTAGCTCCTTTAAAGTTTTTTGAAAGATACATCTACTATTATAGCATTAAAACGGCATAAAGGTCAATATTTATATGAAAAAATGTGAAATCATTTCTTTTTCGGGCATTTACATAATGAAAATCGTTAATATTTACAATGGAGGGAACTGCTTTGATAAAATATTTTTCGCAATATCCGCTTAGAATAGTCTTTCTGATATTTACACTTGCGTCTATGACGGCAATTTTTATGTTTTCTGCCGAGGACGCCAATGTATCATCGGACACGAGCGGCGGATTCACGCAGACTGCGATAGAGCTTTTTGTGCAAGATTATGACGAGCTTCCTGTCGAGAAACAGCAGGAGATATGGGATAAGGCAGATCATATTATCCGCAAGACCGCGCATTTTACCATTTATATGTGTCTGGGATTCTGGGCATCATGTACGCTTGGCAGGCGAAAGCTGATGAGCGTAAAAACTGCCGCGGCTCTCGGATTCTGCTTTTTGTATGCGTGTACGGACGAACTGCACCAGTATTTCGTGCCCGGACGCGCCTGCCGATTCAAGGACGTGATGATAGATACCGCAGGAGCGTTTACGGGTATCGTGTGTTCGATGATAGCAATTGCAGTGGTGTCATTTGCCGTGAAAAAGCTTACAGCCAAGCGAAAGGATACATAACGTAAAAGGCGCTATGTCTTGCGATATAGCGCTATAATAATGGGATTCTAAAGGAAGAGCCTTTGGTGGGGTGTGGGGCAAAGCCCCGCATATAACCACAAAGCGCTCCGCAAAGGGTGAATTAAAAAACAGTCCGATGGACTGTTTTTTAAGAGGAAACGCCCTGCAAGGGAGGGCGTTCCCTTATTAAAATATATTTTTCGATAGACTAAAGCGCCATATCTCACGATATGGCGCTGATATTACTGCATTCCGCCTTTCACATAGAAGTTGTCCTGAATGATGAGAGCGCAGCCGCCGAGGAAGTTGTTTTTTCCGTCGAGCTTGCTGAGCACAACTCTGTCTGCAATTTCTTCGCTGACGAGACGTATCATCTCTCTCTTGCAGTAGTCGAACTGCTTTTCGTTGAGGTGGAAATTGTGGAGAACTATCTTCTTTGCAAAGTGGCTGATAGCCAGATTGTTGATGAGGACGGTGTACTTTGCGATGATATCGTCCACGAGAGTCTTTACCGCTTCATCCCCCCTCATAAGAGCCATGAAAACTCTGTCGGGATTGATCTTGGACTTATCGCCCTCTGTGATCTCGTAGAGAACGGGAGTCTTGTCCTTTGAGTAGATATCATTGAAAGCGTTGATTATTGCTGTGCGGGAAAGTTCCGCCTTGACCGAACCGTTAGGATACCCCTCGAATGACTTGCCATTGGGGCAGACGATATAGCGCTCAATAGTTGAGGTGTATGAAACATAATCGCTCGAAAGCTCGTTCTTGTTGATGATAGCGAGGTTTACCTGATTGCCGTTGTAGAGGAAAACCTGATTGGTCTGATAACCGTTTGCTGTGCGGAATTCGTTGTTTGCAAGAGCCATGAGTCCGATAGCGTTTCCGCAGTGGATATCGACCTCAAGACCGCCCGAAAGCTTGTCTATGAAGTTAGTGAAATCAAGGATACCGTCCTTGTAGAATATCTTGAGTTTGCCCCACATTGAGGGAACTACACCAACGCCGAGACCGAGAACCTTGTCCTTGGTGAGCGCACTGTTTTCGATCATCTCGTTACAGGTCTTGATTATGTAGTTGATGATGTCCTTGCTTGTGGTTCTGTCGTCAATGACCATGCTTGACTTGTCGAGAATATCGGAATTGAGGTTAGTAAGACCAATGCTTACTTCCTTTTCGTCCACAGTTGCACCGAGTGCAAAACGGCTGTTTTCATTGATATCAATGAGTATCTTTCTTCTGCCCTTCTGGAGCTTTTCAGTATTTACGGGAGCTTCGCCTATCTCTACGAGAACGCCCTCTTCGATCATTTCATTTGTGATGATCGTAACAGCAGCTCTGGTTATCTCAAGAGCGCTTGCCACATCGACTCTTGAAATAGGGCCGGATTCTCTGATGACTCTGAGTATCTGCATTCTGTTTCTTCTTTTGAGGTCGAGTTTGCTAATACCTCTGTTTTCCATGAAATAACAACTCCATTCTGAAATCCGGCTGTAAAAAGTGTTGGAAAAGGTACGCCGGGGTGATATTGATAAATGCTTATTTTTCTTTATGTCAAATTCGGATAAAGGCGTATCAGAAAACCTTGCTGTACGCCCGAATCCGACTTTCGTTTTGAGATAAGAACAGTTTCCGAACAAGAAAAGTTTTCAGATACGCCCTAATTATCTGAATTTATTATAACACATTTTTAGTAAAATTCAAATATTTTATCAGAAAAAATATTAAAATCAGCATTTTTTACAAACTTACGCTAAAGTTTTTGTTAAATATTCCGTGGATTTAATTGCAAAAATAAAAATCCGGAGCATAAAACTCCGGATTTGTTGCTTTATTCAGTTAAGCCTGAGCATTAGTCAGCGTAATCCTTGAGGTAGCTTGCTTCGGTAGTAATAACCTTCCAGCCCTCGCCCTTTACCTTAACAACGCAGATACGCTGAGTTGTGGTATCCTTGTCGCCGTCATCATTTGCCTGAAGCTTGATCTTGAACTCGTAACCCTTGGTAACATCAACGCTGCAGTCATATATATAGTCGAAGTATTCTTCTGCACCCTTGAGCTCCTTCTTGCTGAGCTTATCCTTCTTCTCGATCTTCTTGATCTTGATCTTGATATCGTCAAGAGTATCTTCCATTGAGTCGTTGTAGTCCTCAAGCTTGTCGTCCCACTCGTCCTCGTCCTTGAGGTCGTCTATGTACTCGTCAGGGAGTGTAAGTGAGTAGTATGTCTTAGCGCCGTTGGTCTTTGTGAGAGACTTTGCAAACTTCTTTGCAGTACCCTTTGCGCCGCCGCCTGAGCAGCAAGCGATAATGATGATGAGGAGAACGAGAACTATTGCAGCGCCTGCGATGTAGACGATGTTCTTGTTGCCCTTCATGTTGCCGGGGAGATTTTCTGAAAGGTCGCCTGCAATGCCTTCAACCTTCTGAGCTGCATTGTTGAACTGAGCCTGTGCATTCTGAGCAGCGTTATTAAACTGGTTCTGGGGCTGATCCTGCTGAGGAGCCTGACCGTTCGACTGCGGCTGATCCTGCTGGGGTGCCTGAGGCTGACCCTGCTGAGGAGCAGTAGTCTGATTCTGTTCATTGTTTACCTGCTGCTGATTCTGAGCAGCAGCCTGCTGTGATCCGGGGCATCCGCAAACGGAGCCGTCGGGAATTTCTCTTCCGCAAAATTGACAAAAAGCCATGATATAAACCTCCGAATAAAAAATTTCAATAATATTTTAGCACGGAAAAGCGGCTATGTCAAGGCAAATACTGCGCTTTACCACGAAAAAGCCTCTTTTTCGGCAGTTTGCATAAAAATTCGCTTTCCGGCGACAAAGCCTTGATCGCAAAACTCTTAGGATAGAGGAATATTAGACTTTTTTCGGGACAAGCCGAAGTATCGGTCGGCATTATATCAGGAGTTTTTTTATATTTTTTCTTTTTCAGAGGATATTATTCCGCGGTAGGTGAGAAAATATACAGCGAGATAAGTAACTGCCGGCACAAACACCATCGGCAGCATTATGCAGACCTGCGCCATGGAGAGCGCGGCTGACGAGGCATTTGCGTTAATGAGGTTGCACACCTGCAAAAAGGGCGCATTTATAAGCTTGTACCAGCGGTAAAAGTCGAATTTTCCGCCGGAAACCGAAATCATGAGCAATACCCAGCTTATTATTGCAGGGAGCGAAAGTGTGATACCCGAAACCGCTGTTATCGCGTGGGAAGCTTTTTCGCCTGAGATGCGTTCCTGTTTCAGGTCGCTGTGAGCCTCTTTCACGGCAAAATTTGCGAGCAGCACTACGAGAATCCCCACGGTGCATATCGAGCAGATAACACGCATTGCCGGACTTGACGAGCCTGCAAGAGTGAGTCCGATAAAAAGACAGAAAATTTCCGCCGCAGCGTAAATTCCCAGAGCTTTGATAATTTTCATGTAAAAATTTTCCTTTATATTATTTTCAAGAGTATATCTGCACCTTCGGGAGAGATAATAAATGTACGGAGGTGATAATATGAATGACGAATACGACAAGGACATAAAAATCTATATTCCCAAGAGTCAGATACCGAGAGCGTGAAATTTTTGAGCGGGAGACCCTGCGGCGGCGGGGTTATTCCTGCTTTTTTTTGCTGCAATCCGAACATATGCCGTAAAAAACGGTCTGCGAGGAATCTATCTGAAAACCGTGCTCCTTGGCTATGTGATCGCTTATTTCGGCAAGGTGGTCGCAGTCGAGGTGAATGAGCCTGCCGCAGCTCAGACATTTCAGGTGGAAATGATTGTGACAGCCGCGTTCGGAGTCGATATACTGATAGCAGGCGCAGGTCTTGCCGTCAAAGGCGTACTTTCGCACTATGCCTTTGTCAACGAGCTTGTCAAGCTGACGGTATATGGTCGCAACGCCCACAGGAGTGCCCTCTGCGTTGAGAAATGCGCTTATCTCCTGAACGTTGGTATGTTTTTCCTTATTTTTAATGAGGTAATCCAGCAGCTTTTCCTTCTGTTTTGTATTATAGCCGGAATCGCGTTTCATTATGTATCCTCCCGATATTTATCTTTGTTAAGAGCTTGTGTGAAACAAGCTCTGTGACCGCACCGATGTTTCTTTGCGGTACTGCCTGAATTATACCACAATCTGCGAAATAAATCAAGTTTGCAGTATTGCTCCGAAAGTTCTAAAGCTGTTCGGAATGTTTGCGGCGGCGGAATTCGGTCGGGGTACAGCCCTTGTGCTTGCGGAACTGCCGCATGAAGTATGAGTCGCTCTCGTAACCGCAGCGCTCGGCGATCGAGCTAACGGACATATCCGTGCTTTCAAGCAGCTCGCTGGCGAAAAGCAGTCGGCTGCGGATAATGTCCTGACGGCAGGTCACGCCGAAAGCTTCGAGGTAAAGCCGATGAAAGTAGGCGCGGCTTATGCCGAGGAAATCGCTGAGTTCCTCGGCGCTGCCGCAGTTTACAGGGTCGTTGTATATCGAGTTCCGTATATTTTTGAGCTGCGTGTAGTGAGGAATAGTTTCACTCGGCGAGACTTCCGTGGGATTGCACTCATCACTCAGCGAAATAAATATCAGCCGCATGGAAAGCTCGGCAAATTCAACGGAATTTTTGCTCCTGCGCACGGACTGCGACTTTATTGAGCGCATTGCGGTTGCGGCAATGTAGTCATCGGAAAGCCGTATCGGCGTGTCAAGCGGGATATTCATGGAGGCTATGTAGCTCCTTTCGGCGGCAGACGGGCGAAAGCTTATCATGTCATAGTGTAGCGGATTGTCGCCTGCGGGACTGAATGAACGTGCCGAACCGCTGTTGTACAAAATGGCGCAGCTACCCCTGTATTTCTGCTTTTTCCCGTTTGTCGGGATAATAACGGGCGAGCGGAACAGTATCAGCGTGTGGTCGAGGTCGGATTCGCCAACGACAGGCACGTCAGTCCTGCAACTCAGTTTTACGCGGTTTATCTTCATACAGTCTCCTTTTACACAGAATATCATGATGCGGTATGCCTTGAAAATTCGTTCAGGTAAATTGTAGCATATTTTGCCTTAAAACACAAGCAGACCATGTAAATTATTTTTGCCGTTTTTGTATCTCGGATCCGTAATTGTGACATATAGGTGAAAATTCAGCGGATAAATTAAACTCAGTTCAAAAAAAGCTTTACAATTTTTGCTGTTTGTGGTATAATAAAAAATATATTTGAAATTACGGCTTTAAACAGTCTTGAAATAAGGAGAGATTTTATTATATGGCAGATGGCAGCAAGCGCAGAGACCGCAAACGTACATCAAAGCGCTACAGAGTAAGATATGACCGTATTCTCGCGGTCTTGCTCGTTCTGGTCGTACTCATTGTAATTATTTCTTCCTGTGCAAAGAGCATTTCGGGAGACAAAAACAAGAAATCCACAACCGATAATACTGGACAGACTTCCACTTCAGAGGAAACTCCGCAGTCCTCGATAGTCGATAACCTTGAGGCAAGCGGCGAGACTGATGCTATCCTTTCAAGTTCGTCGGGAGAGGCAGCTTCTCAGATACAGTATACCACCGAGTCGCACAGTTCCGAGGACGTAAAGCGCGGAGACCTTGTGCTTATCAATTCAAGCCATGAGTATACTTTCCCCTCTGATGATACGGATCTTGTTACACTTTACGGCAATATCGACACCGAGAGCTTCCATGTAAGCGATATGGTAATAAAGCTTGACTCAAATGCACTTAACGCTCTCAACGAGCTTATGAAGGCATTCCACGCTCAGACAAATAATGACGATATCACCATTATTGGCGGCTACCGCACACTTGAGGAGCAGAACGACAAGTACTATAACGGAAACTCCACTTTCAGCGGCGGATTTACCGACTACCACTCGGGCAGAATGTTCGATATGGGTATCTTCCCCAAGGACGGTTCAAGTTCGGGATACTACTCGGCAACAGGCGATTACGCTTGGATAGACGAAAATGCTGCAAGATACGGCTTTATTCTTCGTTTCCCCGACGGCAAGGAGACATATACGGGCGAAAAGACAAGAACCTACACATACCGTTATGTAGGCGTTCCCCACGCTTATTACATAAAGCAGAACAACCTCTGCCTCGAGGAGTATATTGAGACGATTAAGGAATATACTAATGATAAGCCGCTTGAAGTCAACGTTGACGGCACTCTTTACAGTGTATACTACGTTGCTTCGGCAGGAGCAGCAACTGACGTTCCCGTTCCCGTAAACAAGACATATACAGTTTCGGGTAACAATGTTGACGGCTTTATCGTTACTGTGACCATGAACTAGGTCGTGTTGCCACTAAGCCTAACAACGCATCTTTTCGGCAAAATTTCACGCATCCTGCGTTAAAAAGTCTTGACAGGCGACAGCCTGCCTGCGACTTTTTGTCTTGTCTACATAAAATTTATGCTTGAAAATCTGCATATTATCTTAGTGTCAACACTCCCTAAAAAAATGACGCACAAAACTTCACAGTGAAAGCACTTTTTTCATAACACCATTGGTGACTTTCGCAGAAAGGCGAATTATAAACATGAAAAAAAGAATGATATTTGGAGTCATTGGTGCAGAAGTAAACGGCTCAGCTCAGCGTGAAATTATCAAAGGCATCATCAAAGAAGCACAATTGCATAATATTGATACCGCCGTAATATCAAACACATACAACTTAAATTGCTGGGACTATCCGCTTCCTTATGAAAATCAGATATACGAACTAATCCTTTCTGAGGAATTTGATGGATTAATTGTACTTTCAGAACCTTTCCGATGCGATAAACCTAGAGCTAAGGTTCGTGAATATCTTCTTCAACAAAAATCTATACCTATCATTGTTTGCGGAGCATTCATTCCTGATTTTGACTTACCCAATGCAACTTCGATCGATACAGATGACGAAAGTGACATTGAGTATATTGCAGATCACTTTATAGATGATCACGGATTTACAAATATTGAATTCCTTACCGGTCCCAGCGACATTCAGAGTTCTCAGATTCGGTTAAACGGTTACAAAAAATCACTGAAAAAACATGGAATACCCTTTGACAGCCGCAGAGTTATTTTCGGAGATTTCTGGATGTCTTCAGGACGTAAGCTTGCAGATGAATACATCAGCGGACAGCGTCCATATCCTGAAGCGGTAATGTGCGCAAATGATTATATGGCTTACGGGTTATTAGACGAATTCGCTGAAAAAGACATAGATATCAGTAAATATTTTGCTGTTACCGGATACGACTATGCATGGAATCGTTATGAACATTCGCCTTTGCTCACTACATATCAGCGTAACAGAGAACAACTTGGAAAAAATGCGGTTAGAATATTACTCAGCAAATTACAAATCACCGGATGCGGAGAGATTCATTCTCCAAAAGGTTTATTCAAGCTTGGAACAAGCTGCTTTTGCAATTGTTCTAAAAAAGCGATGAATGAAGAGCTGCAATTTGCACGTATGCATTCAACATACGAACAGTGGAATCTTCTCAGTCAGATGAATCAGCAGCTGATCGAATGTCATAACTTGAAGGAATTTATAGAGTTGCTTGGAAGTTTTCAATATCTTGTACGCAATGTAGAGAATATTTTTTTATGCTTATTCGACGGCTGGCATAAAAGTAAATCCGAAATAAACAAAAATACACTCATATGTCGCAGTATTGTTTTTGGTAAAGATAATACGCCTTTCCAAATCAGTCAATATTACATAAGCGAAATATTTCAAAAACATAATAAAGCTGCCGTATACTATTTCAACCCACTCCACTTCAAAGAAAGACTTTTTGGATATATTGTATTAAAATATAATTCATCAGATGTATATGACGATATATACAGAAACTGGATTACTTATGTTGCAAACGGACTTGAATTTCTGAGAATGAAACATGATATCAATTATCTGATGCAATGTCAGTCCATGACTGAAAACTTCGACTCTCTGACTTCTCTCAGAAACGACTCAGGAATGAAAAAAGTTTATGAACTCCTAAGGCACGACGATTATAAAAACGGCACTATTTTCTCTGTTATGCTCAAAACCTGCCTGTTTCATGATAATTTTAATAAAAGCAATAAGATACCTGTCTCTTATACACATCTCCGAGCCCACGAGACTCG
>UQEM01000058.1 GCA_900540005.1 uncultured Ruminococcus sp.
AATTTATGCTCGAAAATCTGCATATTATCTTAGTGTCAACACTCCCTAGTTAAAAAATCACGGGAAGAATTATTTTTCTTCCCGTGATTTTGTTTATATCGGAGCGCATAATAATAGTAGTGCTGATTTTCAGCCTACGCCTGCCTCCGAGGCGAATATGCACAGAAAATTACGGAATTGTAAACTAATGTGCTTTCACTTTTTCAACACATTGCCGCCATTTTAAATACACCTAACGGGGTTAGAATTTAACGCAGTTAGCAAAAAGGAGGATAGCAGAGTGTTTACACGGGAAGAAACGATAGTAATAATACAGAGAATTTTTGAAAGCCGCCCCACCAAGTTGTTCAAACCGCTTGATGAAACGCGTGCAGGACTTCACTGCGTTTTGCGTATGCTCGACAGGGAAGAAAAGCCCCTTACAGCAGGTCAGATAAGCACGAAAATGGGTGTCAGCTCGGCAAGAGTTGCAGTTTTGCTGCGCAAGATGGCTGAAAAGGGACTCATTGTCCGCGAGGGCAGTCCTGATGACGCAAGAAA
The DNA here is from genome assembly GCA_900540005.1 of uncultured Ruminococcus sp. Classification (GTDB taxonomy): domain Bacteria; phylum Bacillota; class Clostridia; order Oscillospirales; family Ruminococcaceae; genus Ruminococcus; species Ruminococcus hominiciens. Next base: position 541 of record UQEM01000058.1, read on the forward strand.
GTCGATGATCTCGCTCTCCGATGAGGGCAGAAGTCAGATAGAGAAACTGAATGAAGAACGCATTAATGTTTTTCAGGGTGTTATCAACCGCCTTGGAAAGGAGAAAACCGAGCAGTTTATCCAACTTTCGGGCGAACTGAAGAAAGCTTTTGAAGATGAGATAGCTGAGCGGGAGGCGTCAGGAAAAGGAGGAGACTTATGATAAGAATATTTAAAAATCTGAAAAAGCGCGACTGGATCGGCATTATGACATGCGCCGGACTTGTCGTTGTGCAGGTATGGCTTGACCTTACCATGCCTGACTACACACAGAAGCTTTCAAAGTCGGTCTCGGCAGGAAGTATCGTCATGAACGAAGTGTGGAAAAACGGCGGAATGATGCTTTTGTGCGCACTCGGCAGCATGGTGGCTTCCATATGCTGCGGATTCTTTGCTGCGAGGATTGCGGCGAATTTCGCAAAGACGCTCCGTGAAAAACTTTACGGCCATATCATGGAATTCTCAAACTCCGAGATAAACAAGTTCTCGACCCCGAGCCTTATCACGCGTACCACCAACGACGTGGTTCAGATGCAGATGCTCATTGCAATGGGTATGCAGATAATCATAAAAGCGCCCATAACTGCTGTGTGGGCGATAACGAAAATATCAAGCACAAGCGTTGAGTGGACTACGGCTATTCTCATTTGTGTGGGAATAATGGTTGCCACCATACTTACTCTTGTATTGTTTGCATATCCGAAATTCAAGCAGATCCAGACGCTGACCGACCGTCTGAATGATACCACTCGTGAGAACATCAGCGGCGTCAGAGTCGTTCGTGCTTTCAATGCCGAGCAGTATCAGGAGGGAAAATTTGATGCGGTAAACTCGGCGATTACCAAAAACAACCTCTTTACGAGCCGCATAATGGGCTTTATGTTTCCTGTTATGTCGCTTTCGATGAGCGGACTCACCCTTGCGATTTACTGGGTAGGAGCTTACCTCATAAACGGCGCGGAAGTCATGGAGAGAGCTGAAGTTATCGGCAACATGACTGCATTTACGCAGTATGCACTTCAGGTCGTAGCGGCATTCATGATGTTGATAGCGATTTTCATTATTCTGCCGCGAGCAATGGTTTCGGCAAAGCGTATCAACGAAGTGCTCGATACTCCGTGCGGTATCACCTATCCCGAGACTTCTGACAGTAAGGCTTCCGCCAAAAAAGGCGGAGAGATCGAATTCAGAAACGTTTCGTTCTCATATCAGGATTCGGGTGAACCGTGTCTCAGGAATCTTAATTTCAAGATAGCTTCCGGCGAGACATTTGCCATTATCGGAGCAACAGGTACCGGCAAGACCACGCTTGTCAATCTGATTCCGAGATTCTATGACGTTACGGACGGAGAGATACTCATTAACGGCAGAAACATAAAGAGCTATCCTGAGAAAGAGCTTGAAAAGCTTGTTGCAGTGGCTCCGCAGAAGGCTACGCTTTTCTCGGGAGATATAAAGTCCAACATCACCTATGGCTGCGATGAGGATATTTCGGACAGTGATGAGCGTATCACCCGTGCGCTTGATGTTTCGCGCTCGGATTTCGTTGCAGAGCTTGAACAGGGGATACACGCTCCTGTGGCTCAGGGCGGAACAAACTTCTCAGGCGGTCAGAAACAGAGACTTTCTATCGCAAGAGCTGTTTTCAAGGATTCGGGTATCATGATTTTTGACGATACATTCTCGGCGCTTGACTACAAGACGGATATGCTTGTCCGAAAAAAGCTCCGCGAGCAGCTTTCCGAAACGACCGTTATCATAGTTGCTCAGCGAATCGGTACGATACGAAATGCCGATAAGATACTTGTGCTCCATGACGGAGTTGCAGCAGGTCTCGGAACTCACGATGAACTGCTCAAAAACTGCCCGATATACAAGGAAATCGCACTTTCTCAGTTATCTGAGGAAGAACTTGGCGGAAAGGAGAGTGAATGATATGCCGCCCATGCACGGAAGAATGATGGCTGCGGGTCAGCACCCCGAAAAAGCTGACCTCGGAGCGATAAAGAAAATACTCATCTACTGCAAAAGGTATCTCCCTGCGCTTATTGCTGCCATTATATTTGCAATCGGAGGCTCGGTCGCAACGATAATCGGCCCTGAAAAAATAAGCGACCTCATGAACGAGATAACCAAGGGGATCATGACAGGGATAGATATGGACGCTTTTGAGAAGATATGCTTCACGCTCGTTGCAATTTATGTGACGGGAGCAATTCTCAGCTACGCACAGCAGTTCATTACCGCGACTGTAACCCAGAATACTGCGCGTCGGCTTCGTCGGGATATCGACACAAAGATAAACCGCCTGCCGCTGAGATACTTCGACACCACGACAAAGGGCGACCTGCTTTCGCGTGTTACCAACGATGTTGATACCATAAGCCAGACGCTTTCAAGCAGCAGCGCAAACCTTATAAGTTCGCTTGCACTTTTCTTTGGCGTTATCTATAAGATGTTCAGGACGAATGCAGTTCTTGCAACTGTGACCATAGTTTCATCACTTGTCGGTTTTGTGTTTATGGGACTCATTCTGAAAAAGTCTCAGGTATACTTCAACCGCAAGCAGTCTGACCTTGGCGCTATGAACGGTCATATCGAGGAAATATACACCAATCACAACATTGTCCGTGCTTTCGGAGCAAAGAACTCAGAGCACGAAAAGTTCGGAAAGATCAACGGTCGTCTCTATGATTCCAACTGGAAGTCGCAGTTCCTTTCGGGCATGATGATGCCTATGATGAACTTTGTCGGAAACCTCGCATACGCGCTTATTTTCATTGTAGGCGTTGCGTTTATCGTAAACGGAAATACTGCTGTAACTCTCGGCACTATCATGTCATTCGTCATTTATGCAAAGCTCTTTTCACAGCCGCTTTCGACCTTTGCGCAGTCAATGACCTCTATCCAGCAGGCATCTGCGGCCTCCAAGCGTGTTTTTGACCTGCTTGAGGCTCAGGAGCAGGAGGACGAGAGCAGAAAAACCGCTGAGATCAAAAACGTCAGAGGAGAGGTAGAGTTCAGAAACGTAAAGTTCGGCTATCTTCCCGACAAGACCATTATTCACGATTTCTCGGTAAAGCTTGGTGCGGGAAAGAAGATCGCGATAGTTGGCCCTACAGGTGCAGGCAAGACCACTATGGTAAATCTGCTCATGCGCTTCTACGATACCGACAGCGGCGACATTCTCGTTGACGGAGTTCCCGTAAGAGACATGAAACGCGAGAATGTCCACGAGCTTTTTGATATGATATTGCAGGATACATGGCTGTTTGACGGTACGATACGCGAAAACCTTGTTTATAATAAGAAGGGCGTAACAGATGAGGAACTGGACAAAGCCTGCGCGGCTGTTGGTCTGAGCCACTTTATTGCGACACTTCCGCAGGGATATGATACGCGCCTTAGTGACGCGCTCAATCTATCTGAGGGACAGAAGCAGCAGCTCACCATTGCTCGTGCGATGATAAAGGATTCACCGATGCTTATTCTCGACGAGGCAACTTCCTCGGTAGACACCCGAACGGAACTTGTTATTCAGCAGGCTATGGATAAGCTTTCAGAGGGAAGAACCTCTTTCGTTATCGCTCACAGACTTTCCACAATACGAAATGCCGACCTTATCCTCGTAATGAAGGACGGCGATATTGTTGAGCAGGGCAGTCACGAGGAACTCCTCGCGAAAAACGGCTTCTATGCCGAGCTTTACAACAGTCAGTTTGATGAAACAGCATAAAAAAGAGCCGTCTCATAAAGGATTGCGCCCATATAGAAGTTTTATCACAGCTACTATAAGCAAGACCTTTACAGCAAGCTATGAAACAGAACAGGCAGAGTCGGAATTGACTCTGCCTGTTCTTAGTTATAAATAGATTATTTTTTACTTGCAGATTGTCTTGGCTGTGAGTCAATTATAAACAGAAATGGTGGGTCACCTCCCGCATCAACTTTATTCTTATATAGTTCTTTTATCTTACTTGTTCTTCTTGGATTACCAAGTTGGATATATACATAGATTCTATTATTGGTATTTTCAGCTTTTGCGTATTCTTCAATTTGAACTTCAAAACCATGCAAGTATTGATCATTTGTAGAGAGCTTTATTTCTATTACCGTCTTATCATTTCCTCGACTTAGCTTCAAATCCAATGCTCCCGATCCTTCATTGGCTTCAAATGACATATCAATATTATTATTGATGCAATAATCTCTGCCTTTTAAATCAATTAAACGTTGTATATCTTTTTCTCTCGAAGCACTTGGGAATTCTTGGCTCATTTGCCACCCCTTATGCATTTCAACCCATTCTTTAAATGGTTCTAAGATTCTAAATGTTGCCTGATAACTACTAATTTGCGAGCTGTCATCATGCATTAAAAAATTATAGACACCGCTTCTATTGATCTTTTTGTAGGCAGTAGCAGCTTCTCGGCTAACTATCATATCGTTAATTCGATAAAGTGCTACTCCTTTATATGTATGAGTAAGATTGCTTTTATCAACTGAAATGCATATAATTGATTTAGAATCAATGTCTATTATCTCAATTTGGAGTGTGATCGTAGGTACAATGGCAATTGGATTGTCGTTTCCCCTTTGAATCCTTGATTTAATTGCACTTATATAATGTGATTCACAGCCTATTATTTCCCCATTATCAGAAACACCCATTAATAGATGTCCACCTTTTGTATTAGCAAAGGCACACATAACACGAAATATATTTGTGAAATCTTTACATTTACCTGTTTTGAATTCTAAGGTTGATGATTCACCCTTGCTGATTAGCTTCATTACAGTTTGTTTATTCATAATTCACCTCTTAAAGGTTTTATCGGTAATATTTTTAATTCAAATACTTCTCCTTCCAGCGCTGATAATATCCAATAGAATCTTCGGAAATATCCTCATACTCATAATCTGCCTTGAAATTGCCTTCATCGTCAACTATAAGCGTCATAACATACCATGTATCCTTCTTGCTCAATTCCTTACGAACAGGCATTATCTGACTGTCGATAACAGCAAATGCTTTTATTATATCTTTCTTGGATATGCCTTTAAGCTTAAAGCATTCAGTATATACTCCATCGCCTGAGTCAACAAAGTATTTCATACTGTAACTATTCTCGCCGTATTTTGCGTAGAATACTACCTTATGCCAATCATCGAGCAATACCTCCTGCAATGTATTGAATATGCCCTGATAAGAAATATTTTTCATTTTACTTCACCTCTTGGAGTGTTAAAAAATGTCGTTGTAAATTCTTCTCCGTTAATTGAATAGCTTACTATAAAGCTGTCAGGACGATATGATTTGCCGGGATAATCCAGATCAACTCGCATACGTACATCTTTTCCGGCGCTCACTTCTTTGGCAAGTTGAGTTTCAAGATTTTTATAATCTCCGCAATTAAGCACTGAGTCTTGAGCAACTATGTTTTCTAAGCCATTTGATCCATTGAATCTATCAGCAATAATATGCCCTTTATTGTCAGTTTCTTTTTCGTTACCCTTGCCTATATCTTCAAAACTATCCTTAATCGTAAGTCTATCTCTGTTTCTAAGCTGTAACTTGCCATCAGCAGAAACTATTCGCCCATGATCGTCAGTTTCATACTTATAACCATTGATTTCATAAGTATTATCTGCTACAAGATCATTATCGACACGATATACTTCGCCGTTATCATCGGTATAGTGTTTTGCGCCGTCAACTTCATAAACAGTATTAGGCTGTAAATTGTTATTTTCTCCGATTTCTTGTGGTATATCCTGTGCCTTAGCAGAGTTCTCGCCGATTTCCTTTGGTGCATCAGCATAGTTACTCTTATTTTCGCCTATCTCTTTCGGAACTTCAACTGGCTTGATTTCTGAAACCTTTGCAGGATTAACATCAGATGATACATCTTTCATGTTCATCATTACATGATACCTCCATTCATTCCGAAATATTGGTATCTGCGAGCAATATCCGCACAAGTTTCCTCACGGTTAATAGCAATGCAGATATACTGCTGAACTGTATCTATCAGCTTATCATCGCTGTCAAGCGAGAATACACTTCCAATAGACCGACGTACACGGATGAGACCGACTTCGTTGTTTTCAGCGTTTCTGAGAAGCATTGCGGTTCTATGTCCGCCGAATACATTATAAGCAACAATTAGCTTTTCTTCCTCGGTAAGCGATTCATCTGCAAGTCCTTTACGGAGGATACGCTTTGTGTTATCACCGTTTTCAAGCCTGTTTATCCAATCAAGCACTTCTGACTTTTCTTCGTCAGACAAAGCTATTTTTTCGGAAATGCCGTAAATACTCAGCAAAAGATGATAAGCAGATATATTGCTCTCTTTCTTACTGAAAGAGTATTTACGTTCCTTGTCATACTTTTCAGACTTGCATAATACCGCTTCTATCCAGTCATTCTGATGAATTACCGCAACAAATGCAGGCAGTTTCGCAAGTTCCTTGATCTGAACATCAGATAGTGCTATTGATTTTCCGACGAGCTCGCAATCGTGTTCGTCAGGCAAACGGAAAATGATCTTTGTATTGGTATTACGAATAACAGCTTCATCAAGCATATCGGGAGCTTGGTCTGCAATGATAAAACCTTCGCCGTATGTACGCATTTCTGCGATTGCATTTGTGAGCATCTCAACAGACTTGCCCTGTAAATTCGATGAATCCTGTGCCTGAACAAAAGGAGTTCGTCTGAGCAAGTTATGAGCCTCCTCCAATACAGTAATATGCTGTAAGTTCTCATTCATCTTGTCGGGTTGCATACGGTATTCCTGCAACTTCATGATAAGAATGCCCATAATAAGCGATTTGGTCTCAACAGAGCCTACTCTGCTTATATCGACAATGACATTCTTGTCAAAGAGAGCTTCGTTGCTTATCTCCTTAGTAGAGCAGAATATCTCACCGTTGATACCGTTCGTCAGGGATTTTACTCTTGTTATCAAAGCTCCCGAATAGTCGCTCTTGGTATCTGCGGAATACAGAGACTCACTCATAATTTCGGGCAATACCTTTATCAAATCAGCGAATGTCGGAAAATCGTCACTATAATACGCAGGATTTGAGAATATCCAGCCTTTATCCTTGTATACTCTCTCTATATAGCATCTTTCAGCACAGCAGGCATAGCTGCATACATTGGCCAGCAGGCGTTGAAGATTTCCACAAGGCGGTCAATATGCTCCAGAACATTGATATGCTTCGGAAACGAAAATGGATTTATGTGCAGAAGTTCGGTATACATAGGATTTGTTCCGTATACGCTGACATCATCAAATCCACCGAGAACATTCTTGTATTCTCCCTTTGCAGGCTCGATAACAAGAAAATGCTTGTCCTCCTCATATATCTGTTCAAGCAGATTATAAATGAAATTTGACTTACCTGTTCCTGTTGAGCCTGTTATGAATGTATGAGCGCAAAGACTGTCCATATCAAGTTTTACACGGATATTCTTATCCTCTTTACGCATATGATATACATTGCCTGCGATAAGAGTTTTGGGAGTTTTCTCACTTGGCGGTGTAAACCTCTGAACTTCTCTGCCGAATGCAACGCTTTCAAGAACAGGCAGACCGCTGACAGATTTTTTCGGCAGATTAAGCGAATAAGCAAGCTCTCTGCCAGTAAGTGATACTGTTGCATTAACATGAGGCGGATACATAAGCCAATCCTGATCGAATGATGGATCATCTGGAGTAATATCAAGCTCAAATTCGGGATGCTGTAATCTCCTGATAAAATCCATGATGTTGGCTATATCGTCTTTCCGTTCCTCACGGTACTCCCAAAGATTTACGGCAGACTGTGATAAATACGAATTCTCGCCTTGTGTTAAGGCAAGATACATATGAGCAGTATTATTGGCGATTATAGGACTTTCAGACATAAAGTAGGCAGAGAAATCCCACATACCGAGTGCCGTACTCTGCTCCACACGCTTTATCTGCTTTTCTATAAGCTCAAGCGTATTCTTGACATCATAGTTTACAAAATTCTGCGTAAGAGCGTCATTTTTGCCCATAAGGACGGTAATATTGGATGAACGTGAGAAATTCACGCCGAAGTTCATACCTATATTTGTGGCGATACTATGGGCATTAGATGCCATTCTGCCAATGTTGTCAGTAATGGCTCTTCCTTTGTTGACAGTATCTGATACTCCTTTCACAGCTGTCTCGGCATGAGAAAGCCCCTGAGCAACTGTTTGTGATACTGTATGTCCTGTACCGCTGGTATTTGTTGTAGATGTGCCCTGCGTTGAGGCGTTTGTAGTGCTGCTGCTTGTCCCACCAGTTGTACTTAACGATTCGCTTGCTCCAAGTGTAATAGTTTCGCCAACTGTAGCTGAACCACCAACTCCCATAGGTGCTGCAGATGTTGTTGCAGAAACATTTGTAGCAGATGATTGATTTAGAGTTATTCCACCTGTTGTTGAACTGTTTTCACCCGTCATATTAGCAACACTTAAACTACTATTAGTACCAGAACTTGTAGATTGATTTGTGCTATCACTTGTGCCTGATGAGGTACTGCTGTTCGTACCGTCTGTTGTGCTGTTATTTGTTGAATCAGTATGCGCCGTACTATCGCTGTCGGTCGTGCCTCTTGAACTATTCGTACCTGTCGTTGCTGTGTCACCGATCTGTCTGCCTGCTGAACCGCCGAGATTTGCTCCGAATGTGGCAGATGAGCCTACCGCAGTAGTCTCCGAAAGTGTGAATGTAGTTGACCATGCAGAGAAAGGCGCTAACCTTGAATACAGCTCGCTGAGAGCATTTTTCCTTTCAAGCTGCTCTTTTACGGGTGTTGCAAGAAGAACAATAGTATATTCTTCAAGTTCACTGCTCGGAACAATACCGTCAATGAGCTTTTCCATACTTTGACTTATAAACTTTTCTGACTTCTCGGACGCTATATTGGACACGATAGCAACTGAGGACTTTTTTATGTCCTTTAAAACAGGAATAACGCCTGCATTCAGCTTGTCATGCGGCAGCTTCTTGATCTCTGCGCCGGGAAAGTTACCCAACAAGGACGATTCAAGTCGCTTTCCGAACATATCAGCGATATGAGGAGTATCCTTTTCGCTATTGTTGACAACTGCGAAATAAACCGTAGTACCGCTAACTCGGCGATTGAAGATGAGTGCGATATTGCAGTTTTCCTCTGAAAGAACATGATACATATTCGTGAGCTTATCAAGATTATCCTCAGTCGGATCAGTGACCCACTTTGTCACCTCAAAATAGCGGATACGGTTATCAAGACTTCTCTCATCATCAGCTTCACCGATAAACATCGGTTTGTAAAGCTCTGAAAGCTGAGGGAGATACGCTTCATAGGCTTCAATGGCATACGAGCCTAACAGTCTTTCGATGCTTTCGGGATCGGTCTCAGGCTTTTCCATGAGATAAGCATTACGCTTTTCCTCTATCTTTTCAAGCTGTGCAGAGCTTAGTCCCGAAGCCTTTGCGACAATATTACCGCCTTTGTTTGCGACTTTTCCTGCTATTTTACCTGCTCCGCTTTTGATAGTTGCCAATATAGCCATAGTGTACCCCCATTTCTATGAACCGCTTACTCTGCCTGTATTTCTAACAGACGGCAAACATAGTCTTTCGTATCTTCAAGTAATTTAAGATGCTTTTTCTTTTCTTCAATAATCTGGTTAAGCTCTCCAATCTTTACTTCCCAATCATGAAGATCGGTATTGAAAGTACAGAGCTTAGTCTTGATGCTTGCAACAAGCGCTTTGCTCCATTCTTCAAAATATCTGCTGTTATTACTGCTTACACGCTCGATTTCCTGCATAACAACATCATCAAGTGTCTGAACAAGGTTTTTACAGCAAGTTCCGTTATCATATTTATCTTTGCCGAAGAACGTCCGCCTTACAGCGTGGATAGAGCGCAGATCAAATTCAACTACTGCTCTTGTCATGTTCTCCATGTTCAGCAGTATTGAGTTCATGATAGCCTTCTGTTCATCATTGAGAACATCGCTGTCGGTGATTATCCCCTTACAATCAGCCTTGAATGTCTCGGTAGCATTTTCCCAGAATGATCCGATAAGAGCATTGGCGATAGAAGAAAATGCGTTAAGAAGTGCATTATATCTGTATCTAACCTTGCTTTCCATTCTGCGAAGTGCTTCGTCCATATCGAAGCCCTGTTGTTCTTTCAATGCGGAAATATTCTTCCATTCCTGCTCAAACTCTGTATAGATGCTGAGCTTGCGGATTTGCAGGAAGTTTTTATATACAAGACCGTTCTGAGCCTTAAATCCATCAAAGTTTTGTCCAATACTTTGTCTGAACTCAACTGATTTACTGCTCGCTGTCATACTTTGCTTGCTGTCAAGAGATTCGGCAAGGGTACGCTGTTTCTCATCGAATAGTGTCTGTGTAGAGATAAGCTCATCGTCACGTTTACGCTCAATTTCACGGACGTTATCCTCACAAAGCTGAATGGCTCTTTGCAGATACTCAGTAGCACGGCTGCATTTGTTACAAAGTGCGTATCTAAGAGCATAATCCGATATTTCATGCTCGATGCTTGCAAGACCGCTGTTGATGAAAAGAGTGGTATCGGATACAGCACCTTCTTCAACAACAGGAGCGACTTCCTTGCTTTTATCAATGATATTATATTTGTACAGCACCTTATCGCCACGGGCGAATTTTCGGTACCTGTCATCATAAGCGTCAAAAGCGTCTTCATCTATCCATGATGTTTTATCATCTGGATCGTCTTTTTTGCTTGCAAGAGCTATTACAGATGAGAGAAAGAATATCCTTGTAGACTTCCATTTGGTAATCTTTAAGCTCTGATAGCGCTCACGCTTCTCGGACAAGGAACTTGGTGTAAGTATATCTCCCTTATTTACAACAATGATCGCATTCGATGTATCTAAGGATTCTCCTGTCTCTTGGATGAGATCAAGAAGATTATTGTTATCGGTATAGTCCATTGTGTCGGGAGTAGTCAAGAGAATAAGCAAGGCGTTAGTCTGCTTGCTGAGTGACTCCTTAAGAATATCAAAATGCTTCTTGTTACTGTCGGAATTTGATCCGGGAGTATCATAGATAACAAACTGATAATGGCTATCAAAGTATGTCACCTGTTTGAAAGGTATGCTTATATCTATCCTGCCTATTTCTGTAAGCAGTTTGCCCTTGTTAAGCCAGTCAAGGAAGCGATGCATATTCTTAATTTCATTATCTGCCTTCCCATCTGTGAAAATTGCTCCGATTTCTGCATTGACCTCAGACGGACAGCTATCTGAAACAGTATACTCATCATTGCTGAATGACACGGTTATAGCTTGCCCAGATACCTCAAATGATATGGAGTATGTATCACTGCAAGTGATCTTAAACATCTTTGCAGTTGTCGGATCAGACGAGCTGGGCAATATCTCATAACCAATAAGGCTGTTGATAAATGCCGATTTGCCTGCACTGCAAAGGCCTGTAACGCAGATAGCAATAGATTCATCTATGGTATCTCTGTACTTGCTTATCTCAGCAGCAATCTCGTCTTTGATATACTCACTATCTTCAAGAGTGGAAATAACATCATCAAAGCGAGTTTCAATCTGCTGCATTACATAGGGAGCTTCATTGAAATACTGCTGATTCTTTTCGCTTACAATATTACAATCAGCGAAATATGTGGATATGACACTTTCTAAAGCATCATAATCGTCCTTGTTTCCGATGAAATCAATGTGAAGTCCTTTGTTGCCTGGATTAAAATGCTTGTTCAGAAGCTCGACAATCTCATATGCACGATTCTGGAATGATGTTTTTGTAAATTTATCATTTATCAGTTCTGAGCTGTATTCAGCGGAAAGCTCGCTGATATTGACAAAACTGTCGTTTTCATAGCATTCGTAGATAATTTCTTTGGTATAGGGATTACAAGTGATCCTCATCTTATATGCGTTTTCCATATTTACCCCCCTGAACACATAAGTTTAGTAGCGAAATTCATAATCCGCAAATGTAACAATTTACAATTATTCATAATATATTATACCACAAATTTGGTGAAAAAGCAATCCGTTTCTGCAAAATTCTACAATATAAAAATGGATTCCACTGATCTTTTTTCAACAACTAAACTCCCGCCGGAATCAAAGTTGGCAGTCAGCCAGATTTCCGACTTGTTTTCCTTGCTTTTTAGCATACTGTATCGTTTTATACGCTCCACCGCTCTTATGCTGAATACAGCAAACGACCAGGTCAGAACGGTCAACCATACACCTGTTACGAACTTGTATCGCAGACTTATAGTGTACTTCGGACGAGTCGGCGCATATCTCAACTTCATCATAGTAATCCAGATAGCTCTGCTCGTTGTCACAGTACTCGGCTTTCATATATGGCAGCACAAGGATCAGCGACGTGTTGCCGTAGCCGGATTGCTTGGTTGCTCGCCTGATTGCCGATGCTGCCAAGAGGTCAAATTCTCCGTCCCGTCCGAAGAGAAACTCAACATACTGTTTCTGCGTAATGAGATCATGCAAGAATTGGTTCAGCTTACTTTCGATCTCTGCCGCCCTTTCTACTTCACGATGCCCAAAGAAACTGACTGTGTATATATCCATAGCTTACACCTAAAAATGTTGTTGTTCGTATTACTAATGATACTACCGCAAGAATAATCTAATATATCTTGATTATAACATATAGTAAAAGATTATTCAAGATAAAACAACGTATTTCCTTTGAGTATAGCTGATTTCTTTTGCTGTATTATAGTAGTAAGAGGTGA
>UQEM01000059.1 GCA_900540005.1 uncultured Ruminococcus sp.
ATACGAGATGACGTCGAGTCTCGTGGGCTCGGAGATGTGTATAAGAGACAGGAGGGGATCTGCAATGGAGATCGAACGCAAATGGATGGTGACCGGCTGGCCGGAGGGGCTGCCCCTTGAGGAAGAATTCACCATGCGGCAGGGCTATATCAGCGTGCAGCCCACGGTGCGCATCCGGGAGGAAGCACTGACCGGCGGCAGCACCGACTATATCCTCTGCTTCAAGTCCGCAGGGGGCTTGGCACGGGAGGAGATCGAGCGCAGCATCGACAAAGCGCTGTTTGAGGATCTGGAACACAAGATCATCGGCAAACCTCTCATCCCGAAGCTGCGCCGCAGCTACACCCTGCCGGACGGTTCTGTGCTGGAAGTGAACCATGTGGACGAGGGCTTGCCCACAGCGTTCTGGTACGCCGAGGTGGAGTACCCCACGGTGGAAGCCGCGCTCAGCTGGCAGCCTGCGGCCTGCGGCCTTGCGGCGTACCTCAACGATGAAGTGACGAACCAGCCCGGCCAGAGCATGGGCGCATACTGGGTGCAAACCAGAGGATAACGCCAACAATACTGTGAAGGGAATGACTGTTTACGAAAAAGATCAAGCTGAAGCTGGAGCTTCAATATAACTCGCCGGTGATCCTTACCTTTTTTCTGCTGTCCATGCTGGTGCTGCTGGCAGACGGCTGGACGAACGGCTGGAGCACCATGAACCTGTTCTGCGTGTACCGCTCCTCTTGGCGGGACCCGCTGGGCTACATCCGGCTGTTCGGTCATGTGCTGGGCCATGCAAACTGGGAGCATTTTCTCAACAATATGCTGCTGCTGTTGGTAGTGGGCCCGCCCATGGAGGAAAAATACGGCAGCATCCCGCTGCTCAAGGGGATTTTGTTCACCGCGCTGGTCACCGGCGTGCTGCAGTGCATCCTGTTCCCCCACACGGGGCTGTTGGGCGCATCCGGCATCGTGTTCATGCTCATCATGCTGTCCTCGCTGGCGGGCTTCTCCGGCGGCATCCCGGTCACCATGCTGCTGGTGGCGGCACTGTACTTCGGCCAGCAGGTGTACGATATCATCTTTGTGCACGATAACGTAGCAAACTTTATGCACATCGTGGGCGGCTTGTGCGGTACCGCCTTCGGCTATTACTGCGCTCTCCACCGCCGCCCGGCGCGCAGCCGCAGATAAAAGAGAAAAATTATGGATAAAAACGGGATACCGGAGCGTCTGCGGACGCTCCGGTATCCCGTTTTTACGAGAAAGCAAAATAATGAGTGCGACAAACTGGAATTTTCAAATTAGTCTTTGCAAATAACCTTTGAATCTTCACCATCAATTACAATTCCCTGACGGTTGTTAATTGGGCATAGATTCAAATCCGAAAACTCAGTCATTATTTTCTCGGTAACTTTCTTAAATGGTGCTGTAAGATAATGCGGAAGAACATAGAAATCAATCAAATCAAGCCCTGCATCATCTTCTTGTGAGTAGTCCTCCGGCTTTTCATCCATTTGCTCGATATATTGGATGCTTGGAGCGCATATAATTGCGCCTGCCGACTCGCCGATCATCAATTTTCCATTTGCCAATTCCTTTTTCAGCAGTCCATCAGTTCCCGTTTTACGGAGCTGGTCCATAAGAAAGAAAGAATTTCCGCCGGTAAAATATATCACATCTGCTTCTTCAAAAACAGACTGTATCGTTGAATAAGCCTCCGTTGAAATATCAATTTCAGTTACGATTGCTCCCAACTTTTTGAATAATTTTCGAGCCGAGCCGACATAACCGGTGTAGCCTTCACGCAGTGAAGCTGTTGGAATAAATGCGACTTTCTTATTTTCAATTTCTTCCTTTATCAGACTTCCTACACTTGAAAAGTGCGAACATAAAAATAGTTTCATCAATATTCTCCTTTATAAATACCAATTTATCTTTTTCTTTCTGAAAATGGGCAATCCCGCTTGGAATTGCCCATTAATTCTACAAATTATCTTACTATGTTTATTCCAACGTCTTCATCGTAGGGAAATACCCACACCGTTTTTTAATAACTTTTCAAAAGCTCGCAAACCCTTGATTTTACTGGATTTGCGACGTTTTTGCTTTTTACGAAAGTTTATATATTCTTACAAAACCTACGCCATTTTGGCGTAAAATTGGCGTATTGGTATTTGGTGGGGGATGAGCTAATCTAAAAAAATTTTATCATTCTTTATTTTTCTTATAGTATAGCTTTCCAATTATATGCTTATATTGCCCAATTTCCTTTTCTGCTTGCTTTATTTCATTGGACATAGCTAGATTAGTTTCTTGGAGAGATTCTATATCCTCATCAACCTTTTTCCGGAACGTTTTCATGTTGCTTAAAATTTTTTTATTTTGCTCCTTTAAAATAAGATTTTCCTTTTTTAGTGATTCAAAATCATCAATAATCGTAGTTCTTTGTTTTTCCATGCCCCAACCCTCACGTTTTTCTAAGGATATTACTTTTACGGAACTAAATCCATAAGTTTGTCCTATTCTGGTGTCTTTTCTTGGTAATATTCTATGCCCATTTTTACATTTCAATGATATTTCAAAGGTTCTGCGTTGATTTCCTATTTTTAATTCTAACCCTGCATCAAATGATAAATAACTATTACATATTTCGCATTTTGCAGAATCAGTTCGCTTAAATCTATAGTACCCATCTTTAGTACGTGTTTTTTCTTCTATCTGCTTTATTCTATTTAGATTTTTAAGATGATCATTTATTTTACTACCATAAGCATATTGATAATTTTTAAGTTTATCACAAATGGCTACCATTTCCTTGTTTTCAACATGGCAGTTGTAATAATTGAATAATAAAGTTAAATAATCTTTGATAGTATCAATTCCTAAAACATAATCATTAACAAATTGAGTTTTTAGTTGCAATGATTTATATTGAAGCAATAATTCCAATGTAATCACTTTTTCCCTGCAAATTTTAAATGTGGAACAAAAAACATTTTTGTGATAATTATTTTGATAAATCGGATTATCTGTGATCTCACCATTTAAGTGATTCCATACATGATTTTTATACTGTAAGGATTTGTATTTGCCGTTTTTGGTTTCTCCTAAAATAATCAAATCATTTAATATAAATATATGATCTATTTCGCAGGATACCCGACCATAAATCGAATAGTAGAATAGAATAACTGGTCCAAAAGTTTTCACTTTAATTCCCAATTCCATTTCTATTTCTTTTACGATATCTACTATTTTCTGTTCTCCTTCTTTGCCAAGTTGTTCGTTTGTCATATTATCTCCCTTGACTTTTTAGTATGAATTAAATCATAATTACTGCAATTCTTAAGATAAATGCTAATCCATTTACATCACGATTTTCTCAATCCTGCAGCAATGCCTCTTCTCATCGTCATAACTTATCCTCACAAGCAAAACCTCGCCCGAGTAGTTTTTCAAACAATCAGGATAATTCTTGTCCTTTATCTGCTGTATCGCTGACGAAATCAATCAATTCATTCATATCTTTTGATTCACTGAGAAAATTCACCATATTTATATGGATAACATTATACTTGTTCAGGTGCTTTTCAAAGCTAGCAGATTTCGCAATTTTTAGATTAGAAAACATTTCACGAGAATCGCAGCCACGGCTGTAATAAGCAGTGAGCATATTTGCGGTCATTGATTTGTCGAAGCGCAAGGGCATAGAGATATTGATAAAGCGATCTTCTGTATCGATATATTTATTGATACATTCTATTATCATACTTTTGTCAACGTATATATCCTGTTGCAAACATTGCTGAAAATTCGCATTATCAGGGTTAACGTAAATGCCCATACAGTCTGCCTTCTTGAAAAATATTGTTATTCTCATTATACCATTTTTCTGCGGGGAAAGCAAGCTGAATCGAAATAACAGCCACTCCCTGTGCAATCAAATCAACACAGAGTATGGCTTGTCTATTATTATTATTCCATTGCATTTAAAATAGAATAAATATTTTGTTCGGATAAATATCCGGAAGGGATATGGCTCTTGTTCTCGTGATACTCAAGATTTGCTCTGCCATTAGTTTCTGCCACCAGCAATGCAGTAAAAAAACGCTCCCAACTGAAATACTTTTCACAATCTATATGTTCTGCCGGGTCAGCCAAAATCTCTTGAACATTATCGTTACGGTCAAAAATCGCCGAGCGAAGAATAAGCCATTCAAAACTCTCCGGCAAAAAAAGATCGATCTTATTATTTGATACAGACCTTAAATACATAAGCTCTTTGATTTCTGAACCAAGTGCCGCAGCGTCGGCTATTACAAGAATACGTTTACCTTTATGCTGTTCCAGTAATTTTACAATTCCGCTCTTTCCGTTAGAACTGATACATTCGAGATCGTGATCTTCAGTTGCTTTCTTAAAAAACTGAAGACCCGACCTGCTGTCTTCAACGATTACAATATCATACGGAAATGCTGATATATCATTTTTTGAAATGTTCTTATATATCTTCTCGAACTTCGGTTTTGCACCATTTTTATGGATCTTCCTGATAGCATCTATACTGTATGGAATTTGCGCCAACGGCTCTCTTGTTACAAGAACATAATAATTATCAGAACCCTGAATCGCTTTTGCAAACTCATAAGAAGATAGAAATGGTGTACTTTCTTCAACAAAAACAATGCTCTCGTGGGTATTTTCAAGAATGGTTTCCCAATTAGCATTTGACAATACAAGGCAAGGTTTACTGCACTTTAAAATTACACCACTTTGTTCACCAAGTTCGGAATAGTTTCTCACCATATTGATGAGTTTCGTTTTTCCAGTGCCACTGTCCCCTGTCAATATCGTTACATTTCTCTCAAGAGTAAAATTAAACGTTATGTGCCTGTTTTTTATTTGTATTTTTATTTTACCCCTCATTTTCTTCACTCCTCAGATATCTATCTGCAAGCATCAAATATTCAATTGGGTCTGTAATCACTTTTCTTTTCCCTTCATTTATTATTTTCACAGAAAAAGACTTTCCAAAGTCCATCAAATGATGCAATGATACCGTAATATCCTTGTTTTCAGCCATTTCAAGCAGATACTTTGAGCAGTTATCTCCGCAATTTGAAATATTGAAGATCTTTTTAGGCTGATTATATATCAGCAGAAGAGTCTTAACGCCCGCTGACAATTCCGTTGAATTAAATTTGCCAAAAATATCGTTTTCTATAAGATCAGGGCCAATTACAGTTGAGTCATCAATATCCTTAATGATCTTTTTTGCAAATGGTTCCATGACCCACATTTTATCATACTGATTTGCATAATAGACCTCAGTATTGTATATTTCTTTAGGGTGTTTTCCAAAAAATATTCTAAGCACAACACCATCTCCTTATAGCTATTATTCACAAGCAAAACGGACGTATACGCCCATACAGTCTGCCTTCTTGAAAAATTTTGTTATTCTCATTATACCATTTTTCTGCGGGGAAAGCAAGCAGGATCGCATAAAAAACAAGCCACACCCGTGCTGTCAAATTGGCACTAGGTGTGGCTGTTATGTTGATGATAATTTTGTTGTACATCCATAAGTTGGAATTTATCTTTCAGCAGCGATCAGTATAGCTCTGCAAGGCGAACCGTCCGCACCTGATAGATTTAATGGTGCTGCGTTTAAGAAATAAACTCCCTCTGAAACTTTTGCTAAACGTATACCTTCAAGCAATACAGCGCCAGCTCCTAATAGGATAAGGTGTACTTCCATCGGAGCATTTTCAGGACCGACAGTTTGAGATTCATTACCAAGCAGTAAAATGTTTGATTCAGCAAACACTTTAGCTGCTTCCGCAGAGACCTCTGCATCTCCCTTGATAAGAATTCTCTTTGCCGCTTCTGAATTCTGTTTTTTCGCTTTTTCAAGTATTTCCGTGGCATCATCGGCAGAAACGATTCCATTATGTTCTGCAACATAAGCCATTCCTATAAATGTATCTAAACTTACGGAATCTACGGTTTTTCCGTCTTTGATAAAATGAAACGGCGCATCTATATGCGTGCCGTTGTGAGCGCACATACTAAAAGCCGTCAGGTTATACAAATCGCCTTTTTCCATTGAAGAAATCACCCTTTTTTTCGGTGTCGGGTCGCCTGGATATACCTGACAGCCGAAAACCTCTTGAGAAATATCATAGATTTTCATTTCATATTCTCCTCCACAAATTCTGATTTGCATTTCCATTTATAATTATCCACTCTAACTTTTTTCTCACCTCGCCAAAAACTTCTGATACTTACTCTTAGGCTTCTCAGGTATCGTCATAATAAGCCTGCTGCTTGCTATCATTGGCTTGACGTACCTTTCCATAACGTAAGCGATCGTCATTCTGCCATTGAAAAACTCCGCTATCTCATTCCTGCTTCTCGGCGTTTTACAGAATTCAAGTATCTCAGTTTCAATGTCATCTATCGGCACGCTTTCGGCGGCGCTGTTGTACAACGTCACCTTGAATACGCCTCTGTCGCTCTCGAATTTCGGCGCAGGCAGACCACTTTCTTCCATTGCATTTATTATCGTAGGTATGCCGCTGTATCTGTTCTCCGTTTCCCCGAGTATCTCCATAGCACCCGCTATCTTAGGGTTTCTTGTGTCGGCAGACACTTTTCCCAATCTGTCGAGCGTCATTCTGCCGTAAAGCCCGCCGGGATTTTCTATCTCAAAACGGTCGCTGAACATCTTTATGGTTATAGGCGTCGTGTCCGTGTGGATACTGTAATCTCTGTGGATAAGAGCGTTAAGGATAAGCTCTCTTATAGCAATTACAGGATACTCCGTCTTGTCCGTTCGCTTGCCCGTGTTCGGGTCTATGATAGTAGCAGTTTTCATATTTTTGCGCACGAACACCAAAGCATCATTCAGCATCTGCACAAGTGTTCCGTCTATTCGCTGATTGTCTATAAAACGTTCGCCGACGCTTGCCGTACTGCTTATCTCAGTTCCGGGCACAGACACAGCCGTTATGCAAAGCTGCGGAAAAAACGCCTGCGGGTAGTTTGAGAAAAGCATTATCCCTGCCAAAGTCGGTTTGCCCTCATCAGTAAAACCTTGCAGACGGCATATTTCTTCATTTGAAAGCTCGGCAAGATTAGGCTTCTTGCTTTTCAGCAAGTCAAAATAAAGCTTGAATGTGTTGGTCTGAATGTCCTTTTCAAAGGCTCTTTCGCAAGTTCTCAGCTCGTCGTGAATGCTTTTTTTGAAAGCCTCATAGCTGTAAACCTCATATTCCGTCATAAGTCTGTCAGCGTCGCCCGACCTGACATATGAGCCTTTCAGCCTGCCCACACCGCTGTAAAAGCAGGGTTTGTCAGCATTATCTATCTCCTGTATCTCGGCAGATACGACAGTTTTGCCGTCGATAGATGCAACGGAAAATAGCGGTCTTATCACAGGCGTCATTTCCTGACACTGCGCCTCGACCTTTTTCAGTCGGTCATTTTTTGCGGACAGTTCATACATGCTATCCTTTTCTGTTCTCTGCTCCTGCGTTTGCTCTCGTTTGATTTCTCCCTCCGTATCTTCTTGGCACAAGCAGGACAATACCTTGATGCACCAGAGCCCGGGACATATTCAACGCCGCACACCGTACAATTTTTAGCGGGCATTGCTGCCCACCGTTTTGTAGGTATGATATGTAATTCATCGACAAAGCCGATGAATTTATAGTAAATCTTGATTTCCTGCTTCACTGTTCCGTCTGCCATCTTCTCACGCTCCGAAACAAGTATCTTGTCTATGAGTGCGTTTATAACTGTTGCATCCAGTTCTTTTAAGCCTTGATAATTTCGGATAAGGGCGAGGAAGTCACGGATTCCCCGTGATTTCTCGTAGCTTTCATTAAGAGTTTCCGTCACCTCTTTCAGCCTTGCTTCAATTTCAAGCTGCTCTTTCTGGTATTTCCCCGACATCATCTCAAAATTCCGCTCGGTAATACGCTCCATGACCTTATCCTCGTAGAGAGAGGAAAACAGCCTGTCCAGTTCCGCAAGGCGTTTGTTCAGCTTCTTACGTTCTTTCTCTAATGCTTTCGCCCTGCTCTGGTCTGTTTCCGTGAGCCGCTTTTCTATGGCCCTGACCGCCTTTTCATCATTCACTGCCATATCCGCAAAACAGTTGATGTCGGCAAGAACGGCATTGAATAAATCCCTTGCTTCTATATTGTGGGCACTACACTCGCTTCTTCCGTTTCTTGCATAATTATTACATGAATACTGTACACAGTCGATAATCTCTGGGCGTTTCCTCCTGTGTACGTTCATTGCCCGCAGAGCACATCCGCAGTCCACACACTTGATAACGCCTGCAAAAATATTTACAAATCCTCCCTTGTTCTGTGGAAGCCTACGACTTGTAATAAGCTGTTGGACAATATCAAATTCCTCCTGCGTGACTATTCCCTCATGGGTATTGGGTATCACTTCCCATTCTTCGGGCAGCTTAGAGGGGCGTTTCTTGCTTTTCATATTGGCGGCAATCCGTTTGTAGCCTACAAGATTTCCCGCATATATCGGGCTTCTTAAAATGCTCCTCACGCTGTTCCCACTCCAAATATAGCGTTTGTCCTCGTTCCCCTCAAAATGACGTTCAAAGCCTGTTTCGCCACGCTCCGCCGCATAAGCGGCAGGGCGTAGGATATGCTGTTTATTAAGATGTCTGCAAATTTTGGCAACTCCATTCCCTTTTAATGCAAGGTCGAATATCTCTTTTACAACATGTGCCACTTTATCATCTATCAGCAGATGGTTGTGGTCGGCAGGGTCTTTGATATAGCCATAAGGGGCGGTAGTTCCCATGAATTTCCCCTGTTGAAACCTCGCCCGATATGCCGATTTTATCTTAACAGATATGTCAGCGGCATACATTTCGTTTAAAATGTTGCGGAAAGGCGTGATGTCCATAGCAGATTTATTCAAGGTATCTACGCCGTCATTGACCGCTATATACCTCACGTTATGCTCTGGGAAGAAAACTTCCAGATATAACCCACAATCAAGATAGTTTCTCCCC
This sequence comes from uncultured Ruminococcus sp., assembly GCA_900540005.1. Taxonomy (GTDB): domain Bacteria; phylum Bacillota; class Clostridia; order Oscillospirales; family Ruminococcaceae; genus Ruminococcus; species Ruminococcus hominiciens. Next base: position 9,050 of record UQEM01000059.1, read on the forward strand.
AGACGGGATAAATCTTTCGTAATCACGCAGTTTATCAGACCGCTTTCAATGTCTTTTATCATATTCTGGAAACTTGGTCTTTGGAATAATGAGGTGTGATAGCGATAGCGGCAAAAAGCTAATAAAATCAATGGTTTTGCGGACAGCGGATAGACAGGGAATGTGTTAAAAACTGAATACGCACACAAGCGGCGTTACCTTAACCCCTTTTGGGGAGAAAGTAACGCCGTTTTTTTATGCCCGCAGGAAAGGAGGCGCAGCCGGAATGTATTTCACAAAGGGCAAGCAGCGGGCGTTTGAACTGATCATGCAGCAGAAGCCGGGATTTGACCGCTATCAATCCGGTTGTGCCGGAGATGATGAAGATTGCGGTACTTGCCGTTTCTACCGCCCACAATGGAAATATGAGTTTTGCGTTTTCAAAGAGTGTCCCTATTGCCCCGGCAAAAGGACGCGGAAAACGCACGCCAGCATGGACAAATAGACGGGCAAAAGCCCTTGTGCCATGCGGCTTTGCAGACGCGAAAACGGCAAAGGGCATATTGCAATACCAAAACAGCCGAAAACGGCTTTCTAATTGTCCACGCATACCAAGAGAGGAAGTGAGGAAATATGGCAGTTTTCAGAGTGGAGCGAAATACGGGATATACCGTTATGAGCAACCACCACTTGCGAAACAAGGAATTGTCCTTAAAGGCAAAGGGCTTGTTGTCGCAAATGCTTTCGCTGCCCGAAGATTGGGATTATACCCTTGCGGGCTTATCCCATATCAACCGGGAGAAGATCGACGCAATCCGCGAAGCGGTAAAGGAACTCGAAAAAGCCGGATATATCGTGCGCAGCCGGGAGCGCGACGAAAAGGGACGCTTGCGGGGCGCAGATTACGTCATATACGAGCAGCCGCAGCCGCGAGAGCCGGAAGCAGCTACCAGCGGCGGACAGCCGCCTATATTGGATTTACCTACATTGGAAAATCCAACATTGGATAATCCAACGTTGGAAAAACCTACGCAGGAAAAACCTACGTTGGAAAATCCAACGCAATTAAATAAAGATATATCAAGTAAAGAACAATCAATTACTGATCTATCAAGTACCCATTCCATTCCTTTCCATTCCCTAAATCCCTTGCCTTATGAGCAGGACGAAGCGGCTGCGCCGCCGGAAAGGAAAAGAACGGAAGCGAAAACAAACAGTGCAATAGAGATTTATCGGGAAATCATCAAAGAAAACATCGACTATGACATTCTCATTCAAGACCCCAAAATGGATAAAGACCGTTTGGACGAGATTGTAGAAATCATGCTGGAAACCGTCTGCACAGCCCGAAAGACAATCCGTATGCCTTTATCGCTCATACCGTCCAGCAGCGCGTCAAGCTGCCGCCGCCCGGTGGATTTCTCCGCATTGCTGTTCGGGAAGAAAAATTGATCTACCGAAATATGATACCGGGTTACAAGGTCATAGAATACCTGTAAACTCGGCTGTTGTCCCTTGTTCTCGATATTCGCAAGGTAGCGCGGGGAAATATATAACTCGTCGCTTACCTTTTTGCGGCTCTCGCCGTATTCATTTCTCGCGGCTTTTATAGCTGCCCCGAAAGCCTTAAAGTCGTACAATGGTACGGGTCTTTTTGCCATTTTCATTCACCCTGTTACATTTTACAGTTCACCTTTCTTTTTGGATATGTCCACACAATTCATATCATTAGGTTAAATACTTCCTGTTGTGTATTGACAGTAGACTGATTTTCTGATAAAATAAAATTTATGTAAAAGGAGGCGGCGTTTATGTTGCATAGCATGCGTATTAGATAAGCATTGAAAAAAAGGATTTTCCCATTTTCAACATGGGCTTTTTTGTCATGCTTATTTTGCGGATGCTATACAAAAAACTAACGACGTATAGATATAGTATAGACATAGTGCAAGCTATGCCTTAGTTTTGTTGTACTGCTCTGTGCATTATAAATGCAGGTCAATGCTCATGTTGAGGATTGACCTGCATTTTTTTGTGTAAAAAGGACGAGTGAAATATAATGCTTAAAAAATATTGGATAAAATGTCCGATTTGTAACGGAAAGACGAGAGTTCAAGTATTTCATAATACTGTATTAAAAGATTTTCCTCTTTTCTGCCCTAAATGCAAATTGACGCATATCATTGATGTAGAAAAATTAGAGATTGTAATCAAAAATACAGAAAAACAAACTTTTATTATTTAGAAGAAAGGATATAAAAATGAAACGTTTACCTAAATATACGCCTGCGGAAGTACGGAATGATCCATACGGATTTACTTACAAAGAAATGTCGGAAGTTATTGGCGAGAATGAAGCAAAAGCCTTATATGAAGAATTATATAAGCAATTACCACGCAAAAAAAATCTATCAATGTTGGTAAAAAATATTTGCAAAAGCAGTGATACTGAAAAGTATGTTTACGAACTGAAAGACAACAAATACATTGAAACGGTTTTTATCAAGCGGCGAGATGGTGGAACTGTTTGCGTGAGCACACAAGTCGGTTGTCCTGTTGGTTGTATTTTTTGTGAGTCCGGGCGAAATGGCTTTGTTCGTAATCTAACATCGTCAGAAATCGTACAACAGATTATATTGTTGCGTCGAAAAGTAAACCGTATCGTTTTTATGGGTATGGGAGAGCCTTTATTCAATTATGACAACTTGATAAAAGCAATCCATATTCTCCGAGATAGATATGGGCTCAACTTTCCAACCGACGGCATTACCATATCAACAGTTGGTCCGGTCGATCAATTAAAAAAATTGCGCGAGGAACATCTTAAAATTCAGTTGACAATATCTTTACACGCAGCAACACAATCTGCAAGAAATCGTATTATTCCTCACATGCGCATATATGCTATTGAAGATGTTGTTAAGCAAGCCTTATCCTATTCTGAAAGGCATAATCGCAAAATTGTCTTTGCGTATTTGCTTTTACCGGGTATAAATGACCGGCCCTCAGATGTAAGACAACTTGCAAAATGGTTTCGGGGCAAAAAAGTTATGATTAACGTGTTACAATACAACCCAACAAGCAATTCAAGAATTAAAGCACCACAGAAACGGGAAATAGTTGCATTCAAACATCAATTAGAGCAAGCAGGACTTGAAGTTACTATGAGAGTTTCTCATGGCAGAGAGATTAACGCGGCTTGTGGACAGTTAGCTAACACATATAATAAATTCAAAAAAAAATGATTAAAAGTGCCAGACGCATAGACGCAGAGCCGATAACGCATTAGGTCAAAAAACCTATGTGTTATCGGCTTTTTTATTTAATATTGCGCAAAAGCCGCTGTTCCCTATTATAGAATGGATTGCGGGTAGTGTATTAAAGTCGCCCTTTTTTAAGGATACGGCGGTATCGGGGAGGTATCGCCGTGTCCATTTTTATTTACTGTAACCCGCCTAATGCTTTGCGGTCAAAAAAAGCTATGCTCCGCAAGCGGGATATTCCGGCTATGAATGTGAACTGTCAATACATTTAGCTACTGCTTACATTTCCTTTGCGCCCGTCCGCGTCTTGCGGACGGGCGCATTTTGCTTTTTTCAACTTTTTTCTGAAAAGCGCACTCAAGAGCCATCTCCCGAACGGGTACGGAGCGAAAGGGGCAGAGAGGACAAGCCCTTAACTCCCGTCCTCTACTCCACGCGGGAAGGAGGTGAACTCTATGGAGCTATCTTCTTCCGACAAGGAAAGAATACAACATCAGTACGACGCATTAGCAAAGAAAACTTTGGTCGGCGAAGCGAAAAGCCACCGCCGCACTCTTGCGAAACGCGCAGCACGCGAAGTTACTTTTTCGGATTTGAGCGAAAGCGAACTCGCGCAGCTTTTCACAACGGACGAATACGAAAGCGATTATTACCGTTTTCAAGTGTCCGGCTTTGATGTACTCGTCAAAAATGAACTGCTTGCCGAAGCCCTTAACGCTTTGCCCGAAAGGAAACGCGACATTATCCTTTTGTCCTACTTCTTGGATATGAGCGACGCGGAAATTGGCGAACTGCTGAATGTTGTACGCACGACGGTTTTCCGGCACAGGAAATCCGCGCTTGCGAAAATCAAACAGTATTTGGAGGGAAAAGCAGATGATGAATACCGTTAGGAAGTCTGAAAATCTGTTGCCGTTCCCTGTCATTTCCGCAGCGGCAAACGGCGACACAACCGCCATGTGCGCGATCTTGAAGCACTACGAGGGCTGTCTCTTATACACATCTGACGCTGCCGAC
>UQEM01000060.1 GCA_900540005.1 uncultured Ruminococcus sp.
CATGAAATGTATTGAAGATGAGATACCGTTTGAACTGCCACAGGGGTGGGAATGGGCGAGAATACGGAATATTTCTACTGTTAAGGGCGGAAAACGGCTTCCAAAAGGTATGAGCTTTTCAGAATCGCCAACAGATCACGCCTATATACGAGTAACTGACATGAAAAACAACACAGTCATTACAACTGATTTAAGATATATTACAGACGATGTTTACGAAAAGATCAAGAATTATACCATTTCCAAAGATGATCTATATGTTACAATAGCAGGTACTATTGGTGTTGTTGGTGAAGTTCCTGACGAACTGAACGGAATGAATCTTACAGAAAATGCAGTAAAAATTACCGACATAACAATCAATAAGACATTTTTATGTTTGCTTATTCAAAGCGAGTTCGTACAACAGCAGTTCGTTGACAAAACACATCAAGTTGCTATGCCTAAGTTAGCACTTGAAAGAATATTATCAACTCTTATTCCAATTTGCCCTATTTCGGAGCAATTGTCGATAATATCGAAATTTAACGAATTGTCTTTATTAGTAAATGACATACAAGAAAACAAACAAGAGTTGATTGATACAATATCACTCACCAAGTCTAAAATCCTTGACCTTGCAATCAGAGGAAAACTTGTCCCGCAAGACCCGAATGACGAACCTGCAAGTGTACTTCTTGAACGCATTAGAACAGAGAAAGAAGAACTCATCAAACAGGGCAAAATCAAGCGAGATAAAAAGGAATCTGTCATCTTTAGAGGTGATGATAACTCTTATTATCTCAAAACAGGAAATCTTAAAGAAACACTTGATGATTGGCAGATTGATGATATACCCGAAACATGGGGATTATGTTGTCTCGGAGAAGTATGTGATTATGGTAATTGTACAAATATAGATACAAAAGATATTCCAGAAAATGCTTGGATTTTGGATTTAGAGGATATAGAAAAAGACACCGGAAAAATATTACAGAAGCTCACTAAAAAAGAAAGAAATTCAGCTAGTACAAAGCATTTATTTTATAAAAATCAAGTACTATATAGTAAACTCCGTCCATATTTGAACAAGGTTGTTCTTGCTGATGATAATGGTTACTGCACTTCTGAAATATTGCCTTTGAATTTCAATAGTTGTATTCTTCCTGAATATGCAAAACACTATTTAATGTCACCTACATTTTTGCGATATGCTAATCATTGCTCATATGGCGTAAAGATGCCTCGACTTGGAACACAAGATGGAAAGAAAGCTGTATTGACTATTCCACCTATAAACGAACAAAAGAGAATAGCCGACAAAGTTAGCCAGCTATTCTCCTTACTTGATTCCATAGCGAATAATATAGATTGATCTATAAGCCGTTCTCAGCCGAGGACGGCTATTCTATTACCATGTAACGATTTTATCCACGATAGCCTGCTGTTCGCTGGCAGTTTTTCGAAGATAAATACGGGTAGTTTCAATGCTCTCGTGTCCCATCAGATCAGCAAGCAAAGCGATATCATTGTACTTCTCAAGGAAATTCTTTGCATAGCGGTGACGAAAAGAGTGGGGATATACTACCTTCTTATCAAGACCATATTTTTCAGCATAGTTTTTTAGCTGCTGCGAAATACCTCTTACCGTGATACGTTCTCCGAAACGGTTAAGAAACAGATATCCAGATGTACGTTTTTCGTTTTCAAGCCATTCAAGTGTTTCATTACAAAGCTTTTTCGGAATATAGAGTCTGCGGAGTTTACCACCCTTTGAATAAAGATCAAAGTAACCGCTTTCAACGTGTTCAATCTTAATTTGAATCAGTTCACTGACTCTTGCACCTGTTGCAGCAAGATACCATACCACAAAGTACCATTCCATGTTGCCGTCTTTTTTCAGCGACTTTTTCAGAAACTTATAATCGGCATTGCTGATGACATTTTCAAGGAAGTTCTTCTGCTGAACCTTAACCGCCTTGATACGAAAGTGTTCCTTATCAAGATAAGCGAGATACTTATTCATCGCCTGAATGCGAAGATTAACGGTCTTAGGCTTGAAATGTTCCATAAGATAGCCCTTGTATGCAAGCAGATTTTCTTTGGTTATAGCGTCGTAATGTTCCTCAAAATATTTTACCGTCCAGAGATAAACTTCGATCGTATTTTCAGAAAGATTTGTTCTTCTCAGGTAGGCTTCGAATGTGTTGTCTTTCTCCATTAAAGAGACCTCCATTATAATATTTGGTGCGAAATTCCTTGCATAAGTATTATAACAGATGAGTAGCTGTCTCTTATTATGAGAAGATAGGTGATGCCGTCACTTGCATTGATGAAGAATTGCCGTTTGAGCTGCCTGGCGGGTGGACGTGGGCAAGATTGCAAAGTATTTGTGAGCCTATAACCGACGGAACTCATAAAACGCCAGTATATAGCGATTCAGGTTATATATTCTTGTCATCAAAGAATGTAACTTCAGGCAAAATCGACTGGGATAATGTTATGTATATTCCTGAAGAATTACATGCAGAATTATATTCAAGATTACAGCCTAAGAAAAATGATATACTTCTTGCAAAGAACGGTACAACAGGAGTATCTGCTATTGTAGACAGGGACTGTATCTTTGATATATATGTAAGCCTTGCTCTTATACGAATAGTCGGATACATGATAATTCCCCAATACCTAACTTGTATGATGGGAAGCAGATTTGTTCAAGATTACTTTAATTCCTCATTAAAAGGAATAGGTGTACCCAATTTGCACCTTGAGCATATTCGTACCGTTTTGATTCCAATAGCACCTATACACGAGCAGAAAAAGATAGCAGAGATCGTACAAAAATACACCAGCATACTTGAATATATAGAAAAGAGCCTTAGCTGAGGCTCTTTTCTATATTATGAAGCATCGTCATGATCTCGGTGCATTTTTTTATAATTCTTACCTGTTCATTCAGCGGAGGTACAGGGACTAAGTAATCGCAAACGTAGTCCTTGCTTATTCGCTGTTGACCTACAACGCCTGCACAGGTTTGTTTACCGCCTACCAAGAAACTATCTGTCTTTATGACATATAAAATGTATTCAGGCAAAATAGTATCGGGAAGTGTTCGCAAAATATATAGTTCCGTTGTTCCTGCACCGTATCCATTACACAAGCCACGGAATACAACGGATTTGCGATTTTCAAAGCAAGGTGTTATTTTTGCGAAGCCTACGTCATTTTCAGCAAAATGGGTAAAGCCTTTTTTGACCTCGCCCCATTTTCGCTGCTCAAATGTAAACTCATTAGTATATCCGTCCTGAATTAGCGCCATAGGCACAAAAGATACGACAGTATCATCAGCTATACTGTTCTTAGGATTGATAATGCAGGCGCTTGAAAGACGTTTCCACGCCCAATTTTCTGGAATATTATACGGCAATTCATTGTCGATACACCGTACCTCATCACCTATCTTCTCATAATAAGAGTTATCATCACCTCTAAAGATGACAGATTCCTTTTTATCTCGCTTGATTTTGCCCTGTTTGATGAGTTCTTCTTTCTCTGTTCTAATGCGTTCAAGAAGTACACTTGCAGGTTCGTCGTTCGGGTCTTGCGGAACGAGTTTTCCTCTGATCGCAAGGTCTAAAATTTTGGATTTGGTGAGTTGGATGGTGGATTGCAAGTCTGCTTTATCAGATTCTATGGTGTCAATAAATGATATTAGTTCTTTTAGTTTTATTACAATGCGGTGCTGTTCTTGAAGTGGCGGTAAAGGAATTGGAATTGAGTGCAGTTGATTAGAGGATAATCCTTGAATACCAATTCCTTTACCATTTATCATACCAATAAGCTTATAATAATAAAAAATATGATAATATAAAACAATATTCACATTTGCATAAGGTCTAAGCCTATGTATGTGGTTTTGAATACAAATGTCATAATCATAGTTCCATATAGCAGCTCTACCAATATCTCCACCTTCACACACCAGTAAATCACCTTTTTTAACAGTGCATTTTTCAAGTTCAGTATCGGTAAAATGCATATTTTTTAAATTATCCAGTTCAAATCTATCCCAATATACGTTTGAGGTTGTTATATAGCTTAATAATTTACCATTAGTATTTGACTTATTTAAAGCTTTTCCAGTATTATGAGAAAAAACTATTCCTAACCTACACCATTCCCACCCCTGTGGCAGTTCAAACGGTATCTCATCTTCAATACATTTCATGCTTCCGTCGGGGAACTTCTCATAATGCAAATTATCCTCACCCTTGAAGATGATAGTATCATTCTTTATGTCTTTTGGCTTTAGCTTTCCGTCCTTAACCATTTGCTGCTTTTCAGCTCGGATTCTCTCCAATAAAACAGATGCTGGCTCATCATTCGGGTCTTGCGGCACAAGTTTACCTCTGATAGCAAGGTCAAGGATTTTTTGTCTTAATGCTTTTGTATCCACTATTCATCTACCTCACCAATCAATTTTTCTAACTCTGCAACAGCATTTGTAATGTTCTGTGATTTTGTTTTGATTTGTTCTAACAGTTCAGAAAGAGTGTATTCATCGCTGGTATTCGCTGATTTTATCCAACTGATATCAAGACTTGTTTTATCTCTCTCCAAAATCTCTTCGTATGAAAATTTACGCCATCTGCCGTTTGGGTTTTCTTCACTGTAAGTTTCTTGCCTTTCAGAAATATTTTCAGCATGGTAGCATTTAATAAATTCATCAAAATGGCTTTCTTTCAGCGGATTAGTCTTGCCAAAAGACGGCATTTCAGAACGAAGATCATAAATCCAAACTTCTTTTGTGTTACCTTTGTCAGCTGTACCTCTTGTAAAGAAAAGCACATTCGTTTTTACTCCCTGGGCATAGAAAATACCTGTCGGCAAACGAAGAATTGTATGCAGATTGCATTTTTCCATAAGGTCACGGCGGATTTTCTCGCCATCACCGTCTGCAAAAAGCACATTATCAGGAAGAACAACTGCCGCACGGGCGTGACCTGTCTGGTTTAAGCTTCTATAAATATGCTGTAAGAAGTTAAGCTGTTTATTGCTTGTAGGGAAAGTCAAGTCATCACGAGTAGCACGTTCACCGCCTTTTTTAGTACCAAAAGGCGGATTTGTCAATACAACATCATAGCCTTTCATCTGTTTGCCATAATTAGAAAGTGTGTCACCAAGATAGATTGGCCCGCTAATGTCATGAAGCATAGCATTCATAAGTGCAAGTCTATGCGTATCATGAACGAGTTCACAGCCGGAAAATGCCTGTGTACGCTGAAATTCCTGCTCATCAACAGATAGTTCAAATAAATCATCAGTATGTTCTTTAACATAGTGATCGGCAGCAATCATAAATCCGAAAGTACCACAAGCCGGGTCATTGCAGCGTTCTCCAGCCTGCGGAGCTATCAATCTTGTCATAACATTGATAAGTACACGAGGTGTGAAATACTGTCCTGCTCCTGATTTCTTTTCAGTTGCATTCTTTTCTAATAAGCCTTCGTAAAGATTGCCTAAACCTTCTTCTTTTGCACTGTACCAATCGAATTGGTCAATAGTCGTAATAATTTTTTCGAGATTTTTCGGTTCATCAATGTTGGTTTGTGCTCCTTGATATATTTCACGCACTCTGCCTTGACAATTCTCACCAAGATGTTCCAAAAGCTCTTTATAAAACTTTTTCAACTCAATACCTTGCTTTGAGAGCAACTTATCCCAACGATATTCTTCTGGAATTGCTTTTTCAGTATCGGTTTCTTTGCACATTTTCAAAAATAGAATATAAGTAAGCTCTGTAACATATTGCTGATAGGTGATACCATCATCACGCAATACATTACATAGATTCCAGAGCTTTGCGACAATTTCCTGATTATTCAAGCTACATTTCCTCCATCATCATATAAATATTGATTTAATTCCATGATAACCTCATGAAGATGCCCCTCAAATCTGCGATCAATACCTTTGAAACCGCCATTATTTTTAAAAGCACCTTGTTCAAGCATCTGCTCATCAAATACAGTTTCCTCAAGCATAACTTTTTCTATGCGTTTTAGCCAATCAAGCTGAATCTTATTAAATTTATGATTCTGTTTTAGTTTTGCAAAGGCGTTTTTTACTCTTGTTTCATGGCTTACCAAAGCTGATCCAATCGCTTGCTGACGTACAAATGCAATAATATCCGCAACAATATCTTCATTTGTCATCTCGTTCCATGCAGTGTTGAGCTGCTTTTCCGTAAAATTATGGCGGTCAAGCTCCATTTTCAGTTCTTTTAGGGTTTCTCTGGTAAGTTCAGAAGGCTTTGTACATACGATTTTAAGGGCATTTATCTCATTGATATTCTCCAAAATAAATTTTTTGAATGATTCAATATAATCTTCCGGTTTGGTTGCGTCACCGTAACCTCTTTCGTGCGATATGATCTCATCTTCGTGATCGTCAATAACAATAGGACGTTTCCCATGTGTCTTATCTTTATCAAGAACAGCGAACGCTTCTGAACATTCTAGTGCTCTCTTCACAGAATTCTCCACATTACTACCATTAAGTTCCTTTGCAAATGCCATAAGATCTTTTCCGCCTGTTAGATATGCAAACTGCTCCTGTGCTTTTGCACTTATCCTACGACTTTTTCTTTGCAGTTTGGCAATAATCAAACTCAGCTGATATGCCTGTTTATCTTTTTCCACTACTTTCAGACCATTAAGTAAGTCTTCAAAGGTAGTTTTCGGATTAGGAGTAACAGGTTTCATGTTGCTAACAGGTTCTAATGTTTCATAGACACCCACCGGATCATATATTTCAAAATGGTCTTTGTGTATCTTATTGCATAATCTTGTAGCTCTGCCAAGCATTTGCTCAAACAGAATACGTGATTTGATACGACGCATAAAAACAAGATTTACGATCTCAGGCACATCAATACCTGTTGTAAGCAAATCAACGGTAACAACTATTTTTGGATAAGATTCATTTTTAAACTGCCGTATTGCTTCAAGTATCTTCTTTTTATTGCCGCCCTCTATGCTCCCGGTGATTTTCTTTACAACGTCATTATCAATGCCGTACTTCGAGTAAATATCTTTCAATATCTTTACGATAAGGTCAGCATGAGCGTCATCAACTGCATAGATCAGCGTTTTCCCTTCACCATCTGGATTAAAGTCCATAGCGATCTCTTCAAAAACAGCTATGTTGAAATTCTCAGTAATAATATCCTTGTTGAACTTATCTATCTCAAACTTCATATCGTCCTCAAGCTCATCGCTGTTGAGAATTTCACCTGTATTCGGATCATAGATCGCAAGAGTTTCGCCTTTTTTGTATTCAATACCATTATCACGAAGTTTAGTATGAATATCATGTGGAGCATCGTGATCGACAAGGTATCCATCGATAACTGCTTCTCTGTAAGAATAGGTAAATACTGGCTTCCCAAATATTTCTGTTGTATGCAGCGCAGGAGTAGCTGTAAGGGCAATCTTAACAGCATCGAAATACTCTATAACAGTGCGATACTTGCTAATATAATCTTCCTGATTCCGATAAAGCATTTCATCATCACTTAATTCCTTATCGAGCGTGTAACCTCTATGTGCTTCATCAACAACGATCAGATCATAATCAGAAACAGATGGCATTGTATCATCTTCGCTATAAATCAAACGTTTTACAAGACTCTGTACTGTAGCTATATGTATTTTGGTTTCTTTGTCAATGTTCTTTTCATCAAGCCCTTTTATGTTGTATATCTCATCAAGAGTCATCAGATCTTCTATTTTAACTTCTTTGAATACATCAGAAGCCTGTTCGCCGAGAGCAGTTCTATCGACAAGGAAAAGAATTCGTTTAAAACGATTACTTTTGATAAATCGGTATATCATTCCAAGAATAGTTCTTGTTTTACCTGTTCCTGTAGCCATAGAAAGCAATGCTGTCTTCTTTCCACAAATAATAGCATTCTCAGCAGCTTCAATAGCTCTTATCTGATATTCACGTAAATTTAAACCGTCAGGGTCACGTAATAAGTCACATGGGGTATTCTGCAACGTTTGGTTTGCTGTAACAATATCCTTATCAAGCATCTCCATAAGACCGTCTGGACTGAACCAACCTTGCAGTGCTTTGGGTGTATTTACACCATCACGCAGGTCAAGAAACCATATTCCAGATTTCTGTTCGATTTGTTTGAGATACTTTCTGCCATTGGTAGCAAAAACGAAAGGAACTTTATAGCCATTCCACTCCTTGATGACATACTCGCTATGTTCTGATTTTATCATACGAGCATAATCTTTGCACTGATAGTCAATAACAGCTGGAATATCTATACTTGCTTTCTTCGCTTCAATAATGGCAACAAGTTTAAGCCCTACAAATAAAGCATAGTCCGCATAACCGCCTTTAGTTACGGTAGAATCAGTCGGGAATTCAGCAATAGCAAGATTACGCCCTTTTTGTGGTCTTGTTCCTTTTGAGTAACGAAGATTGTTAGTATCAACCTCCCAGCCATATTTTCTGAGCTGATCGTCAATGATAATACGTGTCTCAGCCTCAGTAAGTTCCATAGATTCTATCACTTCAGCTGACTTATCAACTCTTTCTTTGAAAGACAAGCCATCTGTAGCTGTCATAGTTGGTTTTGCTTCAGTAGCTTTAGCAAGTTGTTCTTCTAAACCTTTGATTATACTTTCATAGTCAGGAATAGGTTCGTTCTGAGGCATGATAAATTCAGGAGCTTGAAAAGTATAGTCGCCGTACACTTCCATAAACCATACAGCAAGTCTATATGCCATTATAAGTAAAGATTTAGCAGTATCAACCGAATTCTCATACTTATGGACAGCATCATTACGTTTTGTTCTAAGAGAATACAGAATGTCATCAATTTTTCCGCCACGCTCAATAAGTCCTTCTCTTTTTAAGATTTTAATTCTGTTAGCGTGAGTATTATCATAATCGTCGGGTTCAGTAAGCCTTTCGTTTGCAAAGATTTCTTGTACTAGTCGTTCGGCAAACATTCCAAGCTTATAAATGCACGCATTAGGATCATTATAGAGATAGCTCTCAGCGGTTTCTCCTATTTTTGCGAGTGTTTCCCAATATCTATTCAAAAATTCAAAGTTGGATTTCATATCAACTCACCTCCGTCGTAAGGTAACTTCTCATAATAATATGTTATGAGAAGTTGTCATTTATTGTATTATACCACAATTTGCACAATCAGTCAATCGTTTTACGAGATAAATTCTATGCTATTAACCATAAAATTGATTTTCAATATCAATTTATGATAACAAAAGAATATTATTAAAAGATATGCTCTCCATACAATTACCGCATAGAGAGCATATCTTTTTTATTATAATAGCTTTCAATTGTATTTTGATTACAGTTGTAAATATCCTCAATTCAAATCTATCGTAATTCGTTTTCAAAGATATATTGCAAAACCACTGCCCGAAATATTATAAATTATCGTTGTTAAGGTGCAGCTACAGGCACACCCGTCAGCAATTCTATGGTAGAGTTATACTCGGTGCAGAGATATTTGCAGTACGACACTCTGGTACGGAATGGCTTGCAGCATTTTGACAGTTGGGCTTCTACTTTCGGAGAAACCATAACGGCGTTGGAGCTTGCCCCAGAGGGGTCAAGTTACCGCCCGAAAACAAGGTTTGCCAAGTTTCACAACCTGCCAGAGCTGATGCAGATGTTCCGTGAGGTAGCCGACATTCAGACCGCCGATATGCTGAAGCTCCCCGTGCCAAAGGTCAATTATCGCAATATCAAGGTCGCTCCGAGCGAAATCCAAACGGAAATGGTTGCTTCCCTCGCAAAGAGAGCCGAGAAAGTCCGTGACAGACTTGTAGAGCCGTATATCGACAATATGCTGAAAATTACAAATGACGGGCGAAAATTGGCACTCGACCAAAGGCTTATCGACCCGATGCTGCCAGACTTTGAAAACAGTAAGGTCAACGCCTGCGTGGATAATGTGTACCGTATCTGGGCGGAAAACGCCGACACACGGGCGACGCAGCTTGTATTTTGCGACCTGTCAACGCCCAAAAACGACGGCACTTTCAATGTGTACGACGATATACGAACAAAGTTGACCGACAGGGGTATCCCTGCGGAGCAGATACGCTTTATTCACGAAGCGACTACCGACGCACAGAAAAAGGAGCTGTTTGCAAAGGTCAGAAGCGGCGAAGTGCGAGTTCTCTTAGGTTCTACCCCGAAAATGGGAGCAGGTACGAATGTGCAGGACAGGCTCAAAGCCATTCATAATTTGGACTGTCCGTGGCGACCGAGCGACCTTGAACAGCGGCAAGGGCGCATTGAACGGCAAGGCAATATGTTCCCAGAGGTTGAGGTCTATCGCTATGTTACCGAGCAGACCTTTGACGCCTACCTCTATCAGTTGGTAGAGAGCAAGCAGAAATTTATCAGCCAGATAATGACGAGCAAAAGCCCCGTCCGTTCTGCCGAAGATGTGGACGAGGTTGCGCTGTCCTTTGCCGAGGTCAAAATGCTTGCTACAGGCGATGAGCGTTTCAAGGAGAAAATGGACTTGGATATACAGGTATCGAAGCTGCGTGTACTCAAACAAAGCTATCTCTCCGAGCATTACGACCTTGAGGATAGGATACTCAAATTCTATCCGCAGACCATAAAGGAGTATGAGGAACGCATCGCAGGCTATGAAAGCGACACGGCTCTTGCTGAACAGCACAAGCCGCAGGGCGAGGATAAGTTCTGCCCGATGACCCTAAAAGGCGTGACCTACACCGAAAAAGCAGCCGCAGGCGAAATGCTCCTTGCCGTCTGCAAGGAAAGCACTCTTGCCAATCCCGTGGAAATTGGCAGCTACCGTGGCTTTAGAATGGAGGTTTATTATGATACGCTCAACACCCATTACTGCCTAAACCTTTGTGGGAAAGCAAAGCACAAGGTAGAATTAGGCAGCGATGCGCTCGGCAATCTGACCCGAATTGAAAATGAGCTTGCGAAAATCCCTATAAAATTGGAGGTTGCAAGGACAAAGCGGACGGAAACCATTGAACAGCTACAAACCGCAAAAGCGGAGGTTGAAAAGCCTTTTGCCTTTGAAGATGAGCTGCGGGAAAAGACGGAACGACTGAACGCTCTCAATATCGAGCTTAATCTGAATGAGAAAGACCGTTCCGTTATGGATACAGAGCCAGACCAGAGCGAGGAACAACCCGAAAGAAAATGTGCAAATCGAGAGAGATAATGCTGTTTGTATATTTGTAATGACCTTTTTGGGGCAGTATAATAGGTACAAGAAGTATTAAAATCGGAGGTGAAAACCGTGCTTGATAATTTCAAATTTGAAACCTTTGTCGATGCGCACAGCAATATTTTCGAGGAGTATCTAAGCTCCGTTATATCCAAGCTGAGAGAAACCAATTCCGAATACCGTTCCATAGAGGAAAAGATAGAGAGCCTTTACAGGCAGTATCCGAAAGTGATGGCGCTATTCGATACGGAGAAATCAAGCGATTTATCCGAGCAGGAATGTACGGCGCTGATAGAAATTCTGGAGCTTCGGGCGAGGCTCTGCGATATGCAGCAGGAAGCAATTTATTTCCGAGGCTGCTATGACAGCGTGGGTTATCTGAAAAAGGCAGGCATTTTATAACCGAGAACGGCGGCATTGGCAAAAAGCTGATGCCGCTTTTACATAGCCGAGTGGTTTTCACTTAACGAAAATCACTCGGCTTTTTCTATTTCTGGAGGTGATTTGATTGAATGAGAAGCAGCAGACCCTATGTGCAGCTTGACCCTGCGGTTATCGAACAGGCACGGCAAATGGACTTGCTCTCCTATCTCAGAGCTTATGAGCCGAACAATCTGGTGCGTGTCGGCGGCAGCGTTTACTGCACCAGAGAACACGACAGCTTAAAGATTTCCAATGGCAAATGGTATTGGTGGTCGAGAGGTATCGGCGGTGTTTCCGCCCTTGACTATCTTATCAAGGTCAAGGATTACGGATTTGTAGAAGCCGTCGAAGCGCTGACGGGCGGTGCGGTTGAATGGACACCGCCGCAAACGCCGAAAAAAGACGAGCCGAAAGTTCTGCTATTACCGCCGAAGCACAGGGATTGTAACCGAGTAATGCAGTATCTTTTCGGGCGTGGTATAGATTATCAGCTCATACAGGAGTGCATTGCAGACGGTACGATTTACGAAAGTGCCGATTATCACAATGCCGTTTTTGTGGGCAAGGATAAAAACGGAACGCCAAAGTATGCAGCCTTGCGCAGCACGCTCGGCAGCACTTTCAAGCAGGACGCTTCGGGAAGTGACAAGCGATATTCGTTCCGACTGCTTGCAAAAGAGCCGATAAACACGGTGCATTTATTTGAAGCAGCCATTGATTTGCTGTCCTATGCGACCTATCTCAAATGCGAGGGCAAGGACTATCGGACACAAAATCTGCTCTCTTTGTCGGGCGTATATCAGCCAAAAAAGGAGCTGAGCGAGAGCAAAGTTCCCATTGCGCTGTCCACTTATCTCAAAGAAAATCCGCAAATCAAGACCGTTGTTTTGCACCTTGACAATGACAAAACGGGCAGGCTGTGTACTGCCGCCTTAACCGAATTATTGAAAAAGAACTATGAAATTGTTGATTCTCCGCCGCCTGTCGGCAAGGATGTCAACGATTTTTTAATGTCCTATCTGGGGCTTTCAAGGCAAAAGCCCGTCCGTGAAAGGAGTGATGTCCGTTGATTGTGTAACAGTTTTTTGAAAAAAAGACAGCCAAACAGACCCCAAATTTAAGAACGAAAGTGAGGAAATGACGATTGAAAAACTATGATGTGACCCTTACCGCCCACTACGAAAAGACCGTTTCCGTTTGCGCCGACAGCCCCGAACAGGCGGCGGAGAAAGTCAAAATCATTCTCTTCGATACCGACCTTATCGAGTTTTCCGATGAGGATTTTGTCTGCGGCGAAGCCGATATTACCGAGCATAGCGAGGACGGTCTTGACGATACCGATGAGGAAGAATTGTCCGAAGAAGATGATTGTTCGGACTGTCCGTACTTCTGCCCCGTGTGCGGAAAATGTCTGTATGAGGACGAGTGCGAAGAATGATATGTCTTACCAAGCACTGAATTTGGCTAACCAAATTCCGCTTGTTAGGGGGCTGCCCCTAATCAATGCCAACAACTTAAGCGATATTGGCATTTACCCTGCATAAAAAATCAAATAG
>UQEM01000061.1 GCA_900540005.1 uncultured Ruminococcus sp.
ACTCAGCATTTTGCTGGGTGGTTTTGTTTGTAGGTGGAGATTATGCGGTGTTGCCCTTTGTTATTTTCTCATGTGTAATTGGTTTAGGCGGCGATGTAAATTCCGGTGCTTGCTTTTTCGGAAACTCCGAGCTGCGGTTCTCCGTAACATCGTGACCAGTCAGTTCATAAACAGATTGATTAAAGCTGTTTCAAGTAACAAGTATGAGGCAATCAAGAGAATTGTTTGTTCTTCCAATTCCGTCATAGTGGCTATACCAAGAATTTGTTTCTGGTTTAATGCAAAGTCCAGGGAATTCTTTCACGTAAAATTGATTTCCTTTTCTCTCAACTGAGTAACCGCTGCTCTGAAAATAATTCAGCAAGTCAGCACTTCTTGCTTCTTCAATGAGATTTTTAAAATCATCATTTTTCAAAATCTTCTCACTTCCTTAGTGTTAGTGAGCAAATGCTGCTGCGCATAAATTTGCAGCAGCATTTGCCGTATTTTTACATCTTTGGTTTATGATTTGAGTTATCATCATCGTTTCCTATGTAAGGCTGATAATCGTCAGAATCATTCTTGTACATTGCTTCTCTCTGATTTTTCCACTGCGGTTTCAACCAATGGTGTATCATCAGGGTCATAAATATCCTCATGAGCATCAATTTCCACAAGCTTCATTTCAAGCTCTGCATATTCAATTTTTTTATCGAAAAGCTCCTGTTCTTTCGGGAACGGTGCGGCAATTCTTTCCTCTGCTTGCTGAATATTGGATTCAAAAAAAACAATTTCTTTTTTAGTATCTTCTATACGCTTTGGAATTGTTTTTTCAAGCAGATTCACAATTCGCTGAACATTATCCTGCTTATCGGTTATTCCCGCTTCACAAACATATTCGCGACTTCCTGCAATAGTAAACTTCATATTTGTAGAAAGCATTTCTCTTTCGACATTAATATCAAATCCGCAGATTTTTACGGACGGAATATGAAGTTCCGGAGATTTCGCCTTTGCTTCAAGCATTGAAATCAGATACACATTAATCGATTTTTTGGCATAAATTCGCTCTCCGTTTTCTTTTGTTAAAACAACGTCTTTATTTTGCTCTGCTATCTTTTTATCAGCTTCAAGTCCTGCGAGAAAATGCTCAGCGACCTCAATTTTTATAGGTAATTCTTCAAGAGTTTTTTGTGTTAAAACAGTTTCATGAGCATATTCAGAACGCAGCATATTTAACTCGCTGATTTCATTTCCAAGTTCAACAAATCTTCTAAAGTCAGGATTTCCCTCTGCTTGTGCCTGAAACTCTCCATAGGTAAGAACTTTTCCATCACAATCCTCCATAGAACGACCAACATTTTCGTTATTAAGGAATTGTGCAATAAATCTTGCTTTGTTTGCAACTGTTTGATATAAATAGCTATCCATTGTTCCCTCAGTAACATAATTGAAAATCTCGACCTCACTGAAACTGTTTCCCTGACGTAAAATTCTTCCCTCACGCTGCTCAAAATCCGAGGGCTTCCAAGGAATATCAAGATGATGAAGTGCACATAATTTTTCTTGAATATTCGCACCTGTTCCAAGAGTATTTGTGCTTGCAATTACAACTCTGTACTTGCCGGCATTAATATCTTTGAATATTTCCTCACGATTTTTTGAATCGGATTTTGGTGCAAATATAATTTCGTTTTCCGGTATTCCTTGTGCAACAAGTTCATTTTTTATGTAATCATATACAGAAAAATTTCCATTATCAGAATTTACTGCAATATCAGAAAATACAAGTTGCACACCTTTTGTTTCATTATTTTCGTTGTAAATTCTGACTACATTTTCTATGCACTTATCAACCTTTCCGTCTTTATTCTGCTGAATCTCAAACGGTGGTTCTTCATCTTTTCGTGTGTAAATCGCTTGCAACGCCTGATTTCCAAGTGAAAAATATCGTGCTTCTCCTGTAATCTTTAAGAGATTATCTTCATACGGCTCAACATTACCGTTGAAAGGTCTATGCGGTCTTTTTTCTGTATATGATTTTGGTGGACTTGTCCAATGCTCTGACTTACAAGCGGATACGTTCTTAAATATGACTCCTTGCTGCATTTCAGGGAGCGAAGCTTCTTTTTTTCATTTTCATCGCTGTCCTTATTCTTTAAAGCAGCATTTATTTTGGTTTCTAAGGCTTTCCAACCTGCTTTAATGACCGTTTTACCGATGGCTGTAAAATGTGTATTCTCGCACGTCACAGTTACCTTTACAGCTTCATATTTTTGCGGCTCTGCTACAACCATTATGAGCCTTGCGGAAACAAGCTTTAATATATTGTTTTCTTCTTCACTAAGGCTATTCAAATCCTTGCTTTTTATTCCGCCTGTCGGCAAAATTGCATGGTGTCCGCTGACTTTGGCATTATTGATACATCTTTTTACATTCACAGAATCGGGTTTACCAAACATATGAAAAACTTCTGCAACATCACTTACACGCTGCATTGCTGTTTCTTCCATATCGTCAGATATGTATTGTGAATCAGTACGCGGATATGTTACTAATTGTGCCTCGTATAGCTTTTGCATACTATCAAGCGTCTGTTGTGCTGTATATCCGAAGTATTGGTTAGCATCACATTGAAGTGTAGTCAGGTCATAGAGCTTTGGTGGATTTACCGTCTTGACTTCTTTTTTCAGTTCAGAAACGTCTGCGTCCTTACCGTTTACTAACGCTAAAAGCTTCTCTGCTTCTAATTCATCATCAATTCTTTTTGAACTTGCCACAAATGAGCCGCAGTTTAGGTCAACTGTAAAAAATTTCTGCTTAACAAAATTTCTTACTTCATTGTCTCTCTGAACACTCATTGCAAGCGTTGGTGTCTGCACTCTACCGACAGTAATTTTTGAATTGTATCGTACTGAAAAAAGACGTGTTCCATTCATACCTACTATCCAATCAGCTTTAAGTCTGCAAAATCCTGCACTATAAAGGCTGTCATACTCTGAGCTGCTTTTCATGCTCGATAAAGCAGATTTAATAGCAGATTCTTCAAGAGAAGATACCCACAATCGCTTTACAGACTTTTTGCAGCCGATAAGCTTATATACATACCTGAAAATACACTCTCCCTCACGGTCTGCGTCAGTAGCACATATAATCTCATCAATATCTTTGCGATTCATAAGTTCTTTTAATATCTTGAATTGTGCTTCACAGCCTTCTGCTATATTTTTGGACCATAGTCAATAAAGTAGACAGAAAAAAAGTCAAAAAAGTGCTTCAAATTGAACGGGAGATAAAAGGTCATTAGCAGAGTGAGGTCGTTTGAAATTGTAAAAGTGAATATATTCAAAAACAGACAATTCCAATTCATCAAAAGCGGTATAGGAACGGCGGTTAGTTTCTTCAAGTTTCAAAAACTTGAAAAAAGCTTCTGCTACGGCATTGTCATAAGGATGCCCCTTTTTAGAAAACGACTGAATAAAGGAAGCTCTGTCCAGCCTTTTTCGGAATTCATCGCTGGTATACTGAGAACCTCTGTCTGAGTGGAAAATCACATTTTCAGGATAATTCCTGTTTTTTAAAGCAGATTCAAATGTATCCAGAACAAGCCTGGTATCGATTTTGCAGCTTATTTTATAAGCTATCACACGTCTTGAAAAAAGATCAATGATAACGCATAAATAATAAAATCTTCCTCCGACTTTTATGTATGTAATGTCGCTGCACCATGCTTTATTTGGCTCTTTGGGATTGAAATTCTGCTTTAATACGTTGTGACAGGATTTATCATCTGATTTGTTTGCAGCTTTGAATTTCGGCTTGATGGTCGACATTTTAGGAAGCTGCATTTGTTTCATCAGTCGGTACACTCTTCCCTGACTGATATGTATGCCATAATTAACTTCAAGAACCTTACGCATTTTTTTAAGCTCCATAACGGCATTTTTCTTCAGAATAGATCTGTAAAATGCAGTTCTTTATATTTCTGTTTTCAATGCTCTTTTAGGTTCTTTAGAGTTAAAATGCTTATAATAGCTGCTGCGGTTTACATTCAGAACACGACACGAGGTTATTATTGCATGCTCGTGCCGAAGTAAATGTACAGCTCTCATTCTTTCCCTGAGCGTGGAGTCATTATGGCAAGCGCTTTTTTAATATGATGTTTTCCTCCTCAAGCTGTGCGTTCCTTTTTGCAGTTCCTTTATCTGCTTTGCTGTCATAACCGTATTGTCGTCGACCCTGACTTCCGAATAAAGCTTTATCCATCTTGAAATCGCACTTACCGATATTCCGTATTCCTTGGAAAGTTCAGTTTGGTTTTTTTCGTTCTGGTGTAATGCCATGATGTTCTTTTTATGTCGTGTTGACACTAAGCCTAACAACGCATCTTTTCGGCAAAATTTCACGCATCCTGCGTTAAAAAGTCTTGACAGGCGACAGCCTGCCTGCGACTTTTTGCCTTGTCTACGTAAAATTTATGCTCGAAAATCTGCATATTATCTTAGTGTCAACACTCCCTAAGAAAATATGTCCTGAGAGCCGTGTGGCTGCACTATTTGAGCCAACTATTGACAATAATGGCAGTCATGCTCATGAAAAAGAAGATGGCATTATAGAAATGCTCGAAGACTATAATGAGCGCTACGGGCAGGATTTTTCAATCCTACATACGCTAAGTATAAGAAAGATGTTGCTGCTCGTATTGCATATTTATGGTTCGCACAGCCATGCACATCGAAAATATAGCCGATACTGTGGTCTGTTTCGCCAAGGTCACGGATTATTTTATTAAGACGTATCTCATATAAATACTGCATTTTGTCAAAAATCTTAAATCCACAATATTGCATTATCACAGCTTTTATGATATACTCAGATAAGAATCACCCGCGCAAAGTGCAGGAGGCGTTACAATGAGCAAAGTATTTATAGTTGAGGACGATGAAATAATAGCAAAAATGGTTGCCGAACATCTGAAAAGCTGGAAAATGGAAGTCCGCTGTGCAAACGGACTAAAAAATGTTACAGAGGAGATCAAGGAATTTTCTCCGGATATTGTCTTAATGGACATCAATCTCCCCTATTACAATGGATTCTACTGGTGTGCGGAAATAAGAAAATTTTCCAAAATCCCGATAGTTTTTCTGTCATCGGCAGATGACAACATGAACATTGTCATGGCAATGAACATGGGCGGCGATGATTTCATAGCCAAGCCGTTTGATCTCGCAGTTCTCTCGGCAAAGCTTCAGGCGATGCTTCGGCGCAGCTACGGCATGGAGCTGAAATCTCACACATTCGACTTTGACGGAATAAGCCTCGATCTTGACGATACAACGGCGAGCTATAAAGGTGAAAAGATCGAGCTTACCAAAAACGAGTTCATTATACTGAAAACGCTTTTTGAAAAAATCGGTAAAGTAGTAAGCCGTGACGAACTCATGGAAAAGCTATGGGGAAACGACGAATTCGTTGACGACAACACTCTTACGGTCAATATTGCGAGGGTAAGGAAAAAATTTGAGCAAGTAGGAGCAGACGGTCTCATCAGGACAAAGAGAGGGCTTGGTTACATTGTCGGACAGGAATAATAACAAAACTAACGAATTAAAGGGATTTTTCAGCACAAGCTATCCGATGATCCTGTCGGCAGCCGCAAAAACAGCAATAGTTTTTGTACTCTCCTCACTCTATCTGAAAGACGCAGAGTTTACATTTTATATTGTTTCGTTCATACTTATTATTGAAGTCGTAACATTGTTTTTTCACTACAGCAACTTTAAAAAGCAGCAAAAGCAGACAGCTCAATTGCAGCGCGAACTTGAAAACAATAAGATCTCGTGGGAAAGTCAGCGCGATAAAGAGGACTTCTTTGCTATGTGGGCGCACCAGATAAAGACTCCTATCGCAGCGCTGAAACTCCTTTTGCAGTCGGATAAACAGGACGTTACCGCCTGCAAGGGCGAGGTTTTCAAGATAGAGCGCTACGTTGAAATGGCTCTGGGATTTCTTAGGTTTGAGGAAATGGGAAACGACCTTGAACTTCTAAGCTACGAACTTGAACCCATAGTAAAACAATCGGTTAAAAAATTCGCTCCGATGTTCATTTCAAAACATCTTTCCGTAAATCTGAAAGACCTGAACGTAAAGATACTCACGGACGAAAAATGGCTTTCGTTCGTGATAGAGCAGTTGCTTTCAAATGCGGTAAAGTACACATCTTCCGGCGGTATAACTATCAGAACCTGTACAGAAAACGAACAGCTTTTCATAATTATAGAGGACACGGGAATAGGTATACGCAGTGAAGACCTTCCGCGGCTGTTTGAAAAAGGATTCACTGGTTACAACGGAAGAATGGACAAAAAGGCGAGCGGTCTCGGACTTTATCTATGCAAGAGCATATGCGACAAACTCGGGCACAAGATCAGCATAGAATCACAGGAGAACAAGGGTACTAAAGTCACGATAAGAGTTACGGCGGAAAACGTCTCCTGCGGCGATCTGCTTAAAATGTGATCCAACCTTACAAAAATGTAAGAAAACTTCAAGGAAATGTAAGCCAATCAACTGGCAGCGCATTTCCTTTTTTGCTATAATTATAACCGTCAGATAAAACAATTTGACATAAGAAGATCAGATAAACGAAAGGAAGTTTTTATATGGGAATTCTGGAAGTAAACCACATTAAAAAAGTGTACAAAACAAAAATTGGCGGAACAGAGGTCGAGGCGCTGAAGGACATTCATTTCAGCGTGGAATCGGGCGAGTTTGTCGCTATCATGGGCGAATCAGGCAGCGGCAAGACCACTCTCCTTAACATACTTGCCGCACTCGACAAGCCTACTTCGGGCAGAGTATGTGTTGCCGGCAAAGACCTCACCGCGATACGCGACAAGGACAGAGCGGAATTCCGCCGAAACAACCTCGGCTTTATTTTTCAGGATTTCAACCTGCTCGATAATTTCTCTATCGAGGACAACATCATGCTGCCGCTGGTTCTTGCAGGCGAGGATTACAAAACAATGAGGGTCAAACTATTTCCTATCGCAAGCAGCCTCGCAATAGACAGTCTGCTGAAAAAGTATCCCTACGAAGTTTCGGGCGGACAAAAGCAGAGAGCTGCCGTTGCCCGCGCACTCATCACAAATCCTTCTATCCTGCTCGCAGATGAACCGACCGGCGCACTTGATTCAAAGTCATCGACCAAGCTGCTTGAACAACTTCGGGAAATAAACAAAACGGGACAGACCATTCTTATGGTAACTCACAGTAATGTCGCTGCAAGCTACGCTAACCGCGTTATGTTCATCAAAGACGGCGAGGTTTTCCACCAGATATACAAGGGCGATATGAAGCGCAGCGAAATGCTTGACAAGATATGCGATTCGGTAACGGTTCTCATGAGGGGAGGAGAAAACGATGAGTAATAAGATCTTCCGCAAATTCGTTGCAGAGGGTATCACCAAAAATAAAAAGATCGTTCTCCCCTTTCTGGTTGCCGGAACGATAATCGTAATGATCTTCAACATTCTTGCCTCTCTCGCGTATACTCCCTACATCTATCATGACGGAATTGAAGCTTTCTACGGCGCGCAGATACTTTCTACGCTGCTTGAGATCAGCTTTAAGGTCGTCGGTTTTTTCTCGGTCATTTTCATACTTTATGCAAACAACTTTGTAATGAAAAACAGGCGAAAGGAGATAGGACTGTATGGCGTTCTCGGACTTTCCAAAAAGAATATTGCCATTATACTTATCGGCGATATGCTGGTCAAAGCCTTTATAACTATCGTATGCGGACTCATTCTCGGAACATTTCTGAATAAGCTCATGCTCCTTGCGCTTTACAAGATAATTCACCAGCCGCCTGTTTCAGGGCTTATGCTCGAACCGAAAAGCATAATAATAACAGCAGTCCTTTTCTCCATTATCTATCTTGTGTGCCTTATTTCAAACATCATGTCGGTAAATATCTGCAATCCTATCGAACTCCTGCGCAGCGACAAAAGCGGAGAAAAAGAACCGAAAGTCAAAGTGCTGATGTTCATTGCAGGTCTTGCCGCACTCGGCTGCGGATATTTTATCGCACTCAAAGCCAAGAGCACCATGGACGCGATACAGTCTCTATTTACGAGCATTATACTCGTAATCGCAGCAACTTACCTGCTCTTTATCGCAGGCAGTATATTTATACTAAAAAAACTCAAGAACAACAAGAAATACTACTATAAAACCCGAAACTTCATCAGCGTCTCCAATCTCATCTATCGAATGAAGCATAACGCGGCAGGTCTTGCGTCAATATGCGTGCTTTCCACGGGAGTTCTCATACTGCTTACAAGCGCCGCTTCCTTGCAGATACTCGGCAATAAGTCAATTGACACCCTTTATCTGAATGATATCAAGATAGAGATATACGATGACAATTCTTTAAGCGATGAGGAGTGTATCAGCGGAATAGAGTCCATTGCTGACAAGCAAAATGAAAGCGTAGTCAACGGAAAAGTTCTCAGATACAATTCGGCTTTATGGGTAAAAAGCGGAAACACCTTTACAGCCGAAGAATCAGAGGCTCTTATCGGCGTAAATGACGGAGCTGATATGTATCTCCTTTCACTTGATAATTACAATAAATATTTCGGAGCTGATGTAAAGCTTGACAAGGATCAGGTACTCGTCTACTCCACAAAGAATGATTTAAGCGGCGAATTGAACATTCTTGATAAAAAATTCTCTATTACGGGAGAAGTTCCCGAGGCCGACAGAGATAAACTGGACAAGATCATAAATCCCGCAATGAGGCTTTACGAGAGCGTTGTCGTCGTATTTGACAGCGATGAGACAATAAAAAGCCTGACTACGCTCGATAAATCAAGCGATCCAAGAATGTATATCTGCTTTGATACACAAAGGGAATGGTCGGCTAAAAAAGTAGCTGCTTTCACCAAAGACGTCAACGAATACCTGCGCAGCGGTCTTGATCCATCAAAGAACGAGTCTTACTACGTCGAGGTCAAGTTCAAGCAGGAGGAAAAAGCTTTCTTCTACAACCTCTACGGCGGAGCTTTCTTTGTCGGACTCTTCCTCGCAGTTGTTTTCCTCATGGCAACGGCTCTTATCATCTACTATAAGCAGCTTTCAGAGGGCTATGAGGACAAGGAGCGCTACCGGATCCTCAGTTGTGTTGGTCTTACCGATAAGGAGATAAAACAGACCATAAGGCGACAGGTCAAGCTGATATTCTTCCTCCCGCTCGTGACTGCGATAATCCACATGGCGGTTGCCAGCAAGATAATCAAGCTGTTTCTCGGAAGCGTCATTATCGTTGACACATTCACATTTATCTGCTCAATGGTGATAGTATCACTTGTATTTACAGTATTCTATGCGATAGTCTACAAGTTCACATCAATACAGTACTATAAAATAGTTAACTCAAACAACTGATTCCTAAATCGCTGAAACAGCAAAAACCTCCTATGGTTAATTTCTGCCATAGAAGGTTTTTATTTTTACAAGAGTTGTTTACTGCTCTGGAAGTGTAATAAGATCAATAATATACTTCTGAACAGCAAGAGCGTCCTTAGTGGTCACACCGTCGCCAACGCTTGAGCAGTCAGCGTTTCTCCAGCCGCTCTCAGTGATGTGAGTCGGGTCATTGCCTGTAAGTCCGTATTTGTCCTTATTTGCGATCGCCTGTAGTATCATAACTGCATCCGAAATATCGACCTTGCCGTCGGTGTTTGCATCTCCGTAAAGAAGATCGTCAACTATAGTTGTTGTCGAAGTTGTCGGTATTTCTGATGTAGTGGTAGTTGTTGTTTCAGCGGGTTTAGTTGTAGTAGTGGTGGTAGTTGTTGTCGTAGTAGTCGTTGTGGTGGTAGTTTCGGAAGTCGTGGTGGAAGTAGTTTCGATTGCCTTTTTGTTTACGATAACATCGCCAACATCAGCAGAAACCTTGTCGATGAAGCCCATTGATTTACACCTGTCTCAACCAGTGTCTCGAACTGCTTTCTCTGCTCGTAGGTAATGGTCTGAGTGGACTGCCAGCGAACCACATAATTAAGCTCTCCGTTGTTGGCAATTATCTGGTCAAAGAGGGAATTCCAGCGCTTGGATTTAGTACCCATTGAATCCTCGTTCTGAACTCTGTTCTGGTAGATCCAGTCAGCAGCGTACTGATACTCCGAGGGCATATCCGCAATTGTGATAGCCGAATCAGCGGCATTAGCCGTTACAGTTGCAGGTACGGAGAGAACTGAGGGCTGGTTCTCAAATGCAAAAGGCGCAGAGAGGGCGGACGCCATTACAGCAGCACTGAGAAGCGCCGATGCAAGCTTCTTTTTTGATTTTTTTAGCATAATTACACTCCTTCTATATTTTTCCCATGTAATGCACAACAGCGTGTTCACAAAAAATTGGGAACACGCCGTGAAACTTCGCTGCATAGGGATTATGAAATAATTATACAGTATTTACAAACAAAAAAATCAATATTATAATACAATAAATCAAATATCAAACTGAAAATTCTACCATTTTCACAATGGCGGACTGTCCGGCTTGGCGAAAATAACAAAACGGAGGTCATAATTCCGACCTCCGTCAATATCAATCTACCGCCGCAGACAGAACTTCACCTATTCTGCCGCAAATCAGCAGGTCTGCTGAACTGTCCATTCCTGTAGGAGACATATTTATTATAACAAGATTGTTTCCGCGGAAGTAGCGCACAAGTCCTGCCGCAGGATATACATTAAGAGAAGTGCCTGCGATAATCAGCGTATCCGCCTCTGCGATCGCATTGACAGCACCGTTTACCACACTGTCGTCAAGTCCTTCCTCGTAGAGCACAACGTCGGGCTTTACCACTCCCCCACACTCACAGGTGGGAACACCAGTCGAGTTCATGATAAATTCAACACTGTGGAATTTTCCGCATTTCATGCAGTAGTTTCGCAGAACGCTGCCGTGAAGCTCATACACCTTTTTGCTGCCGGCAGCCTGATGCAGACCGTCTATATTCTGCGTCACCACCGCAGTAAGCTTACCCTCGCGTTCAAGCTGTGCAAGTTTGAGGTGCGCCGCATTCGGTTCAGCGTTAGGGCACAGCATTTTTGCGCGGTAGAATCTATAAAATTCCTCCGTCTTTTTCATGAAAAAGCTGTGGCTGAGAATAGTCTCGGGCGGATAATCCCACTGCTGATTGTAAAGACCGTCAACACTTCTGAAATCCGGAATACCGCTCTCGGTGGAAACTCCTGCACCGCCGAAAAAGACTATCTTATCGGAATTTTTGATCATTCCGCGAAGTTTTTCGATCTCTTCCATACTACTCACCCATGACCTTTACATAGAATTTTCTTGTGCGCGGACCGTCAAATTCACAGAAATAAACGTCCTGCCAAGTTCCGAGCAAGGGCTTTCCGCCGCTTACGATGAGGATCTCGCTTGCTCCGACCGCCGAGGACTTTATATGCGCGTCCGAATTGCCCTCTGCATGGCGAAAAGCATTGAGATTCGGAAATATCTTGTCCATCCCGAGCACAAAATCGCTTTTTACGTCAGGGTCAGCGTTTTCGTTGATCGTTATAGCGGCAGTGGTGTGCGGACAGAACACCACGCATATCCCCTCGTTAACTCCGCTCTCGGAAACCGCCTCTGTCACTTCATTTGTAATATTCACAAGTCCCTCATTCGGGGTTTTAAGCTGAAAATTGAATAACATGATTACTCTCCCTTATAATATGTATATGTCGTCAGGTCACTTGTTCTGCGCGTAGTATCTGCAAAAATAGTTCAGCGGACATTCGCCGCATTTCGGACTCCTTGCGCGGCAGATATCTCTGCCGAACTGAACTGTTCTGTGGCAGAAATCCGATGATGTTTCCGGCGGCAGGAGCTTTACGAGGTCTTTTTCGACCTTCGCAGGCTCTTTGTTGGAAGTAAGCCCGAGCCGTCCCGATATGCGTATGCAGTGAGTGTCGGTAACGACCGCAGGCTTACCGAAAACATCGCCGAGAATAAGATTCGCGGTCTTTCTGCCGACCCCCGACAGCGTGAGGAGTTCCTCCATGGTAGAGGGCACTTCTCCGCCGAAATTATTGATAAGCTGCCCTGCCATTTCCTTTAGGCTCTTTGCCTTTGTGTGGTAGAATCCGCACGGTTTCACGTCCTGTTCAAGCTCCGCGAGGTCTGCGTCCGCAAAAGCCTGAAGTGTCGGGTACTTTTTGAACAAAGTTTTCGTTACAACGTTGACCCTTGCGTCAGTGCACTGTGCAGCAAGTCTGGTCGCCATCATAAGCTGATACGGCTCTCCGTAATCAAGCGTACACTGAGCGCCCGGATAGAGCTTTTCCAGTTCTGCGCAGGCAAGGTCTGCAATTTCCTGTTTTTTCATTTGTTCTCACCTCTGAGCTGTTTCTGTTTTGCCAATATATCGTCGTATATCCGATACATCTTCTGAACCGTGTTTTCAAGGAAATAATAGTGCTTTATGTAGAATACGAGCAGTATGATTATCATTGTAACAAGCACAATAAGCAAACCGTTATCTGTTACGAGCATTGTACACATGAATATCGACACTATGACCGCAAACATCATAGTCACGAGAAAATGCACTATCCTCTCGTGCTGCATAAAAGCGATCTTGTCCTTGTGCTCGGCAAGAATATCGTCCGCGTCCGAAAGCTCCGTACATTCAGCGAGCCTTTTAGTTATCTGATCTATGTAATTTTTCAGGTATTCTGTCATTGCATTCCCCCCCTTTCTCAAATTATACACCATTTCTGCGATTTTGTCACGCTTTTTTTACTGCCAAATTATACTCGCCGCAAAACTATCATTTGCAGAAATAACAGGCAATATTGAAAATTAAGTTACCCACCATTAATTAAGTTATATTTAAGCTGAATATTACTCATTATGTCAAAAAGTCAGTCTATCAATTGTGTAACTGACCAAAGTTTTGGAACTATTTGTAATTTTTTTGGAAAATTATTGATTTTTGTATAAATCCTGTCTCTTATACACATCTCCGAGCCCACGAGACTCGACGTCATCTC
>UQEM01000062.1 GCA_900540005.1 uncultured Ruminococcus sp.
CGTAATGGAACACGTTTCCTTTACTTTTGGGATCGAAGGCATTTCGCGTGCCTGTTCTCATCAGCTTGTAAGACATCGTATTGCCTCATACTCACAGAAGAGTCAGCGCTATGTAAATGAAAACGGATTTGATTTCATAACTCCGCCTGATATTGAAGCCATTCCCGAGGCAAAAACTGAATTTGACAGAATTATGCAGGAAATCTCGCAGAGTTATGAAAAAATTGCGGATATCCTGACAAAAAAACACACGGCTGAACTTGTTTCAGAAGGGCTTGATGAAAAGAACGCAGTTTCAAAAGCAAAAAAACTTGCTTGCGAAGATGCACGCTTTTTGCTTCCGAATGCTTGTGAAACTAAAATTGTAGTAACAATGAATGTACGTTCGCTCTTTAACTTTTTCCGCCATCGCTGCTGTCGAAGAGCTCAATGGGAAATCCGCACAGTAGCCGAAGAAATGCTAAGGCTTTGCCTTGAAGTTGCTCCGCACATCTTTTCCCATGCAGGGCCTTCGTGCGTTGCTGAGGGTAAATGTCCCGAGGGAAAAATGTCATGTGGTAAAATGCAGGAAGTTAAAGATCATTACAATAAAATTAAAGGAAGTACTTCTGCTGACCAATAATATGTAAACGGAGGAATTATATGCTGGAATTCAGAGAGATCCAGATATCTGATAAAGAGAGAATAACCGCTGCTTTGAGAGCTTCGGATTTCAGAGGCTGCGAATACTCCTTTGCCAACAATATGGCATGGAGAAGATTGGCTGACTCTAAAATTACTTTCTTTAAGGATTTTTACATCTCCTGTGCATTTGATACGAGTGACATGATTCCCGCATTTACTTTTCCGTCGGGAAAAGGCGATTTGAGTGAACTCATAGCCGAAATGAGAAAATATACTGATTCACTTGGAAAGCCGCTTAAAATTACGGGTCTTACCGAATCATCGCTTGAATGGTTCAAAGAAACTTACGGCGAAAGTTTCTCATATTCTTTTGACCGTGATGACAGTGATTATATATATAATTCAGTTGATTTGATAGAACTTGCAGGAAAAAAGTACCATGGCAAGCGAAATCATCTTGCACGTTTTAATGAACTGAATTATGAGTATAGTTCTATCACCGAAAAGGATTTTGACGACTGTATTACATTCAGCGCATTGGCATACAATGAAAAATCCTCGCAAAACGACCATTCATTTGTTGCTGAGCAGTATGCAATACACACTTTTTTCAATTATTTTGAGCAGCTTGGACTATCGGGCGGCATCATAAGAATAAATGGCAAGATTGCAGCTTTCACAATTGGTGAGGGTATAAATTCTGACACATTCTGTGTTCATATTGAAAAGGCTGACACTCAGTACAGCGGAATATACGCAGGTATCAACAACCTGTTTGCACGATCCGCCGCCAGCGGATATAAATATATAAATCGCGAAGAAGATCTCGGAATAGAGGGATTGCGCAAATCAAAGCTTTCTTATCGTCCGGCTTTTCTTCTTGACAAATATACTGTAATTTTTAAATGAAAGGATAAATACCATGATCTATGTTTTTCTTGCAGAGGGCTTTGAAGAAACCGAAGCTATTGCACCTATTGATCTTCTCAGAAGAAGCGGCAGAAATGTTATTACTGTCGGTGTAGGAAATAAGACTATAAAGGGTTCACATGGAATACCGGTAACAGCAGATATTACTGCTGAGGAAATCTCACTCAATGATGAGCTTGAAATGATAGTTCTCCCTGGAGGTATGCCGGGAACCATTAATCTGGAAAAGTCAGAGTACGTTCAGTTTGCAATTGACTATTGTGTTAAAAACAGAAAGTTTATCGGCGCAATTTGTGCTGCTCCGTTGATTCTCGGTCATAAGGGATTGCTTAACGGCAAAACCGCGGTTTGCTATGAGGGATTTGAGCCTCAGCTTGAGGGTGCGGTTATCGGCAATACTTCCGTTGCAGAGGACGATATCTATGTTACTGCTCGCGGAGCAGGTGTTGCTGTAGATTTTGGATTGAAACTCGTAGAAAAGGCAGTTTCAAAGGCTGAGAGCGATAAACTCCGTGCCGCTATTCTCTGCGATTGATATGTACGATAAAAAGGAACTTCGCAAGTATTTTTCTTCTGTAAGGAAATCTGCCAAAAGTCAGGAAAAAGATACATTGATCGCAGCAAGGCTGCTCTCCGAGAGAAAAATCACTGAAGCAGATACTGTTCTGCTATTTGCTTCATTTGGCTCTGAGCCTGACACAGGGAAAATATCGGAAGTACTGCTTAGTCAAGGCAAAACGGTAGCTTTTCCAAAATGTCAGAGTGAAGGCAACATGACTTTTCATTGTATAAAGTCGTTGGACGAGCTGAAAAGCGGTGCTTACGGGATATGTGAGCCTGATACTTCCCTGTCCCAGCCAACTGTCACGGACAAAACCGTGTGTATTGTGCCCGGACTTGCGTTCACAGAAAGTGGAGCACGGCTCGGTTACGGAGGCGGTTTTTATGACAGATTTTTGGCTTCTCACCCGTATATTATTAAAACAGCCTTGGCTTATGAGGCTGTTATTACTGATAAGCTGCCCATCGGAGAACACGACATTGCAGTTAATTATATTGTAACCGAAGAAAGGACGGTGCTGTGTAATGCCTGATAACAAAAACAATGACGTTATTAATGACATACTTAACGAGCTTGATTCAAGGAGTACTCAACCGGAAGAACCTGCTGAACAGGAAACTATTACTGAAACAAATTTTATTGATGATCCCGCAATTGAGGAAACTCAGCAAGTTCCCGACCCTGTTTCATCAACGCAGCCTGTTTCTCACGCAGAAATTGAGGAAGAACCAAGTATTGAGACACCGCAGAGAAATGTACGTCCTGCGTCAACCATTCCTCCAAAAGGTAAAAAAAGAAAAAGAAAGAGGAAAAGAAACAGACTTCCGGGCGTACTTATTCTTACAGTATTTATTTTCGCTGTATCAATATGCTTATCGCTTGTGATAATTGCATTCGGCAAGGATATGCTTGGTATTGGAAAAGGAGACACAACGCACCTTATCGTGGTTCAGGAGGGTGAAACTACCGATCAGATTGCTCAGATGCTTCATGAAGAAGGAATCATCAAGTCGCCCGAATGCTTTAAGCTGTTTATGAAGCTCAGAAAATCTAACGATACCTATATTGCGGGCGAGCATTTTCTCAGTCCTAATATGGCTTATGAAACTATCATTTCAAAGCTTACAGATTACGAGGAGGAGGAAAAGGAAACTGTCGAAGTTACTTTCCCCGAAGGTATTACGATTTACGACGCTGCGAACATTCTTGAAGAAAACGGAGTTTGCTCGGCAGAGGACTTCATATTCTACTTCAATTCAGGCGGATATGGATTTGAATTTGAGCAAAGACTGCCTGTGGATACAAGTTTGAAATTCAACAGAATGGAAGGCTATGTGTTCCCTGATACTTATTACTTCTATAGCAATATGGATCCCGAGCAGGTTTGTCAGAAAATCTACAACAACTTCAATTCCAAGATGACTGACGAAAGATATGCTCAAATGGAAAAGCTTGGACTCTCTCTTGACCAGCTCATTACATTTGCCTCGATCGTTCAGAAAGAAGCAGCTTCAGTCGATACAATGACACTTGTTGCCTCTGTTTTCTGGAACAGATACAACAATCAGGATATATTCCCACTTCTCCAGTCAGATCCTACAAGTAACTACGCAAATGACGTAATTAAGCCACATATGGAAGTTTATGACGAAACAATAATTGATGCTTATGACACATACAAGGGAGCAGGTCTCCCCCCCGGAGCTATCTGCAACCCGGGTCTTGAAGCGATTGATGCTGTTTTGGCTAACTTCCAGTCGCCATACTTCTACTTTATTGCAAACATTAATACAGGACAGACATATTTCTCAGAGACACTTGAAGAACATGAAGCTAATCAGGCTATAGTAGAAGAACAGTACGCTGAACAGAAAGCAGCAGAAGCTACTGCTGATGATACAGAGAATTAAGGAGGAACAATAATGCAGAATCTTGAAGTTCTTG
The DNA here is from genome assembly GCA_900540005.1 of uncultured Ruminococcus sp. Classification (GTDB taxonomy): domain Bacteria; phylum Bacillota; class Clostridia; order Oscillospirales; family Ruminococcaceae; genus Ruminococcus; species Ruminococcus hominiciens. The sequence goes on from UQEM01000062.1 coordinate 4,061, forward strand.
CTCCTGCCGGTGATGAAGAACGTTTCGGTGCAGCTCTCAACTACGGTGCTGATGCGATCTATCTCGGCAGAAAGCAGTTTGGTATGCGTTCCTCCCCCGGAAACTTTGATTTTGAACAGCTTGTGAAAGCTGTTTCCGCAGCTCATGAGCGAGGCGTAAAAGTTTATCTCACCTGCAATACGCTCCCCAGAAATAATGAGATACCAATGTTTGAAAAGTTCCTTGAAGAAGCCGTTGAGGCAGGTGTTGACGCTTTAATAGTTGCTGATGTCGGACTTCTCATGATGATAAAGCGGCTTGCTCCTGATATGGAAATACATATCTCAACGCAGACGGGTATAGTTAATTATGCTACTGCACGCGAGTTTTATAATATGGGCGCTAAAAGAGTAGTTCTTGCAAGAGAACTTTCACTTGAGGAAATTGCCGAAATTCGTGCGAAAACTGATTCCGACCTTGATATCGAGGTATTCGTGCACGGAGCTATGTGTGTTTCATTTTCGGGCAGATGTCTGCTGTCGCAGTATCTTGTCGGACGTGATGCAAACCGAGGTGAGTGCGCTCAGCCTTGTCGCTGGGGATATCACCTTATGGAGGAAAAACGCCCGGGAGAATACTTTCCGATTTTTGAAGATGAGAATGGGACGTATATTCTCAACGCTAAGGATATGTGCATGATAGAACACATAGACAAGCTTGCAGAAGCCGGTGTAACAAGTCTTAAAATAGAGGGAAGAGCCAAATCCGCATACTATGTTGCTGTTGTGACAAATGCTTATAGAATGGCTGTAGATGAGTATTACAAAAATCCGGATAATTTCATACTCCCCGACTGGATAAAGGACGAAGTCTATAAGGTCAGCCACAGAAAATATTCTAACGGATTCTTTTTTGGCAGACCACAGGAATCACAGTATTATGAAAACAGCGGCTATATACGCAATTACGATGTTGTGGCTGTTGTTGAAGATTGCAGAGACGGCAGAGTGTACTGTACTCAGCGTAATCGTTTCTTTGCAGGTGATACCGTTGAACTTCTTGCTCCCCTTTCAAAGCCTGTAACATTAAAGCTTGATACGCTGTACAATGAGAATGACGAATCTATTGAAACAGCTAACCATGCAATGATGAAGTTCTCGTTTCCGTGTGACATTACATTTCCAAAAGGAACGGTCATACGCAAGGACCTGAGAGAAAATTAAAAATATCAAAACCGCAGGGAACGTTTACTCTGCGGTTTTTTTGATATTTACTCTTTGTTTATTGACTATTGTAAAAAAAAGGGGTATAATAAATATAGAAAATATTATTAAGGAGGGCTTAGAAATGAGCGAAAATTGTAATCCTCAGAATTGCTCAAGCTGTCCGAGCGCAGGCAACTGCAACAGTCAGCCTAAGAGTATGCTTGAAGAGCCTAATAAAATGAGTAATATAGGAAAGGTTATCGGTGTTGTAAGCGGTAAAGGCGGTGTAGGCAAAACCTTAGTTTCGTCTCTGCTTGCAGTCTCCATGAAGAGACTCGGCAAAAACGTTGGTATCCTTGATGCAGATATAACAGGACCGTCTGTTCCAAAGGCTTTTGGCGTTCACGATAAGGCTGATGCCTGCGAGTTTGGAATTATTCCTGTAAAGAGCAAGCTTGGAATAGATGTTATGTCAGTAAATCTCCTGCTTGAAAACGAGTCCGACCCTGTTGTCTGGAGAGGCCCTGTTATCGCAGGCGTTGTCAAGCAGTTCTGGACAGATGTTATCTGGAAAGATATCGACTATCTTTTTGTTGATATGCCTCCGGGAACAGGCGATGTTCCGCTTACTGTTTTCCAATCGCTTCCCGTTGACGGAATCGTTATCGTTACTTCCCCGCAGGAACTTGTATCAATGATAGTTGAAAAAGCGGTAAAAATGGCGAAGCTTATGAATATTCCGATTATCGGAATCATCGAGAATATGAGCTATTTTGAATGCCCTGATTGCGGAAAGAGACACAATATTTACGGTGAAAGCCACATTGAGGAAATCGCAGCGCAGTATAACATTCCTGTTCTTGCGAAGCTTCCTATCTGTACTGAACTTGCAAAACAATGCGATCAGGGTACGGTCGAGCTCTTTGAGGGAGACTGGCTCAACGAAGCTGTAAATAAGATAAGCAATATATGACAAAATCGCTTTAATAATGCGAAAAATGCCCGATATAAGCGAGAATTTATGTCATTTGCCGAAAATTCCCGCTTATATTGACAAATCTTCAAAAAATGGTATACTTAATTAGTAAGAGATAACTTATAATAACCGGAATTTTTAATATTTCCGGAATGAGGCGGAGGAAATATATGAATATCTGGCACAAGATTTCTCCAAAAAGAATCAACCCAGACGATTTTATTGCAGTAATCGAAATTGAAAAAGGAAGTAAGATCAAGTATGAACTTGATAAGGAAACCGGTCTTATAAGAATGGATCGAATCCTTCATACTTCAACGCACTATCCGGCAAACTATGGATTTATTCCAAGAACTTATTCTGATGATAATGACCCGCTTGATGTTTTGGTTCTTTGTTCGGAAAAACTGGGACCCATGACACTTGTAAGATGTTACCCTATCGGTGTTATCAGAATGCTTGACAACGACAGAAGAGACGACAAGATCATAGCTATCCCGTTTGATGACCCAAATTACAATATGTACAAGGACATTCAGGAACTCCCTGCGCACGTTTTCGATGAAATGACACATTTCTTCAAAGTATACAAGGAACTTGAAAACAAAACAACAGCCGTAAACGAGGTTGATCATGCAGATGTTGCGAAAGAGATAATTACAGGTGATATCGAAAGATACATCGAATCTTTCTGTAAATAAGCATCCGACCGGATCATTAAAATCGAAAGGAGTATCACGCCAATCGGTGTGAAAATATTTTTATGACAGCTTCAAGTGAAATTTTATTCGGCAGAGATTCAACGGTTGCGCCTATCGGTGTTATTGCTATGAACAGCGTGACCGAACTCGGCAAAAAGATAGACGATTACCTCGTTGACTGGGCAGGCAAAGGCGGCGTTAACGTTGATACTTTCCTCGTTGAGAGCGAGTGCCCCAGATTTTCTTCAGGTGACGGTAAGGGTCTTATCAAGTCTACAGTAAGAGGTAAGGATCTCTTTATTATCCTCGATGTTGGCAACTATAATGTTAAGTATGATTACTTTGGAAAAGAAAATTCTATGTCCCCTGATGACCATTTTCAGGATCTCAAGAGAATCATTCAGGCGGCGAGCGGTAAGGCTCACCGTGTAAATGTTATCATGCCTATTCTCTATGGCGGTCGTCAGCATAGAAGAAGTTATCGCGAGTCTCTTGACTGTGCGTGTGCTCTTCAGGAACTTGAAGCCATGGGTGTTTCAAATATTGTAACCTTTGACGCACATGACCCAAGAGTTCAGAACGCAGTTCCGTTAATGGGATTTGATAACGTAATGCCTACATATCAGGTTCTCAAGGCTATGTTCAGAGATATCAAGGACATTGACTTCACAAAGGAAAAGTTCATGGTAGTAAGCCCTGATGAAGGCGCACTCAATAGAAATATGTATTATGCGTCTGTTCTCGGCGTTGATATGGGTATGTTCTATAAGAGAAGAGATTATTCGACTATTGTTAACGGAAGAAACCCGATTATCGCTCATGAGTATCTTGGTAATCCTGTTGAGGGAAAGGATGTTTTTGTTGCTGATGATATCATTTCATCAGGCGAATCCATGCTTGACCTTGCATACAACCTCAAGAAGAAAAAGGCAGACAGGATCTTCACTTATGCTACATATGCTATTTTCACAAACGGTCTTGAGAAGTTTGACAAGGCTTATGAAGAGGGCGTAATAAGCGGTGTATTCGGCACTAATCTTACTTACAGATCTCCTGAGCTTCTCAGCAGGCCTTGGTTTCATGAGGTTGATGTTTCCAAGTATATCGCATATTTCATTGAAGCTATCAACCACGATGTTTCTATCGGTAAAATTATTGATCCTCACGAGAAGATCGAAAATCTACTTAAAAAATACGGTATGAAGTAATAGGGATCTCAGTTTCTTACTTTAATAAAAATAAAAATGCTGTACGAGAATGTACAGCATTTTTTGCTATCCTATTAATTTTTCTACAGCGTTTGGGATTTCCTTAGGCGAATTCACAATTATATCCGCAGCGGAAAGTTCATCCAAAGAACCGTATCCATATCCGCAGCCTATTGACTTTAATCCATTTTTGGTGGCAGTTTCTATATCATGAAATCTGTCGCCTATCACGATAAAATCTCCTGTATAGTCAGGCTTTATTTTGCGGAAAATCTCATATTTGGGGATAAAATCATATTGCTCACAGCAATAAAAATCGTCAAAATACTTATCGAGGCCAAAAACTCTTTTATGTCGCTCCATGTAGTGAACGCGGCAATTACTAAGGAAAATGATTCTGTAATTCTTTGCTCTTAGCTGTGCAAACATCTCAGGAACTCCTTCAAACAAAGCGCCTTCACCATTCTCAACGCGGCGAGCCATATCTTCCCCCAGCATTTTTCTTGCCTTTTCCTTGATATCATGAGCAAGCTCGGGGTGAAAGCTCCCCCACATATCGGTCGAATTAAAGCCAAGCCAACAGCTTATCTCACTGTCAGCATATTCCTTATGCTCAATATACCCATTATCCGAAAGCCACTTCATTGTTCCGCGGAATGCAGGAGCATAAGTTTTCATGGAATTGTGTATTGTTCCGTCGTAATCAAAAATCAGGTTCACCATTAGTCCTCGATCTCTCTGATAAGGTTTATCATCTCAATTGCACCCTCAGCACATTCACTTCCCTTGTTGCCCGCCTTAGAGCCAGCACGCTCAATTGCCTGTTCAATATTTTCTGTCGTGATAACGCCAAACATAACAGGAATGTCACTCTGGAGTGATACCTGTGCAATTCCCTTTGCAGCCTCATTGCATACGAGATCGTAATGCGATGTACTTCCCCTGATAATAGCTCCCAGACATATAACTGCATCATATTTGCCGGATTTTGCCATTTTTGAAGCTATAAGCGGGATCTCAAATGCTCCCGGAACCCATGCCACATCAATGGAATCCTCATTGACATCATGTCTTTTAAGTGTGTCGATTGCTCCGCCAAGAAGCTTTGAAGTGATAAACTCGTTGAAACGAGCAACCACGATACCGATTCTTGTGTCCTTTGAAATAAGCTTTCCTTCATAAATCTTCATAATAATACTCCTGAATTTTTAAATTTATTAATAATTGAGGATGTGCCCCATTTTATCACGTTTTGTTTTCAAATAAAAAAGATCGTATGCCGTTGCGTCCATCTGAATTGGTACACGTTCTTTTATTTCAATCCCGAAACCACTGAGTCCGTAGACCTTTTCGGGATTGTTTGTAAGCAGACGCAGCGTTTTGCAGCCGAGATCACGAAGAATCTGAGCACCGATATAGTATTCACGCATATCTCCCGGAAATCCGAGCGCTATGTTAGCCTCAAGCGTGTCCATACCTTTATCCTGAAGTTCATATGCGCGCAGTTTGTTTATCAGTCCGATACCTCTGCCTTCCTGCCTCATGTAAAGAAGAACTCCCCTGCCCTCTTTTTCAATTTGCGTCATAGCTGAGGCAAATTGCTGACCGCAGTCGCATTTGAGCGAACCAAACGCATCACCTGTCAGGCACTCTGAATGTACGCGGCAGAGAATATCTTTTCCGTCACCGATGTCACCCTTGACAAGAGCTACATGGTGCTCTCCGTTAAGCTTGTTCACATAGCCAAGCGCACGAAATTCTCCGTATTTGGTTGGAAGTTTCGTATTTGCAACAAGTTCTACAAGATTGTCATGGCACTTGCGATATTCTTTCAAAGACTGTATAGTAATGAACTTCAATCCCCATTCCTGAGCCTTTTCCTGAAGTTCCTTTGCTCGCATCATAGTTCCGTCATCCCGCATGATCTCACAGCAGAGTCCGCACTCCTTTAGTCCTGCAATGCGCATAAGATCAACGGTAGCCTCTGTATGTCCCTCTCGTTCGAGTACTCCGTTTTTCTTTGCGGTGAGCGGGAACATATGACCCGGACGGCGAAAGTCCTCTGGTTTTGCGTTATCTTCGACACACTTTCTTGCAGTAAGACCGCGCTCCTTGGCAGAAATACCTGTCGTGGTATCAATATGGTCGATAGAAACGGTAAATGCCGTTGAGTGATTATCAGTGTTGTAATCCACCATTTGCGGCAGATGAAGTTTTTGGCAAAGTTCGATACTCATAGGCATACAGATAAGTCCCTTTGCATGAGCAGCCATGAAGTTTACATTTTCAGTTGTCGCAAATTCTGCGGCACATATCATGTCTCCTTCATTTTCACGGTTCTCATCATCTGTCACAAGGATAATTTCGCCGTTCCTAAGTGCCTGAACAGCTTCTTCTATTGTATTGTACTGAAACATATTTTTTCCTCCTTCGTATTAGGTCGTGTTGACACTAAGCCTAACAACGCATCTTTTCGGCAAAATTTAACGCATCCTGCGTTAAAAAGTCTTGACAGGCGACAGCCTGCCTGCGACTTCTTGCCTTGTCTACGTAAAATTTATGCTCGAAAATCTGCATATTATCTTAGTGTCAACACTCCATAGTGTGAATGTTCTTACTTTGCCGGATTATCGTGGAGCTTTCTTCTGTCGATAACTCTTACTGCCTTGCCATCGCTTCTGGTAATGGACTTCGGCGATACAAGATGAACCTTGGGGTGGATCCCGAGCATTGTCTTGATAGCTCCTGCAAGTTCACGCTCCTTGTCCTGAATATCTGCGACCTTGTCGGAGAACTGCTCAGGATTCATTTCAACGTTGATATCGAGTGTATCGGAATTGTTCACGCGGTCAACCTCGATGAGATAGTTGGGGGAATATCCCTGCGCGATGAGAACGGTCTCGATCTGGCTCGGGAAAACATTTACGCCGCGGATTATCAGCATATCGTCACTTCTGCCCATGGGCTTGGTCATCTTTACGAGGGTACGTCCGCAGGAGCACTTGCCTCTTGAAAGCTTGCAGAGGTCGCGAGTTCTGTAGCGGAGGAGCGGGAAAGCTTCCTTGGTTATGCTTGTGAAAACAAGTTCGCCGACTTCGCCGTCAGGGAGAACTTCACCTGTCTCGGGATCGATTATCTCGGCAATGAAGTTGTCCTCGTTGATGTGCATACCCGTCTGCTCGGAGCACTCAAATGCAACGCCGGGGCCGCTTGTTTCGGTAAGACCGTAGATGTCGTAAGCCTTGATCCCGAGAGAATCCTCGATAGAACGGCGCATTTCCTCAGTCCACGGCTCAGCGCCGAAGATTCCCGCCTTGAGGTCAATGTCATCGGGAGTAAGCCCCATTTCGTGGAGAGTCTCGCCGATGTAAGCGGCATATGAGGGAGTGCAGCAGAGAATTGTCGAGCCGAGGTCGCGCATGAACTGGATCTGCCTTTCGGTATTGCCCGAGCTCATGGGGAGCGTAAGACAGCCGACCTTATGCGAACCGCCGTTGAGACCTGCTCCGCCTGTGAAAAGTCCGAATCCGTATGCGATCTGGCAAACGTCATCCTTTGTTCCGCCTGCTGCCGTAATGGCTCTTGCACAGCAGTCGTCCCAGAGGTCGATATCATGCTGAGTGTAAAATGCCACAACGCGCTTGCCGGTAGTACCGCTTGTCGAGTGTATTCTCACGCATTCGCTGAGAGGAGCTGCGAGGAGTCCGTAGGGGTAAGCGTTACGGAGGTCTGCCTTGGAGAGGAAGGGGAGCTTGCAGAGGTCTTCAATGCCGTTGATATCCTCGGGTTTAACGCCCTTTTCGTCCATGAGGTCACGGTAATACTTAACGTTTTCGTAAACGTGCTTTACCTGAGCCACGAGGCGCTCGCTCTGAAGCTTTTTCATGTCCTCGCGGGACATACATTCAATTTCTTGGTTCCAATATTTTTCCATTGGGTTTAAGGCTCCTTTTTATGATAAAATTAACTATATCAGAACCTGTCCGAATGATATGCGTGCAGATCTCCGGAGCGGACGGGTTCTTATTGTACATTGGTGGTTGGGCGTGATCTGTCAGGCGTTCTTTCCGAGATCAAATGCCTTTTTGTTAAGCTCCAGAAATTTCGGCGGCACGCACTGTTCGAGAGCCTGCTGCCAGAGTTCCTCGGGAAAGTCTGTGCGCGAGGCGAGGACTCCCATAAGAACAACGTTGGAAGCCTTTGCAGTACCTGCCTGTTCAGCGAGTGCAAGAGCGTCAACGGCAACGAGTTCCACACCTGCCGCGCTGAGCTTATCGGCGAGATCTTCGGGATATTCAGCCGCGCCTGTGATTACGGGCATGGGGTCTATCTGCTGAGTGGAGGTGATGAGCTTGCCGCCCTTTTTGAGGTAGGGCAGGCATCTTGCAGCCTCAAGCAACTCGAACGAGATAACAACGTCAGCCTCGCCCTTTTCAACGACAGGAGAGTAGACCTTGTCGCCGTACTTTACATAAGTCACAACTGAGCCGCCGCGCTGTGACATACCGTGGACTTCGCTGACCTTTACGTCATAGCCCTGTGCAAGAAGCACATTTCCCAGCAGTCTCGAAGCGAGCAGCGAACCCTGTCCGCCTACGCCAACTATCATAATAGATCTTGTTTCCATGATATTTCTCCTTATATATTGAAGGTTAGAACCTGTATTCATAGGGAAGATATGCAAAAAGACGTGCAGCTTATCATATGAATATGAGTTCTTGGTTTATTTTAATGCGTTATGAAAACGGCAGAACAGTTCCGTCAGCAGTCCGCCGGCGGAGTTCCTGTCAGGAGTTATTAGGTCGTGTTGACACTAAGCCTAACAACGCATCTTTTCGGCAAAATTTCA
>UQEM01000063.1 GCA_900540005.1 uncultured Ruminococcus sp.
GCTCGGAGATGTGTATAAGAGACAGCGGTTATGATGACTTTACTAATAGATATGATGCTGTCCTCCGAAATATTAACATCGATCTCAATTTTATCGCAATTTATTCCCGCAGCCGCGATCTGATCGCGGAGCACAGAAGAAATATTCTCCGCCGACTGTCGTTTCAGCTCTTCGTTATAAATTTCCGTCATGTCAGAAAAATCCTGCTGCTCAAATGCACTGATCTCAGGCATTTCAAACTCGCAGCCCTCTTTCACAAAAGGGTATATTATCAAAATTGCAAGCACAAGCTTCATGAGCAGCTTCATTTGATTTTTCAAACGCGTTCCGCCTACAAGATTCTCCATAAGGAAAATGCCCGCCGAGGCGATGCAGATCCCCTTGATAGTTAATGCAAGATCGTCCATTTTAACCTCCTACGCAAGACTCTGCATAAGTATTGCTGTGCACAAAATGAACATTACAGAATAACAGATAAGAACACTCTGAGCAATCGCGAGTCCGCCGTCAAGACCTTTCATCAGCTTTGAAAGCGGCTGTGCCGAAAACAGGTCGGCAGCAGCAGTACCTGCCCAAAGCACAATTCTGAATGCGGCAATTTTTATGATAGGCGGCAAGATCATCATTGCTATAGCTATGTTTCCGCCAACTCCGACAGTACACCTTATAACCTCAAGTCCGCTGCGAACCGAAGTATATGCATCGGAAACAGCTCCGCCGACAACGGGAACAAATCCCGAGATCATCATCTTTACTGCTTTGGACGCCGCTCCGTCAGCTCGTGAGGTCAGAGTGCATTTCATGGAGACAAATCCCGTAAAAAGAGCCATTGCAATACTTAGCCCCCATGTCGAAGTTTTTTTCAGAAGCTCTGAAAATCCGCTCACAGAAGCATTAGGGATAATACTGCCGGTTATTGCAAAAACGGCCATAAGGCTTAACAGCGGTGTAAGAAAGCTCTCTGAAAGCTTTACTATCACCTCTGATGCCGCCAGAATCATCATATTGTAAAAGCTTCCTGTTGTTACAGCTCCTGTCGCAACCGTGATTCCCGAAAATGTCGGAACAAAGACCAAAAGAAACGAACCTGTCTGTTCAATTGCAGTAATAGCTCCGCTATAAACCGACAAAAGCTGCGGAGTTATCACGGCAGCCGCTGCTGTAACACATATCAGGTCATACATTCCGCCCGATCTGCTCCTGTCAAAAAAACTTTCTCCTGCACTTTGCGTGACGGCAGTGAAAATTACTACAACAAGAATTGCCACCAGAAGTTTCAGGGGCGCAGAAAGCTCATCTGCAATTTTGTTACGCAACAAATTCGCTACCTCAGAGAAAGAAAGCCCGACTATGTCCTCATAAGAAAAACCTACCTCATGCTCTTCAAAAAGTTCGTCAACTTGTCCGCTTATTTCACTTTCCTGCGCAGTCATCTCCTCGGCAAAAGATGTAACAGGAACAGCAAAAACGCCAAGCAATATAGTTATAAAAATCCAGTAAACTATCCTTTTCATAAAACTATCCTATATAATTTCCTGAACGAGTTCGAGGAGTGCTTTCAGAACAGGCAAGCTTATAAATGTTATTGCGGCTCGTCCCCATATCTCCTGCGCGGAAGCGATGGCAAGTTCGCCACTGTCACGACATATCTCGCAAGTTATCTGCGTAATGAAGCAAACAGCCGTTGCTTTAAAAATCAACGAAATATAGGAATCTGAGATTCCTGACTCCTCAAATATCTCACGAATATCGCCAATAATCGGGTAAATGAATGCAATCACTCCGCCAAGCACAATTATACAAGTGCCGAGCGACAACAAAAGCGACTGCTCGCGGCAGTACTGCCTAAGTGCTATTGACAGGACACAGGCACATATGCAAAATAGTGCAACTGAAAAACAATTTTCTACCATAATCCGAACACCCTTTTGACAGTCTCAAACAAATCTCCTATCTCCTCAACAATAACAACGAGAACGACTATCAGTCCCGCGAGAGTCGTCATCATAGCTTGTTCTTCGCGTTCTGCCCTTTTCAGCACAAGATTCAACACGGCGACGATTATTCCGGTTCCTGCTATTTTAAATATTAAATCAATATCCATAACTTTCCTTTCTCCTGAGCTCGTAGCGCAATATCCCCTAAATCACAAGTATCGCCCCCATAAGTCCGAAAAGCAGACCAACACTGCGATAAAGCTTCCCCTTTTTTAAATATGTTTCCCGCCGCATAACAGCAAGCTGCTCAGCTTCTTTCTCAAATGCCGATAAAGACTTTTGCTGACCCTCAGCGTCTGATGCTCCGATTATTGTACCAAATTCTCTGAGGAGTCTGCGCTCTTCCTGCGGAATCGTCGCCTCGCCTGCAACCGCCTGACTCCACGCTTTGCGAAAGTCCTCGCCCACCTCATAAGTTTCAGGCAGTTTTTTCAAAAAAGTCAGAGACGGATATTTTCCCGATGTACGCGCATTTCTTATGAGTTCGTAGACATCAAGGCAGCGATATCTAATCATTATTGCGGAACTGCGAAAAAATTCCTCTGTTTGCTGACTTACGGAAAGTTCACTTTTCAAATTTTCGCAGCGATAAAATCCAAACGTTAATCCGGCGAGAGCAATCAGTACAGAAGCGCAAAATCTAATCAGCATTGCCTATCCTCCTTATTTCACGAACTTTAGAGGGTGAATCGCTTCCAGAAAGGAATACCGCCAGATCAAAAAATCCAACTTTGTGAAGCTCTTTGAAAACCTCACGCGAAAGAAGCTGATCATAATTTTCTGCATGAATTGTTGCGGCAAACTTAACTCCACAGCCGTGCGCCTGAAGCATCGCTGCAGAATCGGAAGTATCGGAAATTTCGTCACAGAAAATGTAATCAGGAGAAAGAGTCTTGACTGCCGAAATAACGCCCGCTGAACGTCGGCAGCCAACCATAACGTCAGTCATTAACCCAACTTTGTTATTAGGTATCCCACCAATGGAAGCTGAAATCTCATTGCGTTCGTCGACAAGCGCCACCTTGCAGATGTCTCCGAACTGCCTGCATAGATCACGCAGCATTGTGGTTTTGCCACTGTTAACTCCGCCGCAAATCAAAACATTCTTTCCAAAGACCTGTGGGAAAATTTTGTCAGCACAGCCAATTACTTCACGAGAAATTCTGAAATTCAGTGCGCTGAAATCAGAAATTATCGAATTTTCATTCTGCTTAGTCCCACAAGCTCCGACACGAACTCCATTTTCAATCACAAAACAGCCCTCTGACAGTTCGCGCGAGTGTGTATGCAATGAAAAGTGGCAAAGATACTCAATTATTTTACTTATTTCGCGAGGCGAAACTATCAAAGTCTGCTCAGAAATTTTTGATTCCGCCTTGCCAGATTCGGAAAGATACCTCACCAAACCAGGATAAATGTATGTAATTGGTCTCCCTGAGCGGAGTCTTACTTCCGTTACTCCTGAGCGCATATCATTCGGAACTAACAACATAGCTGTCCGTAAGCGTTCGGTCATGTACTGTGAAATCACTTCATAGCTTGTACTCATTTTTCAACCTCCTTACACTACATCATATTCAGCGGGAACTCAGGATATTACAAAAAAAGGACGCCGAAGCGTCCAAAAAAATACAGCACACCGAAGTGTGCTGTAAATTATAACTATTATTCCTTTACACCGCCAAGTGCAACACCGGCAATGATGAATCTCGAAAGGAGAATGTAAACAATTACGATAGGAAGAATAGAAAGTGCAATTGCAAGATAAATAGCACCGTAATCAGTGAACTTATCAGAAGCCTGAATAGCAGAAACCATCATAGGAAGTGTCTTCTGCTTGAACTTTGAACTGATAAGGATCATGTTAGGTGTATAGAAGTTGTTCCAACTTGCGATAAATGCAAAAATTGCCTGAACCGCGATAGCGGGCTTCATCATAGGAATTGCAATAGATACGAAAGTTCTGTACTCTCCGCAGCCGTCAATACGAGCAGCTTCAACGATGTCGAGCGGGAATGAGGACTTCATGTAAGAACTCATAAAGTAAACAACCGCAGGAGCAGCGATAGCGGGGAGAATAAGAGGCCAGTATGTATCTGTGAGACCGAGCTTTAACATGAAGCTAACAAATCCGGCAGATGTAACCTGCATAGGAACCATCATTACAAGGAGAATAACTGTATAGGAAATATCCTTGAGCTTAAAATCATATACGTGAATACCGTATGCAGTCATAGCTGAGAAGAATACTGTAAATACTGTTGAGAAACCTGTGATAATGAAAGAGTTTCTATAACCGATTGCTACATTGTAGATCGTGTTGTAGTTAACATCATGGAAAAGAGTGTCGAAGTTCTTACCAAGATGCGAACCGGGAAGGAAAGAAATACCGTTAGCGATTTCGGAAGTTCCGCGTGTTGCATTGATAATAAGAATGTAAATAGGAAGCAGACAGATAATTGTCAGAATCACAAACCAGATAACAAGGATAGTAGACTTGAGTCTGATCTTGAAAGTGTAATTATCCTTAGGCTCTCCATATACGGATTTCATCTTACTCATATTGTGAAACCTCCAAACTGTTTGCTTTCTCTCTTGTTCTGCTTTGCAATCTTCTTGCGCTGCTTCTTCTTAGCGATTGCATCCTTGTCACGAGTGAGGTAGAATGCGATACATCCAAGAATGAGAGTTACGAGGAAGAGGAGAACTGAGGCAGTACCTGCAAATCCCATCTTCGGGTCGGTCTGATCGTAGAAGTATTCGTAAATGTATACCGCCACGGTCTTGAGGTTTTCACTTGTGTGGTTAGGATCCTTATGATAAAGATAAGGAATATCAAACATCTGGAGACCACCGATCATAGATGTTACGAGTGTGTAAGCCATGATGGGGCTGAGAAGCGGGAAAGTAATCTTTCTGAATACCTGTCCCGAAGTTGCTCCGTCGATGCTTGCAGCTTCGAAGAGCGAGGGGTTGATACCCTGAATACCTGACATGAGCATGATCATGGTATTACCAAACCACATCCAAGTCTGGATAAACATAACAACGCCACGTGACTGCCATTCGCCGGTAATAAACTTAATAGTTTCATACTTACCGGAAGCAGCGTCCTGAGAAACGATACCCATCTTGTTAAGAAGAAGGTTAAGTGAACCAGGAACATTCTCAGCCTCACCGCAAAGCTGGAGGAAGAGAACTGCTACAGAAGCAGCCGTAATGATGTTAGGGAGATACATAACGATCTTAAAGAAGCCCTTTCCCGGGATCTTGAGCTGAGCGTCAGTAAACCAAACAGCAAGAGAAAGCGAAAGAGCGATCTGAGGAATGAAGTTACCTATCCAAAGGATAACTGTGTTCTTAAATGCACTGAGGAAGTTCTCGTGAACTACTCGTGCAGTTCTGTCAGCGATTTTGAAGGTTGAACCATCACTAAAATTCATGGGTTCTGTTCCTACACCTTTAAACAAAGCCTTGTAGTTAGCAAGACCAACAGAATTTTCGCCTGTAAAATCTTTAAAACTAAGGATAAAGGTGTTGATCAGAGGCCATAACTGGAAAAAGAAATAAACAAGAAAAAACGGCAGGATAAACAGATAGCCATATTTTGCATAGCTAATGGACTTTATCCGTCGCTGAGCACCTGATGCCATTGCACACACCTCTCAAAGTGGAATATTTTTTAAATAAATATACACCTACGGAATACCGCAGTATTCCGTAGGTATAAATATTACATTGTTGTAGTGAGTTCGGTTGAAAAATTATTCAACGTCGATAGCAGTTACATCCTCAGCAATCTTGTCCTTGAATGCTTCAACTGTATCATCCCATGAAGCGCCGCCCTCAAGATACTGCTCCTTAACAACGTTGATGAAGTCAGTCTTGATTGTAGCATCGTAAGGAGTGATAAGACCATTGAAGTCGATTGTCTTAGCATTGTCAGCGAGCTCAGCGTAGAAGTTCTGTCCGCCGAGGTTGTTTGTGATCTTCTCGTTGAATACTGTGTTAGAAGAAATGAGGTCATCCATAACCTTGCTGTTGTTTACATACTCAGGCTTGTTAACTGCGTATGTAGACATCTGATCCTCGTTTGAAGTAGCAGAAAGGATGAAGTCTCTTGCCTCTTCGCCGTTGTCTGTCTTGGGGTTAACAACGATCCAAGTACCGCCCCAGAAGAAAGGCTGAGGTCCCTGGCATACAGCCCACTTGCCGTATGTTTCGCCGCCTTCGCCGCCTGCAGCATCGAGAGCAAAGCCACCGAAGCCCCATGTAGATACGAAATAGCCCATGCAAGTATCATTTGTACCAGCTGCTGTCCACTCATCAGTCCACTGACCGTTCTTTGTAACGCCGCCGCAGTCCCAAAGAGCCTTAGCTGTATCAGCGAATTCCTTGCAGAAGTCGTCGATCTGGAGAGCGTTGTCAACTACCCAAGGAGTTGTACGACCGCAAGCGTAAGCCTGCCACATACCACCGAGTGTATCAGCAAGAGCTGTCTTACCGGAAGACTTCTCAGAAACTGTCTGAGCAGCCTCTACGAACTTATCCCAGTCACCGATTGCAGCCTGCATCTCTTCAGGAGATGTTACACCGAGGTACTCCTGAGCGAGGTCAGATCTGTACTGGAAACCGCCTGCTGCAGCCTGCCATGAAACGCCCTTACGAACGCCGTCTGAAGACTTACCGATCTCATCTGTGTAAGAGTAGATGTTAGCGAAGTCAGAATCGCCGAGACCGAGGTCAGCAAGGGGAAGTGTCTTCTCGTCATCGTTGATGTACTTGAGAGCCCAGTCAGCTTCGCAGAAGTAAACATCGAGGTCATCGCCTGACTTGAAGAGGTTGTCGTACTTTTCGGAAGCGTCGCCGCCGCCTACACCGAAGTTGATGAACTTGATGCCGTCAACTGCATCGTTAGCAAGGTCGTCCTGAATTGATTTGTAGTCAAGACCCTTCCACTGAGCGATAAGGAAAGGAACGTCATCTGCATTCCAAGCAGCGATTGTGAATGTGTCGCCACCCTTACCTACTGAATCAGCGATCTCGCCTGTGCTCTCTTCTGCATTTGTTGTTTCCTCAGCGTCAGAAGCATCTTCGCTTGTGTCCTCAGATGGCTCTTCAACCTTTGAAGCCTCAGAAGAAGATGAAGATGAAGATGATGAATCCTTGTCATCGCCGCAGCTAGCGAAAGCTGTTGCAGCCATAGCAAGAGTAGCTACTAAAGCTAAAGTTCTCTTAAGTGTGTTCATTAGAATTTTCCTCCTTAAATATGTATATTATGCTTCGGTAAAAGCATAATATGTGTGAATAATAATTTTCCGGCTTTTCCTTCGGAAATTCATTCTGCACGAATGTCCTCGCGCCGTATTCCTCGCCGCAGGATGCGCCGACGCCGAATTATTCATTAACGGCTATTAACAAAGACTTTTCGGTCTAAGTAATCAATGAAGCAAATGCTTTATTCGGGAGTTTCCCGTTTTGGCGCTGAGCCGTTGTCCTGTAAGTTGTTCACGCTTTCGGACGTTTTCCGTACGGCGGAACGATCCGCTCACATTTCTCGGGCTTAGCGATAAACCCACATAAATATGGGCACAATTGCTTTCTGCAATTAAAAATATACCCCTTTTTTGACTTAAAGTCAATGCTTTATATCGTTCTTTAATATTATTTTAGCACATTGTACACTTTCCACTCGCATTATTTGTGCACTATTCACACAATAAATAGCCTAAAAATTCAAATATTACAAATCGGTAACAAGCATTTCCCACCTTATTTCACAAACTCAGCACCGTTCTTTTATGCCAATTGCATAAGAGATACAAATTAAGACGTAAAGTTTCACGCTTTTTGGAGGGTTCGTCAAATATTTTTTCGCCTTGTGTTATTTGTGATAATCATGAGGTGATCATTGACTGCGCGTAATATGTAAGTATCGCAGAAGCGTCTACCGAGTTTATTATTCCGTCCTCGTCAAAATCAGCATTTGCAAAGTATTCTTGGGCAATAACTCCGGTCTTTTCAGCCATGATTTTCGCGTAATGTGTCAGTATCATCGACGCATCAATTGCGTTTATAATGCCGTTTCCGTCCACGTCACCTTTTAAATACGTCTCCTCGGGAGCCTTGATTATCTTCACCAAAATCTCGCTGTCCAGCTTGTTTTCCTGAGTCAGCTTCATTTCAAGCACTGTTACTCCGTAGCCGATACTTATCTCATCTGTGAGGGCATAGCTACTCATCGACTCGCCTTCAAGCGTAATACCAGCCGCCGTGACAGGATACAACTTGATCGAATCTGTATCATCTGTTATGCGTATCACATACTCATTTCTGTTTATCTTTTCAGCCTGAGTGAGCGAAAGCGAGGTAACATCTCCCTTGACATACGAAAGCCTGTTGAACTGTGCTGCTGCGGGAGTATATTTTCGCTCGGAATAGTACTTTTTGTCGGTAGTAGTTCTCACAACAGAATCTTCTGTTATTTCAAATGGCTTGCTGTAAAGCTTTTCCTCACCGCCGTTTATGGAATAATATATCGGCTCGCCATTTGACGCGGTAAGTTCTATCCGCTCATTTTGAAGTATCTCCCCTGCTGCGTGTGAAAAATCCACCGCGCCGACAGGGTTGGCAAAAGCTTTGAGCGAGAAATTGCCCATTATTATAACTACGTCTCCAGTTGCCAAAAGATTCTCATAATATGAAACAAGCTTTTCAGCCTTTTCAAGTTCTGTAGTATCATCGGGTTCTATCCCGTCATAAAGCTGTTCTTTGAAAGATTCAAGCAATTGAGCCTTTTCTTCATCGGTGTATCTGTAATTCTCATTCAGAATATCGTTCCATTCGTTTCCGTCAGAACTTATAAAGCTTTCATTTTTTCCGGTGTTTGCAACTATCCTGTCATATTTTGTGTAGCTGCTCACTTCCGTCATTTCACCGGTCTCGCTGTCCTCAACCGCAATGCAGGTCTCGAGCGGTGCGACAAATTGGTTATCGCGGCAATAGAGCCTGACCGCCACCGCAAATTTCTCTCCCTCATGTACTGTTACAGCCTCGTCAAGGTCAAGCGTAATGTAACCCGTCAGTTGACTCGTACCTTTCGTTACAGCAGAGGGCGTTCCCGAAGTCGGGTCGCTCTCATCGGTAAGTCCCGTATATACAGTTATTTCATAATCGGTATCGGGACTGTTTATATATGTTGCAGCAGCTTCGATCTGCTCATCACTCTGGGCTGTAAAGACATTAGCCATATATGTTGGAGCAATTACATCAGGATCTTCACTCGCCGAAACAGCCTGTGTTGGGATATAGGTATCATGCAGGTAAATATCCTCGTAGTTATCTGTGTCATCAAGCTCATATACCGTAAATTCGGTAAGCGACTTGTCATAGTATGATATCCACATAAATCCGCCGTCACCAAAGCCTTCGCCCCAACTGTTCTTAACGAGCCATGCGCCGTCTCCGTCGGGTTTTACCGAAAAATGCTCAGCGGGAAAACTATCGTCCCAGCCCACTATCGTCACTGCATGATTGGCGAATCGCTGCTTTTTATTGCTGTTAGTGGAATAATACCTGCTGTCGTAGCACGTTCCGGTATTTGAATAGAAAGCCACATCAACTGCATTTCCGCCATAAATAAACTGCTTTGCCAACAGGTTTACTTCGTCCATATTACTGCGTTCGTCATCAAAATCGAACATATAGGCATTTTCAAGGTGAAAATCGCTGACCTTCTTTAACTCATCTACAGCGTCTTTGTCCTCAAAGAATGCATCGTTCCTGTAGGGCAGACGACTCTCATAAACAGGTCCTATCCACTGTGACCAGAGATTTACGGAAAGAGCGCGCGAACCGCCAAGATTTAAAATTTCATTTGTATCATCTGTTCCCGGGTCGATCTGATCTTCGCCGTAATATGAGTAGAACGCCGTGTGCAGCTCCGAAAGGTCGATATCGGGAACCGCAGTTATAAGACTTGACTCTGCACTCGCCGCAGAGGAATGTGCCCAACAGGTCCCGTGACCGGACTGGTTTCTCACGGGACTTATTTCGCTCTCGCTGCGCATATCATACTGAAATGGCAGTTCCGATTCCTGTATCGCAGCGGTTGCAGCTTCATCTATGGCAAGAATATCTGCCGAAGTAACAAAGTTCCCGTCAGATTCTCCCACAACGTGTTTCAGAACAGGCATGGAAAGCGATATTCCTGTATTTTCAGGCGAATCCTCGGCATTCACAAAATTAAACGGTGCAAAAGTAATCGTCAACGTCATCGCCGAGACAGAGGCTAACATTTTCAATGCCGCTTTTTTCATAAGCACCTCCAATTTTATATTTTCTACATATCCTGTGCAAGAGCTATTCTGTGTCCGGTTTTATCTGCCGCCGCCGATAATGTCGGGAGAATTTCTCTCCTGCACACAAATATAACATAGCTGTCGCTATAGATATCGAAAGCGGCAAGAGCATACCCCCTATCGCTCCATGCGTTGGTAAGTTGCTCCGCCCATGCTGTTATATCGTCATCTTCATCAAGTGTTTCGAGAGGTATCGACAGACTGCTCGGCATGATATCTTCCATTGCCGCCGCAAAATCGTCAAGTTCTTCCTTATAGTCGAATTCGCAGGCTTTGTGCGACAGCAGCATTTCATTTACTATGCTTATCCAGATCACTGTTCCAATGTCCGAATCAGAGCCGATCCCGCGTTCGTCATATGCACCTTGATGTTCATTGTAATACGTCCGTGGATCAGCGATGATTTCGCGGCATTCTGCGGTCAAGCCAAGCTGCTCCGCAATGACGTTATAGCTTTCTGAAACGCTTTCTGCCGATTTATCAGCTTTACTGCCGCTTTTATGAAACAGTTTCATGCCAAATAGTCCCATACTTGCTCCTATTTTTTGACTTCGACGGTAAAGTTGCCGTCCTTGTCTATCTTCAAGGTCAGAGTTTTTACATACCGCTCATAGAAAGCTTTTTTCTCGCTTTCTGTTCCGCTTATCCAAGCTTCCTCGTAAAGATGTTCAACAAGCGACTTGCCGTTCAGATACAGAATATCGGGCAGATACTTTTGCAGCAAACCAAGCAGAACCGCTCTCTTGAATCCGTCAACATTACCTGAACAGAAATCATCAATGGCACAATAATAGATATCGTGCTCCTCCAAAGCGCTCTTGATTGCTTTGCCGCAGTTTTCATACTCGTACATGACGAGAAACTTCGCATTCGGCAGTGAGGTGATAAGTCCCCAGAAATCCGAGTCGCTGGATACAAGTATAAAGCTGTCTATCCCCTCTGCATAATGGCTCTGGCAGACACCTGCTGTCATAACGATATCCACAAGCGACTTGCGCTCCGTAACGCGGTCTATCATAATGTGCTCGACTGGTATTTCGGTAAATTTATCAAGCCATTGCCACCCCGCTGTCGTGTGATGATCGTCATAAAGATATATCTTCTCTATCTTATCAAGTTCACTCTGATCGAGGTTTTTCAGAGTCGCATACAGCTTATACACATCTGAATTTTCGCAGTCTACGGCAATGACCGTTCTCATACTTCTGCGTATAAACTCATAGATGTTATTCTTGGTCTCATCGTTTGCGTCGCGGTATTTGCTCGTATCTTCAAAAGAATCGTTATGCAGTCCGTATATGATCTGCAGGAATTTACGGTCTGACATGAGCATAGAGCCGCAGTCATACGGAGTCCAATAAATGTACATCTGGAACGGATAGAAATTATTGCTCTTCATGTACTTTTCAAACTCACGCTTCAAAGCGACCGGATTATTATAATGAGGTATAACGAATAATTCCCTTATATACTTCCATTCACACCAATCCGGGAACAGTGAGGAACATTCGTCAATATGGTTCGCTATCAGTTCGTTAAGGTCAAACATATACTTATCGGAACGGTAATTCGCCTTTATTATATGTATCCCCCACTCCTCAAGCTGCTTGATATTTTCGTGGTCATACCATTCAAGCGTGTGCAGATTCTTCAGATTATAACGCATTTCGCTGTCTGTTTTCTTATATCTTCGGAACAAAGTCGTGCGAAGCTTGCAAAGATAGCGGATAATTGTAGCAGGTTTATTGCTGTACAAAGATTGCAGAAGCTCATGGCAAGGCTCGTCAAAGCATTGCTCTACTATATTTTTTCTTATACCGATCATGTAGGCGATAGTGGTCACAAGATCTTTTGTGTCAACCGTGGAATATTTATTATTCAATCGCAGCACCTCCGTTTGCTGTTTCGACGGCATACGGCAGATGTATGCCTGTATATTTCGAGATAATACTCATAGTTGGATCTGCCGCTCCCCAATTGACAGCCGTATATCATACCCCTGCTATTCTCGGTTGGATCCCCTCTATCCGTAATTCCGCAAATTTCATAACAAACGTTCATTGCTTTATCCCTCGATATGTAATTGCAGACAATCATTTCACCTATTATATCATAACCGTTTCACATTTTCAAGAAGAAATATTATAAAAACTATGAAACAGCCGACAGCATGACCAATTATAAGATATAAAAATCCCTCTTGCGACAAAAAATACCAAAATCTACATTAAAGCGGTGTCATCCTGCCATTGAATTCTGATGGGTAATTGACACCGCAAAACATTATATTTCCCTTATCCGCATACGGCAGAGTAAAGCTCACCCTTGCGATAAGGAGTTTCCTTTGCTACTGCTTTGCAGGCATCAACAGGTCGCTCACCCATTTCAATGAGCCGCTTTACCTGCTCGACCGCCTGCTCAAGAGTGATCTCCTCTCCGCCTGAGTTATCTGCTCCGCCTACTACAAGCACATACTCTGTCTCTTATACACATCTGACGCTGCCGACGAATAGCCTTGTGTAGA
>UQEM01000064.1 GCA_900540005.1 uncultured Ruminococcus sp.
TTTGGAATCCGCTAAAGGGTTAACAACCCTTTAGAATCCCATTATTAGTTAAACAAAACAAAAGGGACGCATAAAGCGTCCCTTTTACTTTTAACTTATAATTAAGCCATACCTGCGGTGATGATAGCCATTTTGTAAACTTCATCAGCGTTGCAGCCTCTTGAAAGGTCATTGATAGGAGCGTTAAGTCCCTGAAGGATCGGGCCGTATGCTTCGTATCCGCCAAGACGCTGTGCGATCTTGTAGCCGATGTTTCCTGCTTCAATAAGAGGGAAGATAAATGTGTTAGCCTGTCCGGCAACCTTTGAATCGGGACACTTTGTCTTAGCGACCTCGGGTGAAACGGCTGCGTCAAACTGGAACTCGCCGTCGATAACAAGCTCGGGATCTATCTTGCGAGCCTCGATAACTGCATCGTGGCTGAGCTGAACTGTTGCGCCCTTGCCTGAGCCGTATGTTGAGAAGCTGAGAACTGCGACCTTGGGGTCGATACCAAAGAAAGCAGCGGTCCTTGCAGTTTCAACAGCGACCTCTGCAAGCTGCTGAGCAGCAGTGAGGACAACGTTGCCCTCCTTGTCGAGTCTGTCGTTATAGCCGATATTGATAGCGCAGTCGCCCATTGAGATTTTCTCCTCAACGCCGTCCTTTTCACGGAAAAGAATGAAGCTTGAGCTTACGAGGTTCGAGCCCTTCTTGGTCTTGATGATCTGGAGCGCAGGTCTTACTGTGTCAGCAGTTGAATATGTAGCGCCACCGAGAAGTGCATCAGCCTTGCCCATCTTTACGAGCATTGTGCCGAAATAGTTGGATTTCTGAAGAGCTGCACGGCACTCGTCCTCTGTCATCTTGCCGCGGCGGAGTTCCGCCATCTTAGCGACCATCTCGTCCATTTCGCCGTATGAAGCAGGGTCGATAACAGTTGCCTTTGAAACATCAAAACCACTCTTATCAGCAGCAGCCTTTACCTCGTCAGGATTTCCGCAGAGAATAACGTCCATGATATCCTCGCTGAGAAGCTTTGCTGTTGCGGAGAGTATTCTCTCATCTGTGCCCTCAGTAAATACGATAGTCCTTCTGTCTGCCTTTAAATTGGCAAGCAGCTTGTCAAACATTGCCATATAGATAACCTCCATAAGATTAATTTTCACGTTTTATTATAGCACATTCCCTCAGAAAATGCAACAATAATTATTCGGGGAGCTTGTCTCCCACGGACATTCCGACAACGGCGCACTGTTTTTTGAACTCATCGCTGAAAAGGAAACCGTTGATGACGGAATTTCGCGAAGCTCCGCTGTTGAGCTGATTAGTCCATGCAGCAAGTCCGGCGGGATCGGGTGAACGTCCGAGCAGAGTTTTGTAAAGCATGGTCACAAAATCGCTGTTTGAAGCATTCTTTTTTGTGTACTCATCGCTGTAAATAAATCCGAAAACCATTTTCGAGCCGGTATAGCCGGATTTTATCGCCTGACACCACGACTCAAGACCTGTCGGGTCGGGAGTTCTGCCGAGGCAGTTTACATAGAGCCTGTACACAAAATATGTACGCTCATAGTTCTCGTCAACTGCGCTTGTAACCGAATAGCTGCCCGGCTGTATGGCATGATCCATGCAGCGCTGCTTGAATTCCTGACTTGACGCAAGGTCACGGCATATTGAGTTCACCGACATTCCCACATTAAGGTGATTGACGTATACCGCTTTGCTTGAAGCGTCTGCCGTGCGTCCGAGCATAGCCTGATAGCAGTCGTCAACGATCTGTGCGTTCGTCCTCTTGCGGCGTTTGTATTCATCGGAATTGAAAAAAGTATAAGCCACGTCCGAACCCGTAGCTATGCGCTTCAGGAGCTTTTCCGTCCAGTTGCTCACCGCTCTTTCGCTTGGTTCTCTGTTCAGGCAGACATTAAATACTCTTGTGATGAATCCTCTGAAATCGGTCGTATATGTCGCAGCCGATGCCGTTATAACGCTGCTCTGTGAAGCAGTTTTCACGCTGCCTGCAAAGAAACTTCCGGCTCCGCTCACGGTGATCACCGCAGCAGCGACAGCCGCCGCTATTCTGTTCTTTTTCATTTTATCACTCCCGAAAAAATCTTCCTGTACCGCATATCGTGATACATCCTGTTATTTCCCATACATTATACCATTTTATTCTCCCCTGTGTCAAGCGCGGAGAAGTCTGCTCCATGCGAGACTACGCAAAAGACAGAGTGTTTCCGATAAGATCCGCAGCCGTTACTCAAAACATAGTATTCTTATATGACATATATGTATAATTTTGTCACAGTTGCACGCCCCATTTCATACAAGTAGCCAAAAACATGAAAAAACTATTGACATTTCGAGAATTAGAGTGTATTATATACTCATGCTTCAAGCATAGTATTTCGGTATGAATAGTATGCTTATAGAGCAAATGAAAGGAGGCATTATTATGATAATACGTTATTTTGCCGCCGGAGGTCTCATACGCTGTTGAACCTCCTGCGTATGAAACGTTGCTTATCCACAATATATCGAATTTTTGAAAAGAGGTTTATTATTATGAAAAACAATTTCCTTAAACTTACCGCATTCATCCTCGCCGCAGCCACAGCCGTTCTCGGATTTACAGCTTGCGGAAAAGGCAAGGCTGACGACGGTACTCTTTCTATAGTAAATGTGTCCTACGACCCGACCCGTGAACTGTACGAGGCTTACAATGAGGCTTTCAAGGCTCACTGGGAATCCGAGCACGACACAAAGGTTGAGATAACCCAGTCGCACGGCGGTTCGGGCAAACAGGCTCTTGAAGTCGCAAACGGCAACCCCGCAGACGTTGTAACGCTCGCGCTTGAATACGACGTTAAGGCAATTCAGGACGCAGGTCTTATCGAGGACGGCTGGATAAACGAATTTCCGCTTGACAGCTCGCCCTACACATCGACAATAGTTTTCCTTGTAAGAAAAGGCAATCCAAAGAATATCAAGGACTGGGGCGACCTCGTAAACGGTGATGTCGGAATAATCACTCCCAATCCCAAAACTTCCGGCGGTGCGCGCTGGAACTACCTTGCCGCATGGGCGTGGGCAGATAAGGAATACGGCGGTGATGAAGAAAAGATAACCGATTACATCAAAAAACTCTATGCAAATGTTCTCGTTCTCGACTCAGGCGCAAGAGGAGCAACAAACTCTTTCGTGGAAAACAAGCAGGGCGATGTGCTCCTTGCATGGGAAAATGAAGCGTTCCTCTCATTAAAAGAATATCCCGATGAGTACGAGATCGTTACTCCGAGCATAAGCATTCTTGCACAGCCCTCAGTGGCGATCGTTGACTCGGTCGTAGATAAAAAGGGCA
Organism: uncultured Ruminococcus sp.; assembly: GCA_900540005.1. GTDB lineage: Bacteria > Bacillota > Clostridia > Oscillospirales > Ruminococcaceae > Ruminococcus > Ruminococcus hominiciens. The sequence continues at coordinate 3,341 of UQEM01000064.1, forward strand.
CTCGTGAGGTCGCAACAGAATACCTCAATTATCTCTATTCAGAAGAAGCTCAGCGTATCGCAGGAGAGAATTTCTACCGTCCCTCGAACGAAAAGATACTCGCAGAATTCAGCGATGTTTTCGACCTCAGCCTTGACCTCGTAACCATTAACGACTTCGGAGGCTGGGACGCAGCTTACGAAAAGCACTTCGCTGACGGCGGCGTTTTCGACCGTATCTATGAGCAGTAAGGATCGATTTGTTATGAAAAAGAAAGTAAGGATAATTCCCGGATTCGGCTTATCAATGGGCGTAACGCTGAGTCTTTTGAGCCTTGTGGTACTTATACCGCTGGCTTCGCTGGTGGTTTTCACTGCAAAAATGGATCTCAGCAGTATTATCGAGGTCATCACAAAACCTCGTGTCGTAGCAAGCTTCAAGGTAAGTCTGTTGACCGCACTTATAGCCTCGCTCGTAAATGCGGTCATGGGAGTTGTGCTTGCTTGGGTTCTTGTAAGATATGATTTCCCACTGAAAAGACTGCTTGACGGAATGATCGAGCTTCCGTTCGCACTTCCTACGGCAGTCGCGGGCATATCGCTCACTTCCCTCTACGCCGATACGGGTCTCATGGGTAAATTTTTCGCGAAATTCGGCATAAAGGTAGCATATACGCGCCTTGGAATTATTGTTGCGCTTATCTTCGTCGGCATTCCGTTCGTAGTCAGAGCAGTTCAGCCTGTTCTTGAAAAGCTTGACCCGCTCTATGAGGAGGCTGCCGGTATTCTCGGAGCAAGCCGTGCACAGATATTCCGCAAGGTCATTTTCCCAGAACTCCGCCCCGCGATCTTCACTGGCTTCGGTCTTGCATTCGGACGCTGCCTCGGTGAATACGGCAGCGTTGTTTTCATCGCAGGAAACAAGCCTTTCGAGACGGAGATCACTCCCCTCATCATCATGTCGGAGCTTCAGGAATTCGACTATTCAAGCGCGACAGCGATCGCTCTCGTAATGCTCGCAGCAGCATTCCTGATACTCTTCCTCGTAAACCTTATACAGATACGCAACTCAAAAATACTGAAAGGAGGACACTGATATGGCAGCAGATACCAAAACTGCGGACACCGATATCCACGGCAGAACGAAAGGTTCAAGCGCCGTTAAATGGCTACTCATCGGCATAAGTGTCCTCTTTCTTTTTATAATGCTCGTCCTGCCGCTGTTCACGGTAATTTCTGAGGCTTTCAGAAAGGGCTTTGCGGCTTACGCGGAAACTATTGCGGACGATGACACGATAAGCGCAGTTCTGCTCACGCTTGAAGCTACCGTCATTGCAGTCGTGATAAATACTGTTTTCGGACTTTTTGCTGCGTGGGCGGTAACGAAATTCCACTTCAAGGGCAAAAAACTCCTCGTAACTCTCATTGACCTGCCCGTAACAGTCTCACCTATTATCGCAGGTCTCATATTCGTGCTCACATTCGGCTCGCAGAGTCCGATATATCCGTTTTTGCAGGAGCACAACTTCCGTATCGTCTACGCTGTTCCCGGAATTATCCTTGCAACGGTTTTTGTAACATTTCCGTTCATCTCGCGTGAGATCCTCCCCGTTCTTGAGGCTCAGGGCACTGACGAAGAAGAAGCCGCGGCTATGATGGGCGCTAAGGGATTCACTATTTTCAGAAAGATAACACTTCCGCATATCCGCTGGGCGCTCGTGTATGGTATCGTCCTCTGCGCGGCACGTGCAATGGGAGAATTCGGCGCGGTTTCGGTTCTTTCTGGACATCTCCGCGGTGAAACGGTAACACTCCCGCTTCAGGTAGAGATACTTTTCGGCGACAATAAGTACGTTCCGGCATTTGCAGTATCCTCAATACTCGTAGTCCTCGCAGTTTTACTTCTCATTTTAAGAAGCGTCATTGAATACATCGGCAGAAGAAAGGGGCGCATATAATGTACATCGAGCTTAAAAACATCAACAAGACTTACGGCGATTTCAAGGCTTCGGACAACGTAAGTTTCAGCGTTGAAAAGGGTAAACTCGTTGCTCTGCTCGGTCCGAGCGGCAGCGGCAAGACCACCATTCTCCGTATGATAGCAGGTCTTGAAAAGCCTGACAGCGGCGATATCCTCATTGACGGCAAACGTGTGAACGACATTCCTGCAAGCAAACGCGGAATAGGTTTCGTTTTTCAGAGCTATGCTCTTTTCAGATACATGACGGTGTACGAGAACATCGCCTTCGGCTTGAAGATACAGAAAGCCAAGAAAAAGGACATTGACACGCGCGTAAGGGAACTTATCAAGCTTATCGGACTTGAAGGCTTTGAGCGCCGCTATCCGAGTCAGCTTTCGGGCGGTCAAAGACAAAGAGTGGCGTTTGCAAGAGCGCTTGCTCCGAATCCGCAGGTTCTTCTCCTTGACGAACCCTTCGCCGCTCTTGATGCCAAGGTAAGGCAGGATCTGAGAAGCTGGCTCAAAAACATGATCGCAAAACTCGGTATAACCAGTATTTTTGTAACTCACGACCAGAGTGAGGCAATCGAGGTTTCGGACGAGATCATCGTGACCAACAAGGGCAGGATCGAACAGACAGGTACTCCTATTGAAATATACCAGCACCCGACAACTGCTTTCACATCATCATTTTTCGGTACTGCCTCGGAACTTGAGGATTACCGTAAATTCAGCACATTTGACGACATTGCGGAATATGACAAGGCTCTTGTCCGTCCCGAATTTGTTAAGATAACCAAGAAGAACGAGCACCAGAAGTACAGAAGCTCTGCGGCTGACGGAGTAGTTCAAAGTACGGCATTCCGCGGTAATTTCATTGAATTCACTGTTTCATGCAACGGCAGTACTCTCATTGCAACGCGCGGACTCGACGAGTCTCCCGTAGAAGTCGGCGAAACCGTTGACGTGTTCATCTACAGGATTTTTGTGACCCACGGCGACAGCGTTACCATGCTCACCAACAACGCACTTCGCGAGGAGTATGTAGTGATCTGAGTCAACACTCCCTAGTCAATAAAGCGTTTTGGGCAGACTGAGGCGGTTCGATGAACCGCCGATTTTTATATGCGCACTGAGTTTGCCGCTTGTAAAAATCGCGATTGTGTGATATACTTATAGGCGGTGATAAAATGTATTGTATAAGTATCAATCATAAAAACGCGTCGGCGGAAATCCGCAGCCGTTTTGCTTTCAGCCGCGACAAACGTCAGGAGATATCGGCGGCTCTTTCAGAGCACGGAATAAAGCAGTCAGTTATCGTCTGTACCTGCAACCGAACCGAGCTGTACTTTATAGGCTCGGATATCGGCTGCACGGACACAGCCGCGGAGATCCTCACAAAATACTCGGGTGAAGAACCGACCTCGGTTTCGCTGTGTCTACGCTCGTACTACGACGAAAAGGCTCTCGCGCACCTTTTCAGGGTAGCCTGCGGTATCGACTCAATGATCATCGGCGAGGACGAAATTCTCCGTCAGGTCAAAGATGCATACGCGGAGTCTCACGAAAACGGCTTTACTGATTTTGAGCTGAATACAATTTTTCAGTCAGCAATTACCTGTGCAAAGCGTATCAAGACCGACACGGCTCTCTCAAAAACGCCGGTTTCCGCCGCTACTCTCGCAGCTAATAAAGCTGCTTCTCTCGGCGGCAGCGTGAATGTCCTTGTTATCGGTGCAAGTGGAAAAATCGGCACTTCCGCGCTGAAAAATCTCCTCTCACACAAAAACGTAAGCGTTACTGCGACTATGAGGAGCAAGGGACTTGGAGCAGACTTTCACGACATAAGAACAGTCCCCTATCCGGAGCGATACAGGTTCGCGGACGAGGCTGACTGCATTATAAGCGCAACAGCAAGTCCGCATTACACTCTCACGGCAAGAGCGCTCGGCGAGGCGCTGAAAACCGCTAAGCCGCGCCTGCTTATCGACCTTGCTGTTCCGCACGATATCGAAAAAAACGTGAAAGAAATCGAGGGCATACGGCTCATGGACATAGATGATTTCGCGAAACTTGCCGAGCACAACAACTCGATACGTTTAAGTTCGGCTGAGGAAGCTGAAACTATCATCGCCGGGGATATTGACGAGCTGCAAAAACGGCTGTCTTTCCGCAGATTCATGCCGTATATGGCGGATTTTTCTCAGCAGCTTGACAGTATGGGAGCGGAAGGTCTCCTTTACAGACTGCGCGATAATCTCACAAGTGCGCAGTTTTCAGCCGTACTCGAAGCACTTGTATCAATGCAATAAAGTGATCCGTAGATTTTGCTGCATTGCTGTGAAAATGGCGGCAATGCCAGAAACAGGAGGAAAACAACATGGGATATTTCCCGTTTTACATGGACATAAGCGGCAAAAAATGCGTAATTGTCGGCGGCGGAAAGGTTGCCCTGCGTAAGACTGAGAAACTGCTTTCATTTTCGCCAGATATCACGGTCGTAGCTCCGAAAATATGCGCGGAACTCGAAAAACTTCCGCTCACTTTTATCCGCCGCGAATTTCGTGACGCCGACCTCAGCGGCGCATTCATGGCGATCGCAGCGACCGAGGATAACGCGCTGAATACGCGCATTTCCAAGCTTTGCCGCGAAAGGAATATCCACATAAACTCTGTGGACGATATCGAAAACTGCTCCTTTATTTTCCCTGCGCTCGTACATAAAGACGACATTACGGTCGGAATATCAACAGGCGGAACAAGTCCCGTTTTTGCGAAATTTCTGCGCATGAGTATTGAGAAACAGCTCGACGACCGTACTATCGAAGCCGCAAGGCTGCTGAAAAACTGCCGTCCGCTCGTCATGGAAAAGTTTTCAACAGAAAATGAACGGCGCACGGTAATGGAGACTTTGCTCGAACGCTGTCTCAGCGGAGGTTCACTCCCCGAAGAAAAGGATATCGCAAAATTTCTGGAGGAAACACCCAAATGAAAATAAGGATAGGAACACGAAAAAGCGCACTCGCCCTCGCGCAGACCAAGCTTGTTGAAAACGCCCTGAAAGCGGCTTTCCCCGAGATCGAGACTGAGATCGTTCACATCACGACAAAGGGAGACAAGATCCTCGACAAGCCTCTTGACGCTATCGGTGAAAAGGGAGTTTTCATCGCCGAGATAGAACGCGCTCTCACGGAAAATGAAATCGATATCGCCGTACACAGCGCAAAGGATCTTCCGCTTGAACTTGCAGAAGGTACGCACATCGGAGCAGTTCCGGAACGTGCTGACCCTGCTGACGTTCTCGTCATGCGCAGAGGTGATTCCATTGCGGACGTAATGACCGTCGGAACGGGAAGTCTCCGCCGCCGCAACGCTTTCAACAGTATATTTGCAGGCAGAGTTTTCAACGATATCCGTGGAAATGTTGATACACGGCTGAAAAAGCTTGAAAACGGCGAGTATGACGGAATTATCCTTGCGGCAGCAGGTCTTGAACGGCTCGGGCTTCGCAGCAGCAAGAGGTTCAGCTACATGGAGTTTGAGCCCGAATTTTTCGTACCTGCGCCATGCCAGGGAATAATTGCTGTTCAGTCACGGATCGGCGAAACGGATGAACTCCTTGCCGCGATAAATCACCCCGAGACATTTCTGTGCTTTCAGACTGAGCGGGAGGTTTTACGGCTGCTTGACGCAGGCTGTACCACTCCTGTAGGAGCTTACGCGCGTAGATCGGGTGAGCGTCTCACGCTCACGATAACTCTTGATTCAATGTCCCTCGTCACCTGCGAATGCACGGACGATAATTATGAAAAACTTGTACGCGAGGCGGTCGGAAGTCTATGACGGGAAAAGTTTATCTTATAGGCGCAGGCTGCGGAGATCACGACCTTATCACACTCCGCGGACTTCGCCTGCTTGAAAAATGCAGTTGTATCATATATGACGCTCTTATTGACGAGCGGCTGCTTGGTTTTGCTCCCGAAAGCGCGGAGCTTATCTGTGTCGGCAAGCGCAGCGGTCACCACAGCGCCAAGCAGGAGGACATCAACGCGCTGATAGTGGAGAAGGCTCTTGGCAGCAAAACCGTTGCCCGTCTCAAGGGCGGCGATCCGTTTGTGTTCGGACGCGGCGGAGAGGAAATTCTCGCACTAAAGGAGCACGGGATACCTTATGCGGTAGTTCCGGGCATTTCATCATCTGTTGCAGTCGGCGAACTTGCAGGAATACCGGTAACTCACCGCAGACTCAGCCGCAGTTTTCACGTCATTACCGGACACAGTGCAGACGGCGGTGAGAATTTTGCAAAATACGCACAGCTTGGCGGTACGCTCGTTTTCCTCATGGGGCTGTCGCACATTGGCAGGATTGCGGAGAGTCTTATCGCCGGTGGCTTGTCCCCCGAAACTCCTGCCGCAGTCGTCTCAAACGGCGCAACCTCGGAGCAAAAAGCTGTTCGCAGTACTCTCGCAAATATTGTTTCCGACTCGGCAGACTGTGAAGCTCCTGCGGTCATAATAGTGGGTGAAACTGCCGCGTTTGACTTTTCGTCTACGATAAAGCTTCCTCTTACGAGCACGAAAATCGCAGTCACGGGCACGAAAAACTTTACTCATAAGCTGGCGGCTCAGCTCGGACCGCTCGGCGCTCAGGTTTATCTGCACAGTCATATCAGGATAGTGCAAAAGGGTGAAATTCCGCCGCTTGACGGCTACGGCTGTATTGCATTCACAAGTGTGAACGGAGCAAACCGATTTATTGAGCATATCCGCCGCGAAAGAATCGATATGCGCTCGCTTGCCGGGCTGAAATTTGCGGCTGTAGGCTCAGGTACGGCTTCTGCGCTTGCAGAAGTGGGAATATACGCGGATATAATCCCCGAAGTTTTCACAGTCGCAGAGCTCGCAAAGGCTATTGCCGCTAATATCGGAAAAGGCGAGCGTCTGCTTATCCTGCGTGCGGAAAACGGTTCACGGGAACTTAACGAAATTCTCAGTGAAAACGGCGTGGTTCTCGACGATATAAAGCTTTATGACACCGTACCCTGCACTAAGGAACTGCCCCGTGCGATAGACTGCGACTATATAGTTTTCGGCAGTTCTTTCGGAGTAAAGACCTTTTTTGAAAACAGCAGTGTCGGCGAATCTGCGAAAATCGTCTGCATAGGCACAAAAGCCGCAGAGACCGCCGAGAAATACACTGTCAATAAAATTCTGACCGCCGCTCCCCACACTTCCGAGGGCGCAGTCAAGGCGATAATGGAGGATAACAAAAAATGAGAAGATTCAGAAGGCTTCGCGCAACCGATGAACTGCGCGGACTTGTTTGCGAAACACGTTTAAGCAAAAAGGAACTTATCTACCCTATTTTTGTGGCGGAGGGTGAGAATATCAAGTCACCTGTTGACTCAATGCCGAACGTTTATCAGTACTCGCTCGACAGAGTGGACGAAATTCTTGCCGAGATCTCAGCAAGCGGCATTTCAGGACTGCTTATTTTCGGCATTCCCGCACATAAGGACGAACTCGCGACCGAGGCTTATAATGACAACGGGATCACTCAGCGCGCAGTACGTCTTATCAAGGAAAAGTACCCCAAACTCATCGTGATAGCGGACGTTTGCCTCTGCGAATACACCTCTCACGGTCATTGCGGGGTTGTTCACGGTCACGAGATATGCAATGACGAAACGCTGCCCCTGCTGGCAAAAATGGCTGTCAGCCTCGCGAAAGCAGGCGCGGACTTTATTGCTCCCTCCGACATGATGGACGGCAGAGTTGCGGCTTTGCGCACCGCCCTTGACGAAAACGGATTCTCCAACACCCCCATAATGTCCTACAGCGCAAAATTTGCGTCCGGATACTATTCACCGTTCCGCGATGCAGCTCAGTCTGCACCGTGTTTCGGCGACAGGCGCTCGTATCAGATGAGTCCTGCAAACGCTCGTGAGGCTCTGCGCGAGATACAAGACGATATTGATGAGGGTGCGGACATAGTTATGGTAAAGCCCGCACTTGCGTATCTTGACATTGTCCGTGCCGCACGCGACCGTTTTGACCTGCCGATAGCTACCTACAACGTCAGCGGGGAATACGCAATGGTCAAGGCTGCCGCAGCAAACGGCTGGATAGACGAAAAACGGATAGTAATGGAAAATCTCACCGCAATGAAGCGCGCAGGTGCGGATATCATCATCACCTACCATGCTCTTGATGCGGCAAAATGGCTGGAGGAAGTATGAATACCGAAAAATCTGAAAAGCTCTACAGCAGAGCGCTCGACTTCATGCCGGGCGGAGTAAACAGTCCCGTCCGTGCTTACCGCAATGTGGGCAGAAGTCCGTTGTTTATCGACCGCGCCTACGCTGACCGCATTATAGACGTTGACGGCAACGAATTTATCGACTATGTATGCTCGTGGGGGCCTGACATTCTCGGTCACGCCTTTCCGTCTGTGATCCAAGCGGTTCAAAAGCAATGCGAGAGCGGTCTTACATTCGGAGCGTGTCACGAGGGTGAAATCACCCTCGCCGAGAAGATCCGCGCGCACTTTCCGTCAATTGAAATGCTCCGCCTTGTAAACTCGGGAACTGAAGCCGTAATGAGCGCAGTTCGCGCTGCACGGGGATTCACCCACCGCGACAAGATAGTAAAGTTCGAGGGTTGCTACCACGGACACTCGGACGGACTTCTCGTAAAGGGCGGCTCGGGACTTCTCACGAATTCTATCCCGAACAGCGCAGGAGTTCCGCGTGGATTCACCGATAATACCCTCCTTGCAAGGTACAATGACCTCTCCTCCGTTGAAAAACTGTTTGAAAGCTTTGGCAGCGAGATAGCCTGCGTTATTGCAGAGCCTTGCGCGGCCAATATGGGTGTAGTTCCGCCAAACAAGGGATTTTTACAAGGACTTCGCGACATTACTGAAAAATACGGCGCGCTGTTGATCTTTGACGAGGTCATCACGGGTTTCCGCCTGAGTATCGGCGGAGCGCAGGAGTTCTACGGTGTAAAGCCCGATATGACAGCTCTCGGAAAAATTGTCGGCGGCGGTATGCCGCTTGCAGCTTACGGCGGCAGACGCGAGATAATGGAGTGTGTAGCTCCGCTTGGTTCGGTTTATCAGGCAGGAACTCTCTCGGGCAATCCGATAGCAGTCGCGGCAGGAATCGCGGCAATAAGCGAGCTTGAACGCCGTCCCGACATCTACAGCGAACTTGATAAAAAGTCCGCCAAGATCGAAACTGCGGCACATGAGGCAGGACTTAACGCAAACCGCTGCGGCTCGCTTATGACAGTGTTCTTCACAGACAAGCCTGTAACTGACTACGACAGCGCGGTAAGTTCTGACACAAAAAAGTACGCAGATTACTTCAATTTCCTGCTTGAGCGCGGCATCTACACAGCCCCCTCGCAGTTTGAGGCAATGTTCGTCTCAGCGGCTCACACAGACGAGGATATCGAAAGAACCTGCGATATCATCAGGCAATATAAAAAGTCTTGCTAACTAATAATGGGATTCTAAAGGGTTTTTAACCCTTTAGCGGATTCCAAAGGCA
>UQEM01000065.1 GCA_900540005.1 uncultured Ruminococcus sp.
CGTGAAATTTTGCCGAAAAGATGCGTTGTTAGGCTTAGTGTCAACACTCCCTAGTATGTATCCGCGAAATACGGACACATTTCAAGGCTGCACAGCACATAACCGCTGACTATGCCCAATAATTATTATGAATGAATAAGCTTGTATTATGCGGATTTTTCTCCTCCGAAAGCGCCGCCTCCGAAGTCTGAGTTTCCGCCGAAGCCGCCTCCGCCGTTTGCACCGCGAAATCCGCCGCCGCCCATTCCCTTGGATGTTATCTCGGTCAGTTCCTCGCCGTTGACGATGACTGTACCGCCGTTGAGTTCAGCAGTATTGTCGAAGTCGAAGGCTTCTGCCATGCCGACCTCGGTGATAGTGATGTTGATATTGCCGTCATTTACATATATAGAGCCGTTGGAGTCCACTCCGTCAACATCTCCCGACGCCATGTTGATAGTGGTGTCGCCGCCGTTGAATTCGACCACGATATCGTAAGCCGAACTTTTGCGCGAGCCGTTTATGCCGTCATCATCAGACTCGATGTATATAGTTCCACCGTTTATCTGAACATAGGTGGACTGCGGCTAATGAAGTGATGAATGCGAGTGCCTTTCTGTGTCTTTTATCTGTCATAAGATCGCTTCCTTTCATGGGGATCAATTTTTTATTGTTGTTTTGATGAATACAGTATATCTCCGCTTTTTGAGAGGGAAAACAGCATTTTGTGAAATCCTTGGAAAAAAGTGGTGTACGCTGCGGACGAAATGTGGAAAAATCGTGCGAATGTGATAAAATAGTGATATGTTACACTTTTTCGGGCAGGTATTAAATCGGCTTGCTTCGTCATATTTAACAAAGGTCAGTCCGTCAAATTCACGAAAAAGTGAATTTTTCTTCGTCAAAATCAACAAAATCAAAGGTTGAAACTTGTCTGCAAAGCGCTTGAATTGCGAAAATCAATACGGTTTACTGCATTCTCGCAAAAAATACTTGCAGTTTTTTGTGAAATGTGATAAAATATATTGATACTTGAAAATGACTATACTATGTTTTTCAAAGGAGACAGCTATGGCTAAGATAAAGGCTGCCGTTATTTTCGGCGGTACGTCAAAAGAATACAAGCTTTCACTTGCTTCGGCAGCGGAGGTCATAAGAAATATTCCCGAGGACAAGTACGAGGTTATCTGCATCGGAATCACACGCAAGGGCAGATGGCTTTTCTATCCCGGAGACGTTGACGCTATCGCTTCGGGCGAGTGGGAACTCAACCCCGACTGCACCTCGGCGATCATTTCTCCCGACCCTCTCCACAGGGGAATAATAACTATCGAAAACGGAGAGACCTCCGTCAAGAAGATAGATGTTGTTTTTCCGGTGCTCATCGGAAGAAAGAGCGGCGACGGTTCGCTTCAGGGACTTCTGAATATGTCGGGAATACCCTATGTCGGCTGCGGACTCCTTGCATCGGCTTCCTGCATGGATAAATCACACACCCATATGGTTCTTGACGATTACGGCATCAAGACCGCTAAGTGGGAACTTATCACTCAGCGCGAGATAAACAGCATTGACGAAAGATGTACCGAAATTGCCGCTGAAATGGGATTCCCGCTCATTGTCAAGCCTGCAAACAGCGGCAGCAGCGTTGGTTCGAGCATTGCTGAGGACGCGGATTCGCTTGCGGCTGCGGTAAAGCTTGCATTTCTCAACGACAATAAGGTCATCGTTGAGAAATACGTCAGCGGAAGAAAGCTTGAGGCTGCCGTATTCGGCTATGACAATCCGTTTTCATCTTATATAGGAGAGATCCTCTCGGTCGATAAGGTCTACGATCCGACAGAAGTCAATAAGAGTTCGGGAGACGACCTTGTTATTCCTGCTGATCTGCCTATGGAACTGATGAACGATATACGCGCAGTCGCGGTAAAGGCTTTCAAGGCACTTGGCTGCAAGGGCATGGCAAGAATAGACTTTTTCCTCACAGATGACGGCGAGCTTCTCCTTAACAAGGTCGGTACAACTCCCGGATTGAGAAAAAACAGCGTTTATCCAAAGCTTATGGAGCATCTCGGTATGTCGCGTCCCTACCTTATGGATAAGCTCATGGAGCAGGCTATAGAAAACGCGGAAAGAAATTACTGATGAAAGAAAAACACCTGAAAGAAAACGTGCTGATATCGCTGATAAGCATACAATGGCAGGACGGCGAAAAGTGTGAAACGGAACTTGTGACAAGGGCACAGCTCAGAAGCGGCAAGGGCTTTGATGTGATAACTTACGAAGAGACCTCCGCTACGGGCTTTGAAGGCTCGGTCACAACGATAAGAGTCGAGGGGTCAAAGAACGCTTCGATAATCCGCAGAGGAACGGCAAATTCCGTGCTTTCGATCGAGATTGGAAGAAAGCACTACTGCCAGTACGAAACTCCCTACGGAGCTATGCAGATAGGCGTTTATACGCACGCAATAGATAATACTATCGCAAAAGACGGACGGCTGTACATGAAGTACACGCTCGACCTTAATTCGAGTTATCTTTCGGATAACGAGATAATAATGAAAGTAAAATCATATAACTGATACAGAAAGGATCTTTGTAAATGGCAGACCTCATAAATAAAGCTTCCGAAAGCCTGAGAAGTCTTATACTGGAAGCTCTGGGCACTCTCGTTGCTGAGGGAGATATCCCCGCAGAGCCGATTCCGGCATTCGGTATCGAGATACCTGCGGATAAATCACACGGAGACTTTGCTTCAAACGTGGCAATGGTTTGTGCAAAGCCATTCAGAATGCCTCCCCGAAAGATAGCGGAGCTTATCTGCGGAAAGATTTACATTAAAGGCACGATGTTCGAGCGCACGGAAGTTGCAGGCCCGGGATTTATCAATTTCTTCCTCGGAAGAAGCTGGTTCTCGGACGTGGTAAGAAATGTTATTGAAGAAGGCGAAAATTACGGCAAAACCCAGACAGGCGCAGGAAAGCGTGTTCTCGTTGAGTTCGTTTCCGCAAATCCCACAGGCCCGATGCATATCGGCAATGCTCGCGGAGGAGCTATCGGCGACTGCCTCGCAAGCGTTCTGAACTGGGCAGGCTATCACGCAGAGCGCGAGTTCTACGTTAACGATGCAGGCAATCAGATAGAGAAGTTCGGAAAATCGCTCTCACTCAGATATATGCAGCTTTGCTCGGACGAGGGACAGAAACTCCTCGAAAAATACTCGTCTGACACCGAAAAGCTCTGCGCTGAGATTTACGCGGAAAGCGGAGAGGGCGAAAAGTTTGAAATGCCCGAGGACGTTTACCTCGGAACGGATATCATCGAGCACGCTGCGAATTACTACGCAATGCACGGCGCTGAACTTAAAGACGTTTCTGATGAGGAGCGCCGCGCGGCTCTTGTAGGATATGCGCTTCCTCTCAATATCGAGGGACTTGAACGCGACCTCAAAAAGTACCGCATAGTTTACGATAACTGGTTCAGAGAAAGCTCAATCCATGAGGCAAACAAGACTGCGTGGGTGGTTGATGAGCTTACAAAGGCAGGCAAGACCTATGAGCAGGACGGAGCCGTATGGTTCAAGGCGACTGAATACGGTCTTGACAAGGACTTCGTTCTCAGAAGGAGCAACGGTCTCTACACATATATAGTTCCTGACATCGCTTACCACTACGACAAGCTTGTTACAAGAAAATTCGATAAGGCAGTCAACGTGCTCGGTGCTGACCACCACGGTTATGTTCCGAGACTGAAAGCGGCACTTACTGCTCTCGGAGTTGACGCATCAAAGCTTGATGTTGTGCTTATGCAGATGGTTCGTCTGGTTCGTCAGGGCGAAGTTGTAAAGCTTTCCAAGAGAAGCGGCAAGGCTATCACGCTGGTAACTCTCCTTGATGAGATACCGATAGATGCAGCACGTTTCTATTTCAATCTCAGAGAGGCAAACTCGCAGTTTGAATTCGACCTCGACCTTGCGGTTGAGAAGTCCTCTCAGAATCCGGTTTACTATGTTCAGTATGCTCACGCAAGAATTTGCAGTCTGCTCAGAAATATGGCTGAGGAGGGCGTAAAACTCTCCGGAAATGCGCAGCTTGACCTGCTTGATACTCCGAATGAGATAGAACTTATCCGTCACATTGCTTCGCTGCCGAAGGAAATTGATCTTTCCGCAAAGAGCTACGATCCGGCAAAGATAACGAAGTATGCGGTTGACCTTGCAACGCTTTTCCACCGTTTCTACGACTCGTGCAGCGTAAAGAATGCGCCGACTCCTGAACTCAGAGATGCAAGGCTCGTACTGTGCGAGGCTGTAAGACAGACGCTCAGAAACGTTCTCGCGATACTCAACATTGATTGTCCCGAGAAGATGTAAGCGGGTTTGAAAATTACGTTTCGGTTACAGCAAAGAATTGGAATTTAGCAGATTTTAACAAAACACAAGCGGTTTTTATGTTGATTGTGCGAGTTTTTGAAAGAAAGTTAACAATTAGTTAACAAATACAAGCCCTGAATATGTTACAATCTGTAATATGTTGAGGACAAGCTTTCGTACAGAGCATTCTCCTTGAAAATCGCTCCGAATAAATTATCATTATTAAGAGAAGGGATGTAAATCATGTCCAACAGATTATTTCAGGGTTTAGTTCATCAGATGAGAGACACTATTGACGCAACTATCGGCGTTGTCGATGAAACAGCTACCATTATTGCCTGCAGCGATATTTCTCGCGTGGGAACTACAAATGAATTCGTTTCGCTTGATCTCAGCGATTCACACGACATCTTCATTCGCGACGGCTTTACATACAAGCCTTTCGGCTCAAGAGTAAAGCCTGATTATGCGGTCTTTGTTGAGGGCGTTGACGATGCTGCTGCAAAGTACGCAAGCATACTTGCTATCACACTCTCCAACATCAAGCAGTACTATGACGAAAAGTATGACAGAAATAACTTCATCAAGAACGTTATCCTCGACAATGTTCTCCCCGGAGACATCGTTATCAAGGCAAGAGAACTTCACTTCAATGCCGAGATCAGCCGCGCAGTTTTCCTTATCAGAATAATTTCTGCCAACGATATTTCGGCTTATGACGTTATCCAGAATCTCTTTCCTGACAAGAACAAGGACTTCGTCTTTAACATTACCGAGACAGACATCGTTCTCGTAAAGGAGCTCAAGAGCACAGTTGACTCAAAGGATCTCGAAAAGCTTGCGCGTTCGATAGCTGATACTCTCAGCAGCGAGTTCTACACACGCGTAAATGTCGGAATCGGTACTTCTGTTGTCGGTATCAAGGAGCTTGCACGTTCGTTCAAGGAGGCTCAGATGGCTCTTGAGGTAGGCAAGGTATTCGATACGGACAAGGTGATCGTCAGCTATGACAACCTCGGTATCGCGCGTCTCATCTATCATCTCCCCACAACTCTCTGTGAGACATTCCTCCACGAGGTGTTCAAGGTGGGAAGCATCGAGTCGCTCGACCACGAAACTCTCTTTACTATCCAGAAGTTCTTCGAGAATAACCTCAATGTTTCAGAGACATCAAGAAAGCTCTTCGTACACAGAAATACTCTTGTGTACAGACTTGAAAAGATCAAAAAGCTTACAGGTCTCGATCTTCGTGAGTTTGACCACGCTATTATCTTCAAGATTGCTCTCATGGTCAAGAAGTACCTGTCTGCAAACCCGGTGAAGTTCTGATGAGCGCGGCTGCGCACTTATGAGCTTTGCCCGTAAAATTAAGGTAGGTGTAAACCATTGGTAGAACTTAAAAACGTATCCGTGACCTATTCAAGCGGCGTTGACGCATTGAACAACGTCAGCCTGAAGATAAACGACGGTGACTTTGCCTTTGTTGTAGGTTCATCAGGTGCGGGTAAGAGTACTATGATCAAGCTTCTGCTGAAGGAGATAGACGCCACAAGCGGAGTTGTTACCGTCAACGGCTATAATCTCAACAAGCTGAAGAGAAGAAAGATACCGGAATTCCGCCGTACTCTCGGCTTTGTCTTTCAGGATTTCCGTCTTATCCCGTCTATGACAGTCTATGAGAACATTGCTTTCGTTCTTCGAGTTATAGACGCACCGGCTAAATACATAAGAAAGAGAGTTCCCTACGTTATAAGCCTTGTAGGACTCCATGCAAAAACAAATTCGTATCCGGACGAGCTTTCGGGCGGTGAAAAACAGCGTGTCGCTATCGCGCGCGCACTTGTTAACGACCCGCAGCTCATTATCGCTGACGAGCCTACGGGAAACATCGACCCCGAGCTTTCCTACGAGATAGTTGAGCTGCTCAAAAGTATAAACGATCAGGGTACAACTATCCTCATGGTAACTCATGAGCACGACCTTGTGCGTCATTTCGGCGGACGTATCATAAGTATCACCGAGGGCGAGATCGTCTTTGACGAGGTCATCACAGGCGCAACGGACGAGCCGTTTGCTGATATCGAGAACAGTATCTCCGATGAGGATATGGCTGAAGTGTTTGCCGAGGCTGAACGTACTTCCGGCGAGGAAACGCTTGAAAAGATCCAGCAGTCCGCTGCTGATGACGGCGAACTTTCGATCGACAACATGACAGCGGACGACGTTATCGCGGCTATCGGGGGAGACGCTCTCCTCGCTGATATGGCAGCATCCTCTGCCGAAAACAAGGACGGAGGTGCCGAATGAAGCTAAGCGGTGTAAAATACCTCGCCAATCAGGGCGTGGAAAATATCTGGAAAAATAAAATGATGGCATTTGCGACTTTTTGCGTACTGCTTATCTCGCTCCTGCTCGTAGGTATGGCGGGACTGTTCTATGTTAACGTCAACTCCATGATACAGGGACTCGGCAGCCAGAACGAAGTCGTTGTCCTCATGCAGCTCGGCACGACCGATGAGCAGAATACAGCCGCTCAGGAGGCTATTGCGGCGATCGAGAATGTCGATACCATTGATTTCATATCCAAGGAGGAGGCGCTTGACAGACAGCGCACAAATCTTCCGAGCGCACAGCGTATCTTCAATGACTACATCGGCGATGACGCAAGTTTCATGCCGGACGGATTCAGCGTTACGGTTAAGAATAATGATCAGATAGCCGATACAACTGCGAAAATCGCCGCTATTGACGGCGTTCAGAGCGCCAATGCCTCGCCGCAGATCTCTGAGTTCCTCCGCGAACTCAGGAGAGTTGTTTCACTCATTGCGGGAGCTGTCATCATCGCTCTTGCTGTAGTTTCAATGATTATTATCTCCAACACGACGAAGGCAAGTGTATTTGCGCGACGTGAGGAGATTCAAATCATGAAATACGTCGGTGCAACAAATGCATTTATCAGAATGCCGTTCTTTGTTGAAGGCATGGTAACAGGATTTGTTGCAGGTGTGGGTTCATTCTTTATTACATGGGCAGTTTACCGTTCGATCTACAATGTTCTCATAAATCAAAGTATGCTGATGAACACTTTCGGTGCGGGCAGCCTTATTCCATTCAACAAAATCAGAATTATCGTTCTAATTGCCTATATTGTTGTCGGCGCGTTTATCGGTGCGCTCGGAAGCGTAATAAGCACAAGGAAACACATTGACGTCTGATGAGGCAGCCGAGCTTGTGCTCAAGACTGTTTCAGTACGGAAAGGAGTGTGCGGTTGATCCGCAGTATTGCTATGAAAAAACTAAATGTTGTGAAAAAAATTCTTTCATTTCTGACTTGTTCGGCACTGTCGCTCGGTTTGATTGCGGCATATCCCACTATCACTGAAAAGAACGCCTCACAGGTCTCGGCAAAGACGATAAGCGAGATCCAGGCAGAGCGTTCTGCAAATGAATCAAAGATCGCTGAGCTTGAAACTAAGATGAACGACCTTGCAGGAAAGAAAGATGAAGAAAAAGCTTATCAGGATACTCTTAATGAGCAGATACAGCTTATTCAGAACAATATCGACCTTCTCAACAAGGAGCTTGATTCCATTCAGAATGATATCACTACGGCGGAGCAGAACATCGCCGACCTCGATGTAACTATCGCTGATCAGCAGGTTCAGATCGACAATAATGTTGAACTGTTCAAGCAGAGACTCTGCGCGATGTATGCTTCCGGCAACGAAAACCTTGCTGCTGTAGTTGTCGGCACTTCTACATTCTACGATATGCTTTCGCGGATCGAAATGGCGAACAGAATGGCTTCATACGATGAGGAGCTTATAAATGATATCCTCGCGGAAATCGACAGTATGGAGACTTCCAAGAAGAATCTTGAATCCGAGAAGCTTACCCTCGAAATGAAGAAGGAAGAGCAGGAAAAGAAAAAGCAGGAAAAGGCTGACGAAATGGAAGTCTACTATGCTAAAATGCAGGAGACTCAGGACGAGATCGACCGTATTGCCCGTGAGGAAGAGCTCATTGCGAATGACAAGGCAAGCTACGAGGCTGCACAGGCAGAGCTTGACAAGGAGCAGGCGGTCATTGAGGCCGAGATCAAGCGTCAGCAGGAAGAGGCTCAGCGCCAGTATGAGGAGCGTCAGCGCAAGCTGGCTGAGGAAAAGGCAGCGGCAGAGGCGGCTGCAAAAGCGCAACAGCAGCAGAACCAGAGCAACAGCTCTAATTCAAACTCAAATTCAAACTCCTCAAACAGCAATACAACGTATCCGATACCGGCACCCTCGGGATCAGGTTTCATCTGGCCTGCACCGGGATTCTCGTACATCACGAGCGGCTATGGTTCGCGTTGGGGCACGACTCACAGGGGTATTGACATCGGAGATGCAGGTATCCACGGCGGTGCAGTTGTTGCAGCCAAGGAGGGTACTGTAATTGCAGTAAACAATTCATGCACGCATGACTATGCGAAATCCTCAAGCTGCGGCTGCGGCGGCGGTTACGGCAACTATGTCGTTATTTCGCATGACGGTACATATTCAACGCTTTACGGACATCTCGCTTCGGCGGCTGTTTCGGTAGGCGATTATGTCTCACAGGGAAAGGTTATCGGCTACGCAGGCTGCACCGGATTTTCAACGGGTAATCACCTCCACTTTGAAGTCCGCGTAAACGGCAGCGCAGTTGACCCGATGGGATATGTAAGTCCATAAGCGGGTTTGTTAATTCCGGGCAGTTTAACGACTGCCCGTATTTTGTGTAGGGAAAAGGGATCGGCGCACTTGGTGAACGGATCCTAAAATCAAGAATCTGTCCGCATTTCTCCTATGCGGGCGGTTTCTAAGGAAGAGATGATGATATGAATAAAAAAATCAGCCTTGGTCTTGCGCTGAGCCTTATTGCGATAGCAGTCGCGGTAACTTTCATACTGACTTCGTTTTTCTCGCTCCAGAGTTTCAACAAGAAGGTCGTTGACGTGAATGACAAAGCGCGAAGGTATGATTCGCTTGAATCGCTCGATACGTTTGTCCGCGATAATTACTTTGGCGAAATAGACGAGCGCGACCTCAGCGACGGTATCCTCAAGGGCTATGTTGATGGACTTGACGACAAGTACTCGCGCTATCTCACTGAGGAGGAGTACATCAACGAGATGAGCGAGGAGGCAGGACAGCTCGTTGGTCTGGGACTTACCCTCAGTGAGGACGAGAGCGGTTATGTAAGAATTGACGGCATTTTGCAGGATTCTCCCTTGTACAATTCGGGGCTTCAGGAGGGCGATATTATCACCTTTGTTGACGGAGTTGACGTGCTTCAGGCAGGATTTGACGATTCTGTCGAGGCAATGCGCGGAACAGAGGGTTCGCAGATCGTTCTCACGGTTCGCCGTGACGGAGTTGACACAGATTACACGTTTACGCGTCAGGCGATAGAGGTCACGACCGTTACGGGAGAAATGCTTGACGGCTTTGTGGGCTACATGAAGATAACGAAGTTCAAGCAGAATACGCCGCAGCAGTTCATTGACACTCTTGAACATCTCACCGCAAACGGCGCAAAGTCGATAGTTTTTGACCTCAGAGACAATACAGGCGGACTCGTGAGCGCACTTGAGGAGTGTCTTGATCCTTTGCTTCCTGAGGGTGTTATAGCTACGGCAGAGTACAAGGACGGACACACGGAAACTATTGTATATTCGGACGAAACTGAGCTTGATCTTCCCATGGTCGTGCTTGTCAACGAAAATACGGCGAGCGCGGCGGAACTTTTTGCGGCTTCACTCCGCGATTATGGCAAGGCTCAGCTTGTTGGCGTAAAGACCTACGGCAAGGGCGTTATGCAGAGCACTACCGAAATGGGTAACGGCGGCGCAGTCGTGCTTACGATTGCCGAGTACAAGACTTCACGCTCGGATTGCTATGACGGAGAGGGGCTTACTCCCGATTATCAGGTAGAGAACGAGGACGAAAATTATGATGCTCAGCTTGCAACAGCGTCACAGCTTGCAAGGACAGCCGAGAGCGGAGAATGATAATGGAAAATGGCGCAGTAAACGCTATTACTGGCGAATACAGCCGCGATATATGGTCGAAGATACGCAAGGGCATAAAGGAGTATGAGCTTATTCAGGACGGCGACCGCATTGCCGTGTGTATATCGGGCGGCAAGGATTCAATGCTCATGGCTGAGTGCCTGCAAATGCTCAGCCGACTGCCCGATATGAATTTCGGGCTTGAGTATATCGTTATGGATCCCGGATATCGTCCCGAAATAAGGCAAAAAATCGAAGATAACGCGAAAAAACTGGAACTGCCCGTTAAATTTTATGAGACGAAGATTTTCGAGTCGGTAGAAAATGAGCTGAAGAATCCCTGTTTTCTCTGCGCGAGACTAAGGCGCGGCTGGCTTTACAAAAAGGCGGAGGAGCTTGGGTGCAGTAAAATCGCGCTCGGTCATCACTTTGATGATGTTATAGAGACGATACTTATGGGAATGCTCTATGGTTCGCAGATCCAGACGATGATGCCCAAGCTGCACAGCGAAAATTACAGCGGAATGGAGCTTATACGTCCGTTGTATCTCGTTCGCGAGGGCAGTATCATAAGCTGGGCGGAGCATTGCGGACTGGAGTTCATTCAGTGCGCCTGCCGAATGACCGAGCGCGACGCGGAATCCCACACCTCCAAGCGGAGCAAGGTCAAGGAAATGCTGAGGCAGCTCCGAGAGACTGATCCGGCGGTTGACATGAATATTTTCAGAAGTGTTGAGAATGTAAACCTGCAAACGCTTATATCGTACCACCTCGGCAATGAGCGTCACCACTTTCTCGACAGCTATCATGAGGGCTTGTCGATTCGCGGAACAAAAAAACACAATACATAAAGTGAGGTTTAGAAGCTGCTGTATCGTTATGATACGGCAGCTTTTCTCATATAATGAATTAGGTCGTGTTGACGCTAAGCCTAACAACGCATCTTTTCGGCAAAATTTCACGCATCCTGCGTTAAAAAGTCTTGACAGGCGACAGCCTGCCTGCGACTTTTTGCCTTGTCTACGTAAAATTTATGCTCGAAAATCTGCATATTATCTTAGTGTCAACACTCCCTAAGAGGGGCGGCAGGTTATGAAAAATATGTGAAAATGATTCTCAAATTCAAAATAACTATTGACAACGCTATGAAAAGAGAGTATAATTGAATTTGAAATCGATTATCAAATTCAATTGAGGTAATTAGTGCTTATGAAAATCATCAACAGAAAGACCTTATCGCTTGCGGCTGCGGCTGTGCTTTCCATGTGTATGCTTCCCGGCTGTGCTCGGAGCGAACAGGATAACAGTGGGAAAATCAGCGTGGTTTGTACTTCGTTTTCAGAGTATGACTGGACAAGAAACATTGTCGGCGACAGCGGAAATATTCAGCTTACCTATTTGCTTGAAAGCGGAATAGATCTGCATAACTATCAGCCGAGTACGAAGGATATCCTCACGATCTCTGACTGCGACCTGTTCATCTATGTGGGCGGTGAATCGGACAAGTGGGTGAGTGATACGCTCGGCGAGGCGAGAAATTCCGATATGAAGGTCATCAGTTTAATGAACGTCCTCGGCGAGTCCGTCAAAGAGGAGGAAATAAAAGAGGGTATGCAGGCTGAGGAGGACGAACATTCCGACGAGCCTGAATATGACGAGCACGTTTGGCTTTCGGTGAAGAATGCGGAGCTTTTTTGCGGCAGTATCTGCGAAACTCTCAGCGATATAGACCCCGAAAATGCTGACAAGTACAGGACTAATCTTGAATCCTACAAGGCGGAGCTTTCCGCTCTGGACAGGGAGTATCAGGACATGATCGACTCCAAGACCGAAAAGACTGTGCTTTTCGGCGACCGTTTTCCGTTCCGATATCTTTTTGACGATTACGGGATCGACTACTATGCCGCTTTTGTGGGCTGTTCCGCGGAAACCGAGGCAAGTTTCAACACTATAGTAACTCTTGCCGACAAAGTAGACGAGCTGGGACTTGACACGGTTTTCGTCATAGAAAACTCTGACACTTCTATTGCGGAAGCGATAATACGAAACAGCAAGTCCAAGGATCAGCAGATCTTAACGCTGAATTCCATTCAGTCCGTAAGCTCGGAAATGATAAAAGACGGTGCGACATACATCAGCCTTATGGAAAAAAATTGTGAAACACTTGGGAGTGTGCTTAAATAAATGAGTGAACTGCTTAAATGCTGTCTCTTATACACATCTCCGAGCCCACGAGACTCGACGTCACCTCGT
>UQEM01000066.1 GCA_900540005.1 uncultured Ruminococcus sp.
GCCTTTGGAATCCGCTAAAGGGTTAACAACCCTTTAGAATCCCATTATTAGTTAACAATAAAAGGATATCCGAACTTTATCGGATATCCTTTACTTAATGTGTGTGTATTATCCAACCAGTCCCGAACGCTCGATGCCTTCGGTGAAGTACTTCTGGAGGAATGCGTATAGAATGAGGATAGGCGCTATCGAAATGAGACAGCCTGCCTCCTTCCACACTATCTGCTCACGCGGACTTATCTGAACAGTCGGGTCGTTGAAGAGCTTTATCTTCAGCTCGTTGTCAAGATTTGTGAGCATGAGCGCAACCGTCTTTGTATCGGTAAAGAACGTTGTGCTTACATAGTAATCGTTCCAGTACCATACTACCGAGAAAAGGAATACGGTAAGGAATGATGATGCCGCATTAGGAACCATTACGCGAATAAATGTCTTAAACGGGCCGCAGCCGTCTATGTAGGCAGCGTCCTCAAGCTCGCGGGGAAGTCCCTTGAAGAACTGACGGAAAATAAGTATCATCAGTCCCGAACGGATACCGTTTGCGGTCAGTGCAGGCAGATACATCGTCCACATTGTGTCGATAAGGTTTACCTTGCCAAAGAGGAAGTATCTGAACTGCGTGTACAGCGGCAGAGATATTACCTGCGTCGGAACGAGTATCATCATGATAACCACTCCGAAAAGTATCCCCTTGCCCTTGAATTTGAATCTTGCGAAACCGTAGCCTGTTATCGCGCACGAGATGACCTGCACGAGCGAGCAGCCTACGTTGAGAATGAGCGTGGTTTTCAGCGTATTCCAGAAGTCCATTGCCTGGATCGTCTCTTTCAGAACATTCAGGGTGTAGTGACGCGGGATCCACATAACCGTCGGGTCGCTCATGTCGCTTCTTTCTCTGAAAGTACAGCTTATCATGTAGATAAGCGGATAGAGGATAACGAAACCGAGTCCGAAAAGTATCACAAAGCGGAAGAACGGCCACACCTTCTCGGCAATGGTCTTTCTCCTGAGATAGGTTCTCTCAGCCTTGGACATGGACTGCATACGGATCTTTTTCGCCTCTTTTTTGCTCATGCCGCTGCCTATCCCGGCTTCGGTCTTGACTACAGCTCCACCGGCTGCAGCAGTTACTGGCTTTTCTGACATTGATCCGCACCTCCTTAATCTACCTCATAGTAAATAAACTTATTTACTATGGCGGTTATCAGGGCGATAGCAGCAAGCACGATGAGGAAGTAGATCCACGCCATTGCCGAAGCCTCGCCGAATGCCCAACTGTTTTTCATCTCGATGATTCGCTTCATGACGCTGTTGGTCGGACTTGTGAACGAGTCGATTACCGTGAATATCAGGTTTGCGAGAATGAACGGGCTGACGTATGGGAAAGTTATCTTCCAGAAATACTCCCAAGCGGTAGCTCCCTCCATCTGGGCAGCTTCCTTAGCTGACGGAGGAATGTTCTGGAGTGCGGCAAGGAACAGAAGTATCTGTATGCCCGAGCTCCAGACGATACCGAAAATATTGTCGGCAACGGTAGAGATAATGGTGCTCATGTTGTCGCTGAGACCGTAAATTCCGAGGAATTCCAGCAGCGAGCCGACCATGTCCGTTGAGAACATTGTCGAAAACTGATCTGCACCTGTATTGCCTGTAGTTCCCATATCGCCGTTGATGATCTTGTAAACAGGGCCCGTTGCGATGATAACGGGGAGGAAGAATATTGCTCGCGAAAGCGCTCTGCCCTTGAACTTCTGATTGAGTATTACTGCGATAAACAGCGAGAATATAAGAACGAGCGGAGTTTTCCACAGCGTTTCAAGGAGAGTGTCGCCGAGATATTCCGTATAGTTGGGGTCTGAAAACAGTACCTTTGAGTATTTATCAAGTCCCACCCACGAGGTATCGAGTGAACCGGGATTTACCGTTACCTCATTGAATGAGTAATAGAGCGACTTGAACAGCGGAATGATGAAGAATAACAGAGTTCCAACCATCCACAGCGAAATAAATCCGTAGCCGTAGAGCGCCTTGCGCTTTTCGTAGGCAAGCTTATGGTGCTTAGGTTCTTTTGCCGAGACCGATAGCGGCTCTGCGGGCACAGAATCTCCTGCCTTGAGCGGCGGGAGCTCCGTTCCTACGACAGCTTTGCGCTGGGCGGCTATCTTCTTTGCCGCTTCTATTTCGGGGTCTGCCTTTTTGCGTGCCATCAGAATCTGATTCCTCCTTCCTGCGAATACTGTGAAAGGTCGATGAGCTTACCGTTGTAGTCAACGGTCTTAGCTTCGAGGTCAACCTTTACGACCGTGCCGTTTTCATAAGTTGTAGTGATGTAATTCCCGTCGTTTTTGACATCGTATCCTGTGATAAAGCTGTCGCTCACATCGCGCAGGATAGGATCAAGGAGCTTATACTCCTCTGTTGCCGTATCTATCCAATGCTCATAGTTTGCATAGTAGTAGCTGTCGTACTCAGTGTCTTTAAGCTCGCTCGTCTCCTCGTAGATCATGTCATAGCTGAGATTACTTCCCGTTGCTATCGCCATGAGGAGCAGAGTCTCGGAATCCGCGTCGCCGTTAATAGCGGTGGTCGAATACGGGATAACTCCGTGCATTACGAGCTGATAGAACGGAATGTCCTCATCGAAAACGTCAAAGTGGCTCGAAGAAAGAGGCACATTCGTGATGTGGCTCACATACGGCAGAGCGTAAGCATTTGCGCTGTCTGCGAGAATGCCGTTGCCGAGCGAGCTGTCAAGCTGCTCATAGCCCTTTTCGAGCATTTCCATTGCGTTGTAGCGCGAAACGCTCTTTTTGCCGTAGTCTCCGTAGAGTGAAGTCGTAAGATTTGCGACCGAGATTCCGCCGAGGTCCGCATCAGAATAGCTTGACGAAAGGTCGCTGAAAATGTCACCGAAATAGCTCGGCGAGAGAAGCGACATATTCTTCTTGAAGCCGTCCGGAATTCCGTATGCTCTGTCGTAGCTTACAATTCGCGAATACGAGCCCGAAACTCTTACTGCCGTATCCGAGAACGAGTAATAACCGTTGCCTGAGTAGAAGTCGCGATTGTCGGAAACAGGATACAGCGTGTATCCGCTTTCGTCAATGAAATCCCTGAGGCTCTGAAAATCGCTCTTACCGCCGAGAGTTCCCGAGGGCTTGGCATCGGTATCGACCTTGTTCTTGATACCGTCATTTGTCCAGTTGCTGTATGAAGCAACTACATCATCAACGCCCTTGTCCTTGAGCTTTGAGAGTATCTCCTCAGCCTGACTGTAGCTCGTGATAGGAGTTTTGAGCGTTACGGGGATTCCGAGGATAGGTCTTTTCTTCTGAACGCCGCCGTACAGATCAACGTACATTGAAGCGGTATCCGCCTGTGAGCGTATCTTTACGCCGTCCTCCTCCAGAAGGTACTGTCTGTAGCGCTGAGCCACGTCAACGTAGCTTGCGTCCTCCTTGGCAATAGGATAGTAAAGCAGCTCGATATCGTCAGAGATAATGTCTCCGCTTTCAAAAACAGTGAATTTCTCGTTGCTGTTGCCCGACATATAAAAGCTGTCAGTACCGCGGAGAGTGAATGTAAAGTTACAGAAATTGTAGCTGCTGTTGGACTGCTTTGAAACATTCGTGGTAAGGGTAGCATTTGAGTCGCCCTTTGATGCCACGACGAGCATAGCGTTGTCCTCCTTGACTATGCCGTATACAGGCAGGTATATCTGCTCGGTAACTGCGCCCTTTGTGGCAGGGACAACAGTTACGTCCGAACCGTATACCTTCTGCATATAGGTGTTTGCCTGCATGGTCCTGTTATTGTTAAAGCGCACGAGCGCTCCGCTTCCGTCGGGGATAACAAAGTATCCGTCCTCCTTGTCGGAAGCCGCGCCGAAACTGCCGAGAACGGTCATTTCGGTTATTATCTTTCCCGAGGTAGTCTCCTCTATTTCGGAGACCTTCACGCTCGCCTTGAGGTGATCGTCCTCAATGGTGTACTCGACAGGATACTTGAATCCCGACTTTGAGTAGTTGTACACGAC
Source organism: uncultured Ruminococcus sp. (assembly GCA_900540005.1). Taxonomy (GTDB): domain Bacteria; phylum Bacillota; class Clostridia; order Oscillospirales; family Ruminococcaceae; genus Ruminococcus; species Ruminococcus hominiciens. The sequence continues at coordinate 4,037 of UQEM01000066.1, forward strand.
CCTGATACCGCCGTCTATATCGCTTACGCTGATAGTGCAGTCGTCCGTGCCGGAGCGGAGAAGGTTGTTGTTGGAACGGTTCGCAACATCACCGTAACGCATAACGTTCGATGATCTCATCTCATCAACAAGAAGCTGTGTAGCGACCGTATCCTGTGTAGCTTCGAGCGGAGACGACCACCAGATGTAGCCGGTCTCAAGGTTCTCAACGCCGAAAATAGCGTTGCGCTTGTCAACTATCATTCTGAGCTTGTCGCTTTCAGCGCCGTACTCAAATGCACCGTAGTAGTGGCTCATGTCCGCAGAAACCCACGCAAATTCGCCCGATTCTGCTTCGTATATCCTGATACCGTCCTCCTCACGGGCATAGGTGAAGATATCGTCAATGTCCTTGAGGTCGTCATCGAGGAGTTCGAGAGTATTTCCGTCCGCCGAGAGGAACGCCGTTGTGCTGTCGAGAGATGAGATTATCTTCCTCATCCTCAGCGGCTTTGTGACTTCCTCATCTGTCACGATAATGTATCTGCCTGCCTCGCTGACGAAAAGCTTTCCGTCGTCGCATTTTGTGCCGCTTTCAAATGAAGCTACCGCTGTTCCCGTTTCGGTGTCGAATGCAGTAAGTTCGCCGAGTTTTTTTATCTCGTCAACCTTGTCGGCAAAAGCCGCCTGCTCATCGGTGTAGTCCTTTTTCTTGGGCTTTTCGCCGTATTCGCGCTCCCAGAGGAAGTCGTCGATCTTATCCTGCTTATAATAGATGTCGAGTCCATCGATCGTGCCTATTTTTTCGAGGTACAGCTCGGCGTCTTGAAGCGACAGCTCTATTTCCTTTTCCTTTGTCTCGGTGCGCTTTACCTTTTCGGCAGCAGCCTCATCGCCGCTGTCCTCAGTTGTTTCGTCCACAGCCGCCGCACCGCTTTCATCGGTGTCGTCAGCGTAGATATTTCCCGAAACCGTCATAGTCGAAACGGCAAGCAGACAAAGTAAAAATCTTTTAATCTTGTTACTCATATTATCACCGCCGTTTCATCAGACTCTGACTCTGTAAGAGATCTCTGTGTAGATTGTGGAAATGAAGATGTATACCTGCTGGATAAGTGACATAAAGAGCACAAGCAGGAAGAGCATTATCAGCATTGCCACGATTGTAAGGATTATCGCAAAAACAGTCTTGCCGAATGAATACTGGTGAACTGACTTTATCGCCGAAAACAGCAGTATCACCGACCAGCCCACGCCGATTATCCTTATTGCCTGCATGAACACAGCCTCGTCCTGAATGAGAATGTGCGAAAGCAGAACATTTATGAATATCTGCGCGATATACGGGATAAGCGCATAGGCGCTGTAAATGCAGATGTTCTTCATCGTGCCCTCGCCGTCGAGGAGGGTGCAGACAGCCCAGTTGCCGACCACCCACGCTCCGAAGAGGACGATACTCTTGACAATGTAGGGGATTATGTTGAACGTTTTATCATAGCTTATGCCGAACTGAAAGCCGTAAAGCCTTCCGTCAGCTATCTGTGCGAGGAAAAGGAGCAGAACGATCGCAAACGCTATTTTCAGCGAGCCTGCTTTTTTCCAGCGCATATCCTCAAAGCCTTCAGCCGGGTGGGTTATGGAATGTTTGACCCACTCGCCCGGTCTCAGATCCATCATTTCTGCTTTTCCCCCTCTCCGTCATTGATCTCTTTCATTTTTTCCGCGATCTCAGCGCGTTCCCTTTCGAGCTTGTCGCTGAGTTCCTGCTCGTTCTCGCGTTTTATCCGCTCCGCCTCTGCCGCAAGTTTTCGCTTTTTTAGCTTTTTGCTGAGTATCACGAGAGCCGCAATAACGATAACAGCTACTATTATAATAGTAGTGAAGTTCTTTTTGAGGTATTCCATTCGGTAGCCCTCGAACGCCTTGTTGTATATCCTCGGTGCGTCCGCGAGCTTTGCGTATTTCATCGAGCCTTCGTAGTCGCCCTTTCTCAGAAGAGCCGAAGCCACTCCGACATACGCTCTGCGGTAGTTACCGTCGCGCTTGAGGACTTCATACCACGGCTCAAGAGCCTCCTCGTAGTAACCTGCATTGTACTTTGCTGTTGCCTCATGAACGATCTCGCCGAAAGATGTCTCGGTGAATATCGTGATAGTATCCTTTGAGGAATCGACAACGTAGAGGTTATTGTTGAGGGATTCCAGAGCGGCGACCTGATCGAATCCGCCTGTCTGCTTTGCGCGTGTACCGACAATGAACAGCAGATTGCAGTCCTCATCGTACTGGAAAATTCTTCCCGTTGTGAAGTCAAGGCAGTTTATTGTGCCGTCCTCAGCAATGTCGATATCGACTATCGCCGGCTGGAGCACCTTGTTCTGCGATGTATCATACATCGGGGTGTAGTCTCCGAACGAGAGATCGAGGTTTGCAAAGATGTTGTTGCCTGCCGCATTGAGCTTCTTGACAGTATCGGTCGTCTGCGTGTTTGAGGACGTACAGGTGAAAATGAAGTCGCCGTCAATGTCAAAGCTTGTGATACCGGTCGGAACATTTCTCGCCCTGTGAGCTTTCTTCTCCTCGGACATGAAAATGTTCTTGAGGTAGTTGCCGACTATCTCGGCTGTGGGTTCAACACGGTTTGCGCCGTAAAAGCCCGTGAATTCGCCCTGCGGATCAAACATTGCCGCACCGGTCGTGATGTTTCCGAGGACAACGTAGACATTTCCTGCCTTATCCGCAACAACACGCTGCGGAAGGAAGGTTCTTTTCTGGTCGTACACGTCGGAAGTCGGCTTTTTTATCTCGCTTACCACATTGGCGTCACGGTCACAGATGAGTACGCGCGAGTTCTCGGAATCGGCTATGTACAGCCAATCGTTCTCCTCGGAGACGTAAATTCCCATCGGTTTGTTGAGCGTGGTCACTGAGCCGTCCGGCATGGTGAAGCTGTCGTAGACTTTCTTCACCTTGTCCATGTCCTCATTTACCTGAACTATGCGGTTGTTGCCTGTATCGGCAATGAAAAAGTCGTGATTGTAGTCGCAGAAGATGTCTCCGGGAGTTTCAAATGCCCCGATCCCGAGGTCGTATCCCGAAACAACTCTGTCCGCGATGTAGCCTGCCTGAGACGGGATAGCCTCGCCCCAGCGGTCGTAGTTGTAGACGTCATATGGTTCGCCTGCGGACGCCGCGAGCGAAACTGCTGCCGTGCCTGCAATTGCAAGCGACATGACGGGCGCAAGAAGCTTTGATAATTTATTTTTCATTATATCCACTCCTTCCGCGTCAGTCCTTGATGCCCGAATGAGCCATGGTCTCGATAACCTGTCTCTGTGCGAGCATGAATACTATAATAGGTGGAACAAGCATGAATACAGCCGCCGCCATTGCTACGCCTGCTCTTGCAAGTCCTGATGAAGCCGCCTGTGTAACAACTGTCGGGAGAGTCTTGTACTGCTCCTGAAATACGACAGAGCCTGCCTGAATGTTCCAAGCCGCCTGAAATGCGAAGATGATGAGGGTCATCAGCGCGGGTTTCTGGTTGGGCATTACTATCTGCCAGCAGATACGGAAAAGACCTGCTCCGTCAACCTTTGCCGCTTCGATCATGGCATCGGGGACTTGCCCGATCGACTGTCTCATGAGGAAGAGTCCCATAGGAGACGCTATCGAGGGGAGGACAAGCGCCCAGTATGTATCTATCATATGGAGCTTTGCCATAACGATGTACTGCATGATGTAGATAACGTTGCTCTGATAGAGGAGCGCTACAACGATTATGCTGTTGATGACCTTGCTTCCCGGAAAGCGGCACTTTGCAAGAACGAAAGCCGCCATGGAAGCGAAAATGCACTGTGCTATCGTAACTGTTGCGGTTACGAAAATACTGTTGAAAACGTATCTTGAAAACGGCACGCGGTTCTGGTGAAGTGCGCCGAACATCTCCTTGAAGTTGTCAAACGTAGGTCTTATCGCATACAGCTTAGGCGGAAAAATAAACAGCTCCTCAACGGGTTTTATCGACATTACGATAGTGAGGTATATCGGGAGAACCATGAAAAGTCCCAGTATTGTGAGGAACAGGAAAATAGCTACAGTACCGCTGATCTTTTTGCCTGCCTGTTTGTTTGAAGCTTTGAGCTTCATGGTATTGACTTGTGTTGCCATTTCTCTGCCTCCTTAATCCATGTATTTGCTCAGGAGCTTGCTTATCAGCTTATTCAGAGCATACATCGCCACAAACAGCACCATGCATATCGCCGAAGCGTAGCCCATCTCGTATCTTACCCAGCCGTAGTCGTAAGCGTGGGTCATGATAGTGTGAGCTCTGTAGTCGGTGCTTGGGAAGCCGACGAGATTCTGTGCAACCGTACCTGCGGTGAACGAGCTTACGATCTGCATAACAGCCGCGAACATGAGCTGCGGGCCCATGGAAGGGATAACTATGTAGATAAGCTCCTGCCAGCGTGTCTTGATTCCCTCGATAGCGCCTGCCTCGTACATTGAGCGGTCAATGTTCTGGAAGCCTGCGCGGAGTGCGAGGAAGCCTGCGCCGAGTGATATCCACAACTGAACCACAATGGTCACGCCGAGGACGTAGTTTCCGTCGGTAAGCCACTGTATCGGAGAGTTTATGATTCCGAGGTTCATGAGGAAAGAGTTTATGTAGCCGTTCATGTCTCCGCTGAAAATGAGCTGCCATACCGTATAAACGTTAGCCATTGACGGAGCGTAGAAAATGAGAGTGAATATGGTCTTGAGCTTCGGATGAAGTTCGTTGATTAGCCATGCGAGAATGAAACACAGCACATAGCTTACCGGACCTGTAAAAAGCGCGAAAACTACAGTAACTCTTATGGATTTTATAAATATCTTGTCCGAGAGGAAAAGAGTAGTGTAATTTGAAAGACCGATGTACTTCGGAGCCTGTGCCATGTTAAAATCCGTAAAGCCCATAGGGAGCGACATGACAACGGGAATAATCGTAAAGATTATAAAGAATATCATAAAGGGCGCAAGCATAAGGTAACACGCCTTATTCTGCTTGAAAGAGAGCCACATCAGCCTGCGGTCTTCTTTCTTTGTCCTTTTGCCTATATTTTCGGGTGCGATCTGAGCCAAAGTCTTACTCCTCCTTTCGGTCAGTCTTTATCGGTATCAAGTCCGAGGTTTTCACGTTTTCTTGTGATCTCGTCGTTGATGTCGCGGTTATACCAGACGAGAGTATCACGCGGATTCTCGGCATTGTTTACAACCTCGCGGAATGCGTTCATGATGTTTCTTGTTACAGCGTAAGAGGACGGTATGATCGGTATCTCCACAAGTTCCTCCTGCTGGTCGCGAAGTCTTGCAAGTTCGTCGTTCGACCACGAAAGCTGTCCGAGAGCCTCGACATTTGCCGTGTCAAAGCGTCCCATTGTTCCGAGGAGACCCTCGATCTGAGTTCCGTACTGAACCTGCGTGTCGGTCTCGGTGAACCACTTGATGAACTTCCACGCGTTCTCCTTGTTGCTTACCTTTTTAAATATAACAGCACCCGAGCCTGTTGAGTTTGCGGCATGAGAAACTGTTCCGTCCTCACGCAGCGTGCCGGGGACCTGACAGAAGTCCCACAGTCCCTTGATCTCGGGAGACGCTACCGCAAGCTGGTTGAAGAACGTGTAGTTTGCGATAACGATCGGGTACTCGCCCGTTCTGAAACGGCTGAATGCGTCATAGGTCTGAACAAAACTGTACTTTGTGTAGAAATCCGTCCACTTTTCAAACGCCTGAACTGCCTCTATCGAATCGAATGTTGAAGCCGTCTGCGTGTCATTGTAGTAGTTCTTGCCGCTCTGGAGCAGAAGCATCGCGAATGTGTGTCCTGCCTCGGTAGCGGGCGAAATATTTGTCGGGGGGAGGATAAGTCCCACTGACATATAGTTTCTCTGAAGTGCGGGGAGCATATCTATCAAATCGTCCCAAGTCTCGGGAGGATTATCGTAGTTAAGCTCGGTGAGAACGTCCGTGCGGTAGAACATCATCGGGAACGTCTGACTTATCGGCAGACCGTAAGTTCCGCCGTTGTACTGGTAGGGAGTCATGGCGTTTTCCTGAAAACGTGTCGTGACTTCCTGATAATCGTCAAACTCAGATACGTCAACGAGCAGATCACGGGCTGCAAGGTTTACAGGAAATTCTCCGCCGAGGAACAGCGCAACGTCAGGGCCTTTTCCTGCGAGGGTCGCCTCAACAACGCCGCCGACAACGAGATTTACCGAGATCGGTATGCCTGTCTCCTGCATGAACTGGTTTTCAGCCATTTCCTTTACTACCTGCGCCTGATCGCGTCCGAGAGATACCCAGACGTCGATAACATCCTCGCCTGTAACATCGGAAAGTGTCGTGTAGTCCTCAAAGAACGAGCCGATGAATGCATTCCAACTGAAACTCAGCGACTTGCCGAGCTTTTTGTCGCAGCTTGTAAAGCTCTTGTCCGCAGAGGCAAACTCAATGTAATCGACCTCAAGAGGCTGGTCGCGGTAATCTCTCATCCATGAGGAAATAGAGGTGATGTTGTCCTTTATCTGCGAGAGGTATGACGGGATCTTGAGTGGCTTTGCCGTACACTTGTCGAGGATAACGGTCATGTTTTCGAGCGCAGATGCCTCCGAACCTGACGAACCGGAAAGATCCTCGATATCGGACTGTATCTGCTTGAGTTCACCGGAAATACGCTCGAACTCACTTACAAGCTCCGGGATCTTCTCATGTACATAGTAGTCGGTGTACTGATCGGGTGAAGGGCCTGTTATCATCAGCACCTTGCGGTAGTAGGTGTTCAGGTCGGCAACAACGTCATCGAGTTTTCTGAGAGAGTCGCCTATCTCGCCGGGAACACACTCCATAGTAAGCGTGTGGTCGGTGTCGGCATCGAGGTAAACGTAATCACCGTCCGCCTTGGGGCTTACAACGCTCCAGTCGGTGTCATAGTAGAACTTGACCTGATTAAGCTCATCGCAGAGCACCTTGCCGTCTATGTAGATCCTTCTGTTTGAGTAGAAGCCTCTCATCTGGCTCTGACGCGACTTTATGCCGATCTTGTACCAGCCGCTGTTCTTGATGTCCTCGCGGCTGATATTCCACGTTACGGACTGGAGAGCCTTCTGCCAGTTTCCGCTTCCGAGGGTATTGTAAACCACCTTTCTCGGGTCAGAGGGAGACACGAGGTAGTTTGTATTATCATAGGTAGGATAGAGGGTGGAATCAGATTTGTAGACCGCGTCCTCGCCCTCGATCCTGAAAAGGTTTGAGGGGGTGGAATCCTTGGTCACGGAGGAGCTGACAGATGCCGTATATTCGCTGTATGTGGGCAGCTCCTCGGGATTGTAGAACTTAAAGCTTTCTATAGCAAGCTGGGCGCGCTCAGAGGAAAGCGTTACCTCGTGCCTGCCCTTTTCGAGCATGAAAAAGAGCGGCTCGCTGAAAAGTCCGTCCGTATCGCCGAAGTCGGAACTGCGCCACATTTCCTTCTGTATCTGAGAGGGGCGCACCTGATTTCCGCGCGAATCGGTGTAGATCTCCTGCTCGTTGACCCACACTCGGCTGAGTGTTATTCTCGAAGCAGTATCATAGGGAAGCTCGCCGTCAATAGTCATGGAAAGCTCTATGTCCGAGCTGTTTGAGATCATCGGGCAGTAGGTCATGTTAACGCAGTAAATGCCCGTTTCCTCTATATTAATATCGTACGTGACCGAACCGTCTGTGCTCTCCCAGAGGAGAACGTCGTCGCGGTTATCGTCCTCCGGGCCGTAGCTGCCGACCGAGAAGTCGCCTCCGCTTGCGGAAGAATACGAAGAAGCCGAAACCACCGTCTCTGTGTCGGGACGGTTCTCGCCGGAATAAATGTCGTAGTAATCGCTGAACGAGAGCATTTCGGAATCTATCGGTTCAATGGTGTAGTAGTCCTCTGCCATAGCGTCAAGCGTCGCCTGTGAAACGGCATACTCATCATCTGCAAATGCGGCAATTGCTCCGTACGAGCTGCTTGCGGCAACCATAAATGACAAAGCCCCGGCAGCGACAGCTCGGGAAAATTTTCTGATGTCCAATTATTATCCACCTTTCCTTGTGAGGTATGAGAAGCATAGGCGCGCAAAAAGAGCGCAGTTGTCCCATAACCTGTTTACAACAGGGCATAAAACAGCGGCTGTATCTCGAAAGGGATCTTGAGAGAGGATATCCCTGTCGGAGACAGCGGAGAATATTCACTTTTTACACGTTCTTCATAGAGCAGGGACTGCCTACATCCCGACTCCGGTATTATGCAGTATCACCAAACTGCATAAATCCTTCTTGATAATTATAGCAAGTTTTCTTGCAGATGTCAAGAACTAAGCACAACTATTAATAAATATTATATATTTACTTTGATTCCTTTAGGGAGTGTTGACACTAAGATAATATGCAGATTTTCGAGCATAAATTTTACG
>UQEM01000067.1 GCA_900540005.1 uncultured Ruminococcus sp.
GTGAAATTTTGCCGAAAAGATGCGTTGTTAGGCTTAGTGTCAACACGACCTAATATCAGTAAAGACTGACTATCTCGCAGGCAGGATAATAATGCGAGAGGATATCCTGCCATGTACTTCCCTGTGAAGCCATTGCGTTTGCACCGTACTGGCTCATGCCTACGCCGTGACCGTAACCCTTGGTGGTTATGACTGCCGCGTCGCCGTCAAACTTCACCTCAAAGCAGGGGGAGCGCAGTGAAAGCGCAGTCCGCACATCATTGCCGCTGACGGTCTTATCGCCGACCGTTGCTGTGAGGACTGTTCCCGAGTCGGAGACCTGCCCGATACTGAGCCACGAGGTCATGTCGTCACCGAGAGTCACGCCCTCAAAAGCAGTCTCAAGCTTGTTCCTGAGCACATCTTTCTCATAGCGCACGTCCTCCATGTACTTGGGAGCGTAAACATCATAGCTGCTGTCAACGGGAACAAGATAGTCAACGGACGCTCCCCACGCATTTTCGGCGCTTTCAGTCCTGCCGGACGACATTGAGTGGAATGCCGATATGATAGGCTCGTCATTGTATATTATCAGATACGGCAAAACCTCGTCTGCGGCGGCGCTTATCCTGGCATAGCTCTCGTCAAAGCTGTCGCCGAAATACTGCTTTGCCTGCTCCTGCGTAAAATAGCCCTGATACTTTGAGGTATCATTGGAGAAGTCTGCGCCGTTAAGCTCTGCGGTGGGGCTCTGACGCTCGCGCATTCTCTGACGCTCGGCATAGGTATGGGCTGCGACCGCCTGCGCCTTGAGAGCCTCCTCGCTGAATGATGCCGGCATTTCCGCGCAGACCGCACCTATAACGTAATCGCGCTCGGGCACTTCCAGCACCTCGCCCGTTGACACGTCCAGCACCTTGTAAGGCTCGCCGCTGTATTCGTATCCGGCAGTTTCCTCTGCTTCCGGCTCGGAGTCGGCACTTTCTTCCGCCGCTTCTGACGTATCCTCCGCGGACTGCTCAGGCTTTTCCGCCGCATGAGAGCTTTCGGCGCTTTTTCCACCCAGACAAACGGGGATCGCAGGCAGCAGTCCGACCGCAGCCGCAAGAATAATGACCGTACTGAGATATCTTTTCATGTTCAAATTCCTTTCTTTGCAGACCCTTACCGCAAAATCTGCGGCACAGCCATGATTTCAATTGACATAATATTAATTTGGGTGTATAATAAAGTGTGAATATTCTCAAGGAGGACGATAACATTGCCTACATTAACTGTTGATGCCAATATTAAAGATTTATGCGGAAAGCTTGCCAAAAATTCCGCAATTGACCCCGCACTCTACGAAAAGTACCATATAAAGCGCGGTCTCCGCAACAGCGACGGTACAGGTGTAAAAGCCGGTATTACCAACATCTGCAACGTTCACGGCTATCTTCTCAACGAGGGCGAACTCGAACCTATCCCGGGTCAGCTCATCTACAGAGGCTACAGCATTACCGACATCGTTGAAAATGTCGAGGAAGAGGATCGCTATGGCTACGAAGAAACATCGTTCCTTCTTCTTTTCGGACATCTCCCGACACCGACAGAGCTTAAATGGTTCAACGACACTATCTCCGAAAACCGCGATCTTCCGCGTGATTTCGTTGAAGATATGATACTCAAAGCTCCCTCAAAAAATATCATGAACAAGCTCTCAAGATCTATTCTTGCGCTCTATTCATACGACCCCGACTGTGAAAAGAAGGGACTGGAGAACGAGATGAGGATAGCAATGAGCCTTATCGCAAAGCTCCCCGTTATCATGGCGGCGGCTTATCAGGTCAAGAGACGTGTTTTTGACAATCAGAGCATGATAATGCACCCCGTAAACTATGACGAAAACACCGCTCAGTGCATTCTCTCGCTACTGCGCCCCGACAGACAGTACACCAAGGAGGAGGCTCAGATGCTCGACCGTCTCCTCATGCTTCAGGCTGAGCACGGCGGCGGAAACAATTCCACTTTCACCACCCGCGTTCTCACGTCCTCGGGCACAGACCCCTACTCTACATACTCCTCGGCTATCTGCTCGCTCAAAGGCCCGCGTCACGGCGGCGCAAACCTTCAGGTCATCCAGATGCTCGACAATTTCAAGGCGAACATCAAGAACTGGGAGGACGAGGGCGAAGTTGCCGACTATATGCGCAGAACCATTCTCAAGGAAACAAACGACCACTCGGGTCTTATCTACGGTATGGGCCACGCTGTATACACCATTTCCGACCCCCGTGCAGTAATACTCAAAAAGAAAGCTTTCGAGCTTGCAAAGGGCAAGGAGATCGAAGCTGAATTCCGCCTCCTTGAAACTATCGAACGCCTTACACCCGAAATATTCCGCATGGTCAAGGGCAGCACCAAGACTATGTGCGCGAATGTGGATATGTACTCGGGTCTTGTATACAGAATGCTCGGTATTCCGGACGAGCTTTTCACTCCGCTTTTTGCCGTAGCGCGTATCTCGGGCTGGGCTGCTCACAGAATGGAGGAAAAGCTTACCGGAAGCAGAATTATCCGTCCGGCATACAAGGCTATCGCAAAGGAAAAGGAATACATCAAACTAAACGAAAGAAAGTAAAAGTCCGCTATGAGACCCTTTAAGCTACTGTCGGCGGCTGCGGCTGCCTCAATAATGCTCACATCGGCAGGCTGCAGCCTCGGCACGAGCATTGATACACTTATGGCTCCGCCAAAGCTCAGCGTTGAGCAGGAGCAGATATACAATGCCCTTACCGACGCGGCAGGAACTTCCATCAGCCTTAAATACCCGAAATCGGGCAAGTATCTCTCCGCTTTTATAGTCGAGGATATTGACGGCGACGGCGGCAACGAGGCTGTGGTCTTTTACGAAAAATCGAGCCTTGCGCTTGAGGAAAATACTCTCAGGATCAATATTCTCGACCGTGACGGGAACAAGTGGCGCTCGGTGTGCGATACTCCGGCTGACGGTGCGGAGATAGAGAAGGTCATGATATCGAAACTCGGCTCAAACGGCCGGATAAATCTCATTATCGGCAGCAGTCTCATCAACCGCTCCGAGAAAAATGTCTCGATGTACGTCTACGCGGACGGCACTATTGAACAGACTTTCTCATCGGCATACTCGTTTTTTGATGTCACCGACCTCGACAGCGATGACGAAAACGAATTTCTTCTGCTCTCCGGCTCTGTGGCAGGAGCGCCTGCTCAGGCTGAGGCATACAAGCTTGATGATGTGGGTATCTACCACAAGTACAGCCGCGAACTGAGCGGAAGCTTTACCGAATTCGACAGTCTCAGCTACGGCGCGATAGGCGGCGGAAAGACAGGTCTCTATATTGACGCGGTGTCGGGCACGGGTCTTATCCAGACCGACATCATCTACATGGACAGCTCGGGTCTGGGCAAGGTCTTTGAAACGCCCGAGGAGTCGCTCTCCACAGTCCGTCCGTCAGGCTGCGCTTCGCTCGATGTTGACAGCGACGGTATCCCCGAGATCCCCGTACAGACTATCTCGCCCGGATACGAGGAAGTCTCCGAGAGTGAACAGCTTAAACTCACCAACTGGCTCTGTCTGAACGAAAACAACGAACTGAAACAGAAATACTCGTCCTACTACAGCGTAAATGACGGATATATTTTCATTTTCCCCGAAAAATGGCAGGACAGAGTTACCGTAAAGCGCGATTCGGTCAACGATGAGATCGTTTTCTGCGAATACAGGAGCGGCAAGACGGGCAGAGAACTCATGCGCATATGCTGCACCAAGGACTCGCCCTCAAGAGACGACCGTATCTCAAGCGGCTACATACTCCTCAGAACCAAGGGCGACTCGGCTTATCTCGCCTATATACCGCCCAATGTCTCGGCTGCCTATGACGACAACCTTTCCGTCACCGCAGGAGACGCAGCCGTGGGCATACGCTTCCCGACAGACTGACAATAACGGTCAGGCGCTCAACACGCCAATTCTTTTGCTGGAGATGATTACTATGAAACGTATACTTATATGTGAAGATGAGGACACTATCCGCGAATTCGTCGTCATCAACCTCAAACGCGCAGGCTATGACGTTGTGGACGTAAACTGCGGCGAGGCTGCCCTTGAAACTTTTGAATCGGAACACGGCAACTTTGACATTGTTCTGCTCGATATCATGATGCCCGGTATCGACGGCTTTACCGTATGCAAGAAGATACGCGAGAAAAGCTCGACTATCGGTATCATCATGCTCACCGCAAGGACGCAGGAAATGGACAAGGTAAGCGGTCTTATGATAGGCGCGGACGACTATATCACCAAGCCCTTTTCGCCCTCTGAGCTTACCGCCCGTGTGGACGCAATATACCGCAGAGTCTGCATGAGCTTTATCAAGAACGAAAAGCAGTCCGTCATTGAATCAGGGCCTTTCGTACTCAACCTCAAAAGCAGGACTGTCACCAAAAACGGCGCTCCTATCGAGCTTACTCAGGTCGAGTACCAGATACTCGAATTTTTCATGAACAACAAGAACACCGCGCTCGACCGCGCAAGCATTCTCAATCACATCTGGGGCGAGAGTTACTACGGCGATGACAAGATAGTTGACGTGAATATCAGAAGAATACGCATGAAAATAGAGGAAGAACCCTCAAGCCCCAAGTACATCATCACTATATGGGGCTACGGCTATAAATGGAATGATACTCAGTAATGGCTAAAAGAAGTATCACAAGGCGCTGGGTATTCAACAACCTCGGCGTTGTCGTACTCGCGCTGCTGGTCATCGACATGGCTATCATATTCACCGTGCAGACCTATTTCTACAACTCGGCAAAGCAGTACCTTATATCTAAACTCAACGCCGTTACAAGCGTTCTCACCGTACATTCGCAGGACAGTTCCGCGAATTTCTCTGCCGAAATGCGTAATATGCTCGAAACCTTCAACGAAAAGGACAAGATCGAGCTTATGGCAATAAATTCAAAGGGCAGAGTTGTCCTCACCTCATCGGGATTCACTCCGGACGCGGTCGATGTCATGCCGGACTATGAACAGGCTATGTCAGCCGACACGGAAGCCTCATACATAGGAAAGCTGTCAAGCGGCGAGAAAATACTTGCGGTCTCGGCACCTATCTCCTCAATGAACAGCGAGTTCAGCTCGGTGAGAATGGTCACTTCCCTCACGGAGATAGACAACACGATAAAAAGCTACACCATTGCGGTCATGACCATATGCGCCGTAATAATATTCATCATCATAATCACGGGACTGTACTTTGCAGGCTCGATCGTCAGGCCGATAAGGCAGATAAGCTCAATTGCGCGCAAATTCGCTATGGGCGACTTCTCCGTGAGGATCGAAAATAACAGCAATGACGAAATAGGCGACCTGTGCACCGCGATAAATCACATGGCTGACGAGCTTTCAAACGCCGAAGCCATGAAAAATGAGTTTATCTCCTCCGTATCGCATGAGTTGAGAACTCCCCTGACCGCAATAAAGGGCTGGGCGGAGACTCTTATGATAGACGGCGGCGGCAGTCCCGAGACCATGAAAAAGGGCGTCGGCGTTATCGTAAACGAGACTGAACGTCTCTCGCAAATGGTCGAGGAACTTCTCGACTTCTCGCGAATGCAGAACGGTCACTTCACCCTGCAAATGGCAAACATGGATATCCTTGCCGAGCTTGGCGACGCTGTGCTCATCTACAGCGACAAGGCAAGGCGCGAAAGCAAGGAGATAATCTACAACGAGCCGGAAATGCTCCCTATCGTATTCGGCGACAAAAACCGCATACGTCAGGTATTCATAAACGTTATCGACAACGCCGTAAAGTATTCCTCGGCAGGCGATACCGTCACTATCAAAGCCTTTGAGGAAAACGGAAAGATAATCGTTTCCGTTGCCGATACGGGCGTTGGTATAAAGGAAAGCGACCTTGCAAAGGTCAAGACCAAATTCTACAAGGCTAACCATACACGGCGCGGCTCGGGTATCGGTCTTGCCGTTGCGGACGAGATCGTCACAATGCACGGCGGAAGCATGGATATCGCAAGCGAGGGCGAGGGTCTCGGAACGACCGTGACCATTACTCTCCCGACCGTTGACTCCACCAAAACACAATAACTTCTGCGAGGTATCAAATGAGCAATAAAAAGAACACCGCTCCGAAAAGCGGTGAGAAATTCAAATCGAAAATAGGCGGACAGGCTCTGATAGAGGGCATAATGATGCTCGGGCCGGATAAGGGCGCAATGGCGTGCAGAATGCCGGACGGCTCGATAGACCTTGAAACGTGGCAGGAAAACAACGGCAAAAACGCGCCGTGGTACAAAAAAACTCCCCTTGTGCGCGGCTGTGTCAACTTCGTCGTGTCGCTCATCAAGGGCTATAAGTACATGATGAAGTCTGCGGAAAAGCAGTTCACCGAGGAGGAAAAAGAGGAAAGCGGCTCTGTGATGTACCAGATATCAATGTATGTCGGCATAGTGCTCGGTCTCGTGCTCGCGGTGGGACTTTTCGTGTTCCTGCCGAAATTCCTCGTCGGACTTATGCCGACCGTCAAGAGCCTGAGGATCCTGCGCTCCATCGTTGAGGGTCTGGTCAAGATAGCTATTTTCGTGCTGTATATGTACCTTATCAGCCTGACCAAGGACATCAGGCGGCAGTATATGTACCACGGCGCGGAACACAAGACCATTGCCTGTCACGAGGCGGAACTGCCGCTGACTGTTGAAAATGTGCGAAAGCAGACACGTTTCCACAAGAGATGCGGAACGAGCTTTATCTTTATCGTACTCTTTGTAAGCATTTTCGTTATGTGCTTTGTGCCGTTCACCGTCACATGGCAGAGAGTCGTTGCCTCGCTCGCTCTCCTTCCCCTTATTGTGGGCATATCCTACGAATGCATAAGGCTCGCGGGCAATAACGACAATCTCTTTACGAGGATACTTTCAGCTCCCGGACTTGCAATGCAGAGGATAACAACGCGCGAACCCGATGACAGCATGATCGAGGTGGCAATTGCCGCGCTCAGGGAGTGTATTCCTGCTGACAAGGCTGACGATAAGTGGTGATGACATGACAAGACAGGAACTTTTCATAAACTGTGTGAAACTCCTTGAGGATTCGGGAACGGACGATCCGCAGTTCGATATGATGTGCATTTTTCAGGACATAATGCATGATAAAGCGCCGCTGCTGAAGCCGAAAGAGGAAGTTCCCGCAGATATACATGAGCGCATCATGCAACTCACAGAACGCAGGTGCGGCGGCTATCCGCTCCAGTATCTGCTCGGTGAGTGGGAATTCTACGGATATCCCTTCAAGGTGGGCGAAGGCGTGCTCATACCGCGCCCCGACACCGAAACTCTTATCGAGCACGTTCTCGATTATTGCAGGGAAAAAAAGCTTGGCGCTCCTGTGATAGCCGACCTGTGCTCGGGAAGCGGCTGTATCGCGGTAACGCTCAAAAAAGAGATTCCCGAAGCGAATGTCACGGCTGTGGAAATATCGGACGAGGCGCTCGGATATCTGCGCGAAAACACAAAACTCAACGGCGCGGATATCAATATCGTAAAGGGAAATGTTCTCTCTCGCGAATGCCGCGAAAGCTTTGATAATATAGATATAATCGTCAGCAATCCGCCGTATCTTACGGGTGAGGATATGAGGACGCTGCAAAAGGAAGTTGCCTGCGAGCCTGCACTCGCGCTTTTCGGCGGCAGTGACGGTCTGGGATTCTACCGCGCTGTCACGGAGCTGTGGAAAGCCGCTCTCGTCCCCGAAGGTGCAATATTCTACGAGTACGGCATGGGTCAGCATACTGATGTTGCAGAAATACTGAGAAAAAACGGCTTTGCCGATATCGACCTGCGGAAAGACACCGCGGGGATTTTAAGAACAGCACGGGCTGTCTGCCTGCCGGATACCTCTCCGCGGTACAAGGACAGCACTGTGAGCAGATAAGATCATTGGAGGAAAACTATGGCTAAAAAAGAACTTGCTAAAAAAGCCGCAGTTGTCAGAGCTACGACAAAAGAGGATAAAAAGACGGCTCTTGACGGCGCGCTGAAACAGATAGAGAAAAAATACGGCGCAGGCGCTATCATGCGTCTGGGTCAGACAAAAACGCTCAACGTTGACTGCATTCCCACAGGCTCGATGACACTTGATATGGCGCTGGGCATAGGCGGAGTCCCGAGAGGACGAATCGTGGAAGTCTACGGCCCTGAAAGCTCGGGCAAGACGACAGTCGCGCTCTCGATAATCGCTCAGGCTCAGAAACTCGGCGGCGAGGCTGCATTCATTGACGTTGAGCACGCTCTCGACCCTGTTTACGCGCAGGCTCTCGGAGTAAACATTGACGAACTGCTCGTCTCACAGCCCGACAGCGGTGAACAGGCTCTTGAGATCGCGGAGGCTCTTATCCGCTCGGGAGCTATCGACGTCATAGTCCTCGACTCTATCGCGGCTATGACCACACGCGCCGAAATAGACGGCGAAATGGGCGATCTCCATGTAGGTCAGCTCGCAAGACTCATGTCTCAGGCGATGAGGAAACTCACGGCGGCTATCTCGAAGTCAAACTGCGTTGCTATCTTCATCAACCAGATACGCGAAAAGATCGGCGTTATGTACGGCAATCCCGAAACGACCCCCGGCGGACGCGCTCTCAAATTCTACTCGTCCGTAAGGATCGAAGTGCGCAAGGGCGAAGTCATAAAGTCGGGCAGCGATATAATCGGTGCAAACACCAAGTGCAAGGTGGTCAAGAACAAGGTCGCTCCGCCTTTCAAGGAATGTACCTTTGACCTCATGTACGGCACGGGAATATCGCGCACGGGCGAGGTCCTCGACCTCGCGGTCGATCTTGACATCATCAAGAAGGGCGGCTCGTGGTTCAGCTACAAGGATCAGAAACTCGGACAGGGACGCGATAACGTCAAGGAGCTGCTCAAAAATGACGAGGCTCTCATGAAGGAGATCGAGGAGCAGATACTCGCGCGCAAGGACGAGCTGCACACAAAGCCGAGCAAGGAAAAGAAGAACGCCAAGAACGGCGAGGGCGAGGCTGCCGAGTCAACAGACAGTGCTTCCGAAAGTCAGATCGCTCCCGAGAGCGAAACTGATATTCTTGCAAATATCGACGAGGATTTTGAAGAATTTACACCTGCTGAGGAATAATGAAGATAACTTCCGTCAAGAAATATAAGGGAACTACTTACGAAGTCGTTATCGACGAGGAGAGAAAAATTTATCTCCACGCCGATATCATAGCCGATTACTCGGTTTTTGCCGGAACCGAACTCGATACCGCCGCCCTGAGAAAGATCATATGGGCTTCAAACTTCCGGCGAGCTTATCAGAGGGCGCTGTTCCTGCTCGACTACCGCGACTACCCTTACGCCGAAATGTATAATAAGCTGCTCGGCACTTACAAGAGCGAAAGACTCTGCGGCGAGGTAATGAAAAAGCTTACCTCAAACGGTTTCATTGACGACAGGCGCTATGCCGAACGCGCGGCGAGAAAACTCGTCGAGGTTAAGCATTTCGGCTACAGGCGCGCTCTCCGCGAGATAACGCAGAAGGGTATCGACCGTTTTACCGCGGAGGACGCTCTTGAACCATACGGAGAGGTTTTCGATGAAAACCTGATGCACCTGCTCGAAAGCAGACACGCAAGGTTTCTCACGGACGCTTCCGACAGAAGATCAATTGAAAAAGTTAAAAATTCACTCGTGCGGTACGGCTATGATTTCACGCAGATAAACCGCGCGGTAAAGGAATATTTTGAAAACAACTATGAGGAGGATAACTGACAGATGGCGATAAAGGTTGGAATGGTCTCGCTGGGCTGCTCTAAGAATCTGGTCGATTCCGAGAGAATGCTCTACAAGCTGAGAAGTCACGGATACAAGCTCGTCACCGAGCCGGGTCTCGCCGATGTGGCGATCGTTAATACCTGCGGATTCATCAAGTCCGCAAAAGAGGAGGCTATCGAGACTATTCTTGAGCTGGGAAAGCTCAAAGAGGACGGTACGCTGAAAAAGATCATCGTAACGGGATGTCTCGCAGAACGCTATAAGGACGAGTTCGCAGAGCAGTTCCCCGAGGCTGACGCCGTTGTGGGAATTGGCAACACGCGCGACATTGTCGATATTCTCGATCACGTTCTCGCGGACGAAAGATATGTGAACTTTGCCCCCAAGCTGGAGGCGGAACTTTGCGGCGAAAGGATAATTTCCACCCTGCCGTTCTTTACTTACCTCAAAATTGCCGAGGGCTGCTCAAACTGCTGTACCTACTGCGCTATACCGATGATACGAGGAAAATTCCGCAGCGTTCCCATGGAGGACGTTCTCAAAGAGGCACGTTTCCTCGCTGAAAACGGCGTGACCGAACTTGTAGTGATAGCTCAGGATACTGCTCTCTACGGCAAAGACCTCTACGGAGAACCCAAGCTTGCCGAACTTCTTACCGAACTTTGCAAGATCGACGGTATCAAATGGATACGCACACTCTACTGCTACCCCGAAAGGATCACGGACGAACTGCTTGACGTTATCGCCCGCGAGGATAAACTCGTAAAATACCTTGAGATACCAATACAGCACTGCAATGGCGATATCCTCAAACGCATGAACCGCTGGGGCGACACCGAAAGGCTTGAGGCTCTGTTCGCCAAGATCCGCGAGAAGATAAAGGGCGTTACTATCCGCACCACGCTCATTACCGGATTCCCCGGCGAGACTGAGGAACAGTTCAACGAGCTTGCCGAGTTCGTGAACCGCGTCCGCTTTGACCGTCTCGGCTGCTTTGCATATTCCCGTGAGGAGGGCACGCCTGCTTATAATTTCCCCGATCAGGTGGACGAGGAGACAGCCGCTCACCGCGCAGATATCATCATGCAGCAGCAGATGCTCATAAGCGCCGAGAACAACGAAAAGCTACTCGGAAAAGAACTCGAAGCTGTTGTTGAGGGCTTTGACAAGTTCGGCGAGTGCTGGTTCGGCAGAACTCCTCTTGACGCGCCCGATATTGACGGAAAGGTCTTTTTCTCATCGGAAAGTCCGCTTGAAATAGGCGATTTCGTCAAAATAAGAATTACAGATACTCTTGATTATGATTTGATTGGAGAGGTGATTTCTAATGAATCTTCCAAATAAGTTAACACTTCTGAGAGTCATTCTTATCCCGTTTTTCCTGCTTTTTATGTACATCGACTTCCCGTTCCACTATGCGGTGGCTCTCGTTATATTCGCAGCAGCCTCCATTACTGACGCTCTCGACGGCAAAATTGCAAGAAAACGCGGTCTTGTCACCAACTTTGGCAAGTTCCTCGACCCCCTCGCCGACAAGGTGCTCGTTATTGCCGCGCTCACGGTCTTTGTCGATCTGAACGATGTCAATATGGGCGCAATTCCGCTGATAATCATTACCGCGCGCGAATTCATGGTTTCGGGTCTGAGGCTTCTCGCCGCCGACAGTGGTGTGGTCGTTGCCGCAGGTATATGGGGCAAACTTAAGACCGCTTTCACTATGGTTGCCATTGTAGCTATCCTTTTCTGGCTCAGCCTGTGCGGCGACTTCAGCCTCAGCCTGTCAGATTCGCTCGTTAAGGCTGTTGACAACGTTGTTATCCCGATACTTATCTGGATATCCACTATCCTTACCGTTGTTTCGGGAGCTGTATACCTCAAAGGCTACTGGCACCTCATTGATTCCGACAAATAAATAGCCTTTGCGCTGAATCCATTCATGAACGGAGTATTTGTATGAAACCATGTTCAGGACAGATAAAATATCTTATCGCTATTAAAGAAATCGCTGACAGCGGCGAGAACGTCCGCTGTGTAACCATATCGCGCCACCTCGGCGTTTCAAGACCAAGCGTGAGCAAAATGCTGCGCGGTCTTGTGAGCCGCGGCTACGTCCATGAGGACTTCTGCTCAAGCGTGACTCTTACTCCCGAGGGCAGAAAGGCTGTTGACGAAATTTTCTCGTGCTTCACGGAAGTCTATATGTTCTTCCACAAGTTTCTGGGACTTCCGCACGAGGAGGCTCACGAGCAGGCTGTGACTTTTATCACCACGTTCCCTCAGGATACCTGCGAGAGACTTCAGGGTATCGTTAAAAGAACTGTCAAAAAACGCAGGTCAGCTTCACATTCTTCCGCCGCTACCTGAAACCCGTATTCATAGGATAAGCTGCACGTCCTTTTAGCAGATCTCTCACTCGTGCAGCAGGGACGCTCTCTCCCGTCAAAAAATCTGCGGCGGAGAGAGCTGTCACCCTCTCATACACAATTATTCTCTCAAAACCCTTGACATTTTGCACGTTACATAGTATAATATTATTGCGCTTGTGTAGCACAGTTGGTAGTGCAGCTCATTCGTAATGAGCAGGTCGCAGGTTCGAGTCCCGTCACAAGCTCCATATTGGTGATACTAAATGGATATTCACCTGAAAAAGCCCGTATTTACG
>UQEM01000068.1 GCA_900540005.1 uncultured Ruminococcus sp.
TGTTTGATTTTTTATGCGGGGTAAATGCCAATATCGCTTAAGTTGTTGGCATTGTTTAGGGGCAGAGCTCCTGTCAAGCTATGTATCGCAGCCTTCAATTTTCAAAATTGTAATGCGGGGATACCGAGCTTGCTGGTATAGACTCAGCTCATGCGGAGGTGGCTTTCACATTTTTATTCGACAACGCCTTTTTCTCTTCATAATATCAAATCTTAGTAATGCACAGTTGACATTTCATATATAAGCTTGTATAATAAAGGAAATAGACAAGCTGATAGCCACCCATGATATTCTAAGGAGGTAGTTTATGGCAAATCATACCGAGAGAAAAGGAGTCCACCATTGTGGAGAAATAGCAGAAGAATATCAATGGATGTTTAGGGAGCAACCAGTAAATGATATTGGCATTGATGCGCATATGGAATTTACAGATCCATCTGGTGCAGCAAAACAACTCCTTGCATTACAAATTAAAACTGGTTCGAGCTATTTTAAAGAAGAAAAAGACAACTGTATTGTTTTCAGAGATATTGATGAAAGACAATATAATTATTGGACAACAAATTCTTTGCCTTGTATTGTTGTTTTATATAATAATGACTCCGATAACAAAATTTGCATTTGGCAAAAGCTAACATCAGAAACGATCGAAAGAACTAAAGGCGGAGACGGAAAAGGCTTTTTTGTAAAAGTTCCATTAAATCAAGTCTTTTTGGATGACTCATCCAATCAACAGCTTCTTTCATTCTCTAATTTACCTGAACACATTACAAATTATAACTTTCTTTTGTCACAGAAGCAGTTCATGAGCATTATAAAAGATGGAGGCACAGTTAAGCTTCATTCAACAGAATGGGTTAATAAGTGTAGCGGAAGAGGAGAAACAGAATTAATCGTGGATGATGGAAATGAAGAAAAAACATATTCATATCCATATTGGTTTCCCTTTACTCCATATACTGAGGTGTTTCCTAAACTGTTTCCTTGGGCACACTTTTCGATTGACGAAGAGTTTTATGAAGAAGACGATTTAACTCTTTGGCGTGATCTTCACTGTTATTATGATAAGGAGATAGATGACTGGGTAGTTGTTGGAAAATCTTTTGAAGAATTTCGTAAAAGTTTACCTGCAATACGAGGTGTTGACCATTCTGGAGAAGTTGCAGAGTATATGCTAATACTTAGCCTAAATGATTTAGGAGAATCATTTTTAACTGTTGACGGCTATGTATCACAAATCCGACCTTATGCTGAAGCAAGACCAGAAGGAGATTAAAAATATGAAACATATAAAACTCAATGATTTTTCGGATATAAGAAACACAATAGGTGAATATATTCTTGATCCGACTGAAAAGTATGTAATAACTCTCGAAAATGAAATAGAATTCCAAATGGCAACATTAAGTGCATTTCAAGTAATGGGAACGCCTCCTGCTCTGAAAAATTACCATGCTTGGCTATATGAAAATGGATTTAATATTGAAACTCCTAATCCAACAAATGAAGCAGTTGCACCATACTATGGCGTTAAACCACTTTGGAAAACCAATTATTCACAAGGAATAGTTGTAATGGCAGAGAATGAAAGCGATTATTACATTGTCATGGAATGCAGCGGTAAAAATGTAGGCTATAAGCATACAATGGTTATTCTTACAATGGGTGGTTGTATGTAAGAATAAATACTAAAGCGCCTACACTTATGTAAATATTTGTTAGATGTTGAAGGTTAAAAGCAGTCTCACTTGAGGCTGCTTTTCATATTTCCAGTATAAATTGCACTGGGGAAAACTGAAATACAACCTAAAGTTCGTGCGCAATGCGGCTGGACAATAGGCTTCATTACGCGCTATAACATTCATAGTCGCAAAATACTCGGTCGGCTGAAAGGATGACATACCGACCTTGCGGCTGCGTAGAGGGTAAGAGAAAGAAAGCGATGCCCTCACCAATGCGTAGAGATATATAAGCAAAGGAAAGATCGCTATGAACAAAGAAAACAACGTGTCCGAGTACAAGATCGGACGAACAACTTACATCGTGAAGTTAGTATTCAACCCTGCTTCAAAGGAACGCCTTACGGATATTTTGCAAAGACTGATAGACCGTGAATGTGAAGAAATGCTCGGTGAATCCGGACAAGAACCTGATAAGTAGGCTGTGTAATATTGGCATTTCGGCGCATTGCCATTGACGGTATATTGCGCTATAATGATAACATAGCTCGCTTTATCTGTCGGAAAGGAAGGTTAATATGACAGACAAGATAACAGCGTTGTATTGTCGTCTTTCGCAGGACGATATGTTACAGGGTGAGAGTAATAGTATCACCAATCAGAAGGCTATCCTCAAAAAGTATGCGGAGGATAGCGGTTTCAGCAATCTCGTTTACTACGTTGATGACGGAGTTTCGGGTACGACGTTTGAACGTGATGGCTTCAAGGCTATGATGGCAGATGTTGAAGCAGGCAAAGTGGGAACGGTCATCACCAAAGATCTGAGCAGACTCGGCAGAGACTACCTGAAAACCGGTGAGTACATTGAGATCATATTCCCTGACTATGATGTCCGCTATATCGCTATCAATGATAACGTGGATACTCTCAAGAGCGAGAATGAGCTGATGGCTTTCAAGAACATTTTTAATGACTGGTACGCCAGGGATACATCGAAGAAGATTCGTGCTGTATTAAGGCAAAGGGTCAGTCGGGCAAACCGCTTTCTCTGCCTATTTACGGGTACAAGGCATCTGAGGAAGATAAGCACAAGTGGATCATTGATGATGAGCCTGCAGCGGTTGTCCGCAAAATATACAAGCTCTGCATCAGCGGCTACGGTCCGACTCAGATAGCTCGTAAGCTGACTGAGGAAGGTATCCCAAATCCGACGGCTTACGCTATATCGCAAGGAAGAAACCCAGCCAACAAGAATTCAAGGCTTGACCGCTGGTGTACTGAAACTGTCATTGACATTTTAGAGCACCCCGAATACATCGGTCATACGGTGAACTTCCGTACACGCCGCAAGTCCTACAAGAACAAGCGTAAGATTGAAAATCCGAAAGAAGACTGGCTCATCTTTGAGAATACCCACGAGCCTATCGTCACACAGCAGGAGTTTGATCTTGTTCAGGAGATGCGTAAGAATAAGCGCAGAAATCAGAAGCAGGAAACTGTAAATCCGTTTTCGGGCATCTGTTATTGTGCTGATTGTGGGAAGAAGCTGTATTTATGCCGTTCCAAGAGTCTCAGCGAAGAACAGGAACATCTGAAATGCTCTACGCACTCAGCAGATAAGAATAGCTGTTCTTCACATTATATCAGGACTGTGGTGCTAAAGAAGTTGGTTTTGAATGCTCTGAACAAGCTCCTTGATAATGTCAAAGACAATGAAGCTGAGTTTGTGCAGACAGCCATGGACAACTCTGCGTCAAAGCATTCCTCTGATGTATTTAAGGCAAAGAAAGCTCTTAATCAAGCTGAAAAGCGTATCACTGAACTTGACAGGCTGTTTGTAAGGCTCTATGAGGACAATATTTCGGGTAAGATCTCTGACGAGCGTTTTGCTGTACTGTCCGCAGGATATGAGGACGAGCAGAAGAAGCTGAAAGCGAAAGCATCAGAACTTACTGCTTTTATTGAAACAGCAGAGCAGAAATGTGCTGATGTGAACTCATTTATAAAGGTAGTGCAGAAGTATGAGCATATCACGGAGCTTACTCCCGAGATCATGCATGAACTTATCGAGAAGATAGTTGTTTACGCTCCTGAAAAGAGCGATGGGCATCGTACTCAGCAGATAGAGATTCACTTCCGCTTTGATGTTGCTGTCGCTACGGCAATAGCTGACAGCAGAGAATACGAAAAAAAGAAAAAGGCTGCGTAACTGCGATGTTACGCAACCTTATCTTCAAATCACATAAACTGCTTTATGTGCGCCGCCCTAATCAGGAGCTTCTTTTTATGTACCGCTTATGTCAATGACCGAATATTCCGATTTGCAGCCCGTCTTGAACTTTATCTCCCAGTCAGAAATGCCCGAACTGGTGATAAATGTCGTTTCTCCGCGCTTTTCTATTCCATATGTAGCATCGTTCACGCCCGTCCACTCGCCAACGTAAGTTATCGGTATAAGCTGTCCGCCGTGAGTGTGTCCCGAGAGAACCATGTCTGCTCCGACTGCTTCCTCCGCATCGTAATCATTCGGCTGGTGGTCGAGAACTATCGTATATCTGCTGTTGTCAATTTCCTTGAAAAGTTCGCTCATTTCCGCGCGGCTTTCCTCAGAAGCGTCCTGCCTGCCTATCAGGTAAAACCTGTCATCTATGAGAACATTCTCGTCCTCAAGCACTGTAACATTATTCGCCTCAAGATTCGCGACCAGATCTGCCGTAGAGTATCCGCGGCGTTCGTCGCCGTAATAGCCCTTATCGTGGTTGCCAAAGACAAAATACACACCATACTTGGTTTTGAGATCTCCGAGAGCCTTTGACGACTCCTCCATGTCCGCGAGCGAAGTTCCGTCGTCAACGAAATCGCCCGTAACCACAACTATGTCGGGGGTCTCAGCATTTATCCGCTCTATCTGCTCTGCAAAACCGTCTGCGTGGAACGTAGCTCCAACGTGCGAATCCGATATCTGAACTATTCTCAGTTCGCCGAAAGTCTTGTCCGTCTCAACATTGTACTGCGTTCTCCAGACATGATGTGCAAGGTACCAGCCAACTCCGAGATACACTGCCGAAAATGCAAGGACTGAAACTGCCCTCACGGTATAGTTTCCGTCCTTTTTTCGTATCTTGCGGACAATAAAACTTATCAGATCGGCAATCAGCCACACTGCGCAAACATGGAGACTGACCACTATCGCATTCGTCATGCCCCACGCAAGCCAACAGCCGCCTACGATTACTGCAAGCGGAATTACCGCAATAAGTATCCGCACCGGCTTTCTGCCGCCTGAAAGCTTTTCGGTTATCGGTATTTTGTAGAACCTGTTTACGAGGTAAAAAACTCCTGCGAACATCGCAAAAATCATCAGTCCGAATATTATCAGCCACATAATCGTTTTTTCCCTTCTTTCAGCCTCTGTGAGTATAGTAATAAACAGCAAGCTGCGTCCTGTCGCGCAGTTCAAGCTTTTCGAGCAGTTCGGAGATGTAATTTCTCACAGTACCCTCGCTGAGATATATTTCAGCGGATATCTCCTTGTTGTTCATGCCCTGTGCGATAAGTTCGATGAGTTCGGCCTCCTTTTCGCTCAGACCGTATCTTGCGTAGTCAAAGTCCTTTCCCGTGCCGAGGAGCGCAGGGATCCGGTCTATGACCTTTTTACCGAAAACACTCTGTCCGCGCACGACCGCTTCAAGTGCCGGAGCTATCCCTTCATAGTCCTGTTTCAAAATATAGCCCTTTGCTCCGAGATTTATCGCACGGACTATGTACTCATCATCTGAAAATGTCGTGAGGTAGAGGATCTTAGCATCACTGTCGGTACTGAGTATCTTTTCGCCAGCTTCAAGACCGCTCATGCCGTTCATTCTTATGTCCATGAGCATAACCTCGGGTCTGTACTCCCTGTAAAGCTCTATCGCCTCCTCACCGCTGTTTCCAATGGCGAGTATTTCGACCTTTCCCGTGCTTTCGAGAATGGTTTTCAGAGAGAGTGCAACAAGTTTGTCATCATCAATTATAACGATCCGCATTCGATCAGTCCTTTTTTACTATGCTCACAAATATTTTAAATCCGCTTTTTTCTGCCGAAATATTAACTATACCGCCGAGAGCGTCAACTCTTTCGCGTATACTTTCAAGTCCGATCCCACCGCTTTCAAGACTTGCACCTGTTCCGTTGTCCTCGATCATGAGCGTGGCTATCTTAGGGTGTTCGCGCACTATTACCCTCACTTGTGTCGAATTCGAGTGCTTTATAATATTGCTTACAGCTTCCCTTACCACTGCGGCAAAGCAGTATTTCACATTCGGTTCAAGCGCATTTGTCGCGTCAAAATCCAAAAAGACCTCTCTGCCATTTCGCAGCGGCTCTATCGTCTTTCTGATCGAAGCCTCCAGATCAACCGATTCATCATGAAGATCGTGGACACTTTTTCTGATAGCAGACATTGCACCGTCGAGCGTCTGCCTTACGCTTTCAAGCGGCTCTTTCAACTGCTCATCGCTGTTGATTATACATATCGCTCCCATCTGAAGCAGCGTTCGTGTGAGGAGATGTCCTACATTGTCGTGTATCTCACGCGCGATACGGTTGCGCTCCCTGAGTGTGGCAATGTGGATCTCACTGTCCTGCGAGGCGATAAGACGACGGTTTTTCAGCATAAGCTCGTTGCTGTGCTCGACTGCGCTGTCACGTGTTGTGCGGAGTTTGTCGCTAAGCTCCATCATTTTCGCGCTGCGCACGGCAATGAGCACGGAAACAAGATACATTACAGCGATACAGCCGCAGCAGACAACTCCCATGCGCGTGAATGTCAAATTTTGCAGCAATACTCCGAGGCGTATCACAGCGGCGGCTGAAATTGCGGTAAGTCCGCGCCATTGCCCTAAACTTACCAGTTCATAGGCGACTATCGGAACAAATATAACAAATTCGCTGCGGAACAGACACGCGATACATAACGCCGCAGTCAAAATTTCCAATATTTGAAAAGCCTTCACACCGCCGAGGATCTCCTCAACTGCGCAGAAAATCACCGTACACAGCAGAGCAGTCACTACTCCTGTATCGGAATTTCCGAGCGGAGCGCTCAGTCCCGAAAAAAATCCGAGTAAACACATGAGCAGAATAACTGCTCTGTCCGCAAGTCTTGCCAAGCGCTCCCCTCCTATCCGTTTCATAATAATTCCTATAATTATAATAGCATAATCATGTGCTTGTTGTCAACAGCAGAAAATATGACATTTGTCATGTATGAATCATTACTTTTTTCACTTCAAATTTGCCGCAGAATGCTGTATAATGAATATATCACGAACAGAAAGGAAGATTCGCATGGCTGAATCAATTGTTAAAATAGAAAATCTAGTTAAGCGCTACAAGGAGCTTATCGCGGTAGACCACTTCAATCTTGACATAAGAAAGGGAGAGGTATTCGGTCTGCTCGGGCCGAACGGCTCAGGCAAGACCACGACAATAAACTGTATGCTCTCGCTGCTGAACTACGACAAGGGGGATATTGAGCTTTTCGGCAAGAAAATGACTCCCACAAGCTATGATATCAAGCGCAGGATAGGCATTATCTCGCAAAATGTTGCGGTTTTTGATGAGCTTACCGTCTATGAGAACATTGACTACTTCTGCGGTCTGTACATAAGGGACAAGGAGCTGAGGAAAAAATACATTGATGAGGCAATTGATTTTACGGGTCTCGGAGATTTTGTAAAATTCCGACCGAAAAAGCTCTCAGGCGGACTTCTCAGGCGTCTCAACATTGCCTGCGGAATCGCTCACAAGCCCGAACTTATCATTCTTGACGAGCCAACGGTCGCGGTTGACCCGCAGAGCCGCAACAAGATACTTGAGAGAATACTCGAACTCAACAAAAACGGCGCAACGATAATTTACACCTCGCACTACATGGAGGAGGTCGAGCAGATATGCTCGCGAATCGCGATAATGGACAAGGGCAAAAGCATAGCAGTCGGCACAAAGGATGAACTAAAGCGCATGATAAAGAATACCGAAACTATATGCATTAATATGCCCGAACCGCCCGAAGCTGTAACCAATGAACTGAAAGTTCTCAGTCACGTTTATAAGGTGTCATATATCGGTGATGAACTGAAAATCTATTGCAGCGGCGGCAGACACAATCTCATAAAGGTGCTTGAAATTCTGCAAAAGCACGAACTCTATTTCGGTCAGGTCGTTTCACTGCTGCCCACTCTCAATGACGTTTTCCTCGAAATAACGGGAAAAGCACTCCGCGACAGCGAATGAAAAGGAGAACGATATGTTTTGGCATAATTTTAAATATGAACTTATTACCTGTTTTAGGGTAAAGGACGTGCTTTTCTGGCTGATGTTATTCCCGATAGTCCTTGGTCTGTTTTTCAAAGCGGCTTTCAGCGGTATCTACGACAAGGATTTCAGCAATGCGGCAATAAAGACCGCTGTTGTCGAAACGACCGAGAACGAAAACTTCTCCGCCGTCCTCGATTCGCTGAGCAGCGGAGATGACGCTCTGCTGAAGATCACCCGAACTGACATGGAGAGTGCTCAGAAAAAGCTCGAGGACAAGAGCATAGACGCTATCATTTGTGTTGACGGCGAGATATCGCTGCAAGTCAGAAAAAACAGTACTGAATCGACCATTCTTGAGCGAATTGTAAATCAGTACACGGTAAATGAAAAAATAATAAGTGACACGCTCAAATCCGACCCGAGCGCTTTGGCGGCAGTTATTTCTCAACTCACAGGAAACACGGACTACACTGAAAACATCAGACTTGCTGACAAACGTACTGACATTTACGATCAGTATTTCTATAATCTGATTGCAATGGTCGCGCTTTTCAGTTCTATCAGCGGACTTCATATTGCAATTCAGAACCAGGGAAATCTCTCGGAACTCGGTGCAAGAAAGTGCATATCACCGACCCCGAAATTTATTTCAATGACAGCTTCGCTCTCAGGAACATACATACTCGGGATCATATGCGTTGTACTGTGCGTAAGCTTTGTGCGGTTCGTGCTTGGAATAAGTCTCGGTGAAAATCTGATACTCACCTATTTTGCAGCAATTGTCGGCTCAATACTCGGAACTAACACAGGCTTTTTCATTGGTTCGCTCAACAGGATAAACGAAACGGTAAAGGCAGGATTTTCAATTGTCTTCTCATTGTTATCATGCTTTTTTAGCGGACTCATGGCAGGCGATATGAAGGGAAAAATCGAGGCGACCTGTCCGATAATAAACAAACTCAACCCTTCTGCGCTGATAAGCGATGCGATCTACAACATCACCGTATTCGGTGACACCAAAAGCTATTGGCACTGTATTATAACTATGACGGCTGAGGCGGCAGTTTTTGCTGTTCTCGGAATTTTAATGACAAGGAGGCGCAAGTATGACAGCATTTAAGCTGCTTATGAAAGTCCTCAAGGCAAAGATCACCAGCGTTGTGCTTTACGGACTGATCTTCCTTATTATTTCCACCATAACTTACTTCAACTCGAACTCCAATGAGCAGTTCGTGCTCTCAAAGCATAGGATAATTCTCTATGACAACGATCAAAGCGAACTGAGCAAGGAATTTTGTGGATATCTCGCGGATAAATGCGAAATTGCAAGTCTGCCCGAATCGGTCATGGACAGCGAAACTTCGCAGAAAAAGCTGCTATATTACACAACGATACACGATGTTGTCTATATCAACAAGGGATTCGGCGAAAAAATTCTTGATATGAAAGCTGAACCTGAAAAACTTGTTACCGTAAAAAATGTTCACAATAATGATGAACTGCTCTCGCTACACACGAATAATTTCATTAACGCTGTAAGAGGGTATCTCCTTGCCGGTAAAAGCGAATCCGAAGCGGTCTCGCTTGCAACCGAGGCTCTGAAAAATACGGCTGACGTAAAGATAGAGAGTTTTGAGAAAAGCTCGGGCAGCAATATAGGTCAATACTTTGGTACGCTCCCCTATGTCGCTATCTCAATGATCATGAGCGCGCTTTCACCGGTACTTTTTGCAATTTACCGTAGGGACATCTACTTCCGCACCGCCTGCTCATGTATCAATCAGACACGCTTTACAATGGAAGTATCACTGGCAGGATTTACTTTGGTAACAGTTCTTTGGGCGATCTTCATGGGTGTCGGTTTAATCTTCAACGGTGGAATGCTTATAGGCAGAGAAAATCTTGTGTTCATCAACTCGTTTGTGCTGTACATCATGTCAGCCTGCCTTTCGATACTCGTTTCCGTGTTGCTGAAAAATATCCGCGTTGTGGATTTTCTCAACCAGATATTCGGTCTCGGAATGTGTTTTCTCTGCGGAGTATTCGTTCCTATGCAATACCTGTCGCCCTCGGTAGTTTCAGCCGCGAAATTTCTCCCCGTATACTATTATGTCAGAGCCAACAGTCTCATTTTCGACGAAGCTTTCAGCACGCATAAGTTCGTGGTCTGCATTGGCGTTCAGCTTCTGTTCGCAGCAGCTTTCCTTGCCTGTGCTATCGCGGCAAAACGCAGAAAAAGAGTTCTCGAACAGTAAACTGTGAAGCGTTTGGAGACTGTTTATGGGGCTTTTGAATCTCATTATCAGAACTTTTCGACAAATCAAAACGGAACCCGTTATGGGTTCCGTTTTGTTATTCATCACACATATTCTTTTCAAGATATTTCTCAAAGTCGTCGTAGCACAGCGGACGCGAGAAATAGTATCCCTGAATGTAATCGCAGTCGTTGTCGCGCAGAAATTCAAGTTCTTCCTTAGTCTCGACACCCTCCGCAACAGCTTCGATCCCCATATCGTGGCACATCGAAATAATGGTTCTGATTATTTTCCTTACCTTGCCGTTTTTCTCGATCTGGCGAATAAAGCTCATGTCAATTTTAAGAACGTCAAAATCGTAGTTCTGAATCATGCCGAACGAAGAATATCCGCTGCCAAAGTCGTCAAGGTAGATCTGATGTCCCCTCTCACGGATATCCCTTATGAAAGACTCAAGTTTCTCCTCAAGCGTAGTGTACGATGTTTCCGTGATCTCGTACCTTATCGAGCCTTTCGGAAGTATCTGTTTTTCAAGGCACTTGTAGAAGTCGTCAACTTCGTCCTTGTCGTAAAAATCGACTCGCGAAAGGTTCACTGATATCGGGATTATCTGCTTTTCCTCATCTACACGGTTACGCAGATAGTCCGCAACTTCGTCCAGAACATACCTGTCGAGCGCCGTAACACAGCCGTATTTTTCAAGTGCAGGAATAAACTTATCGGGAGAAATGATACCCCTGTCAGGCTTTTTCCAGCGGATCAAAGCCTCTGCCGAGATAACTCTGCCAGTCTTTGCGCTTACAACCGGCTGATAGTACACCTGAAACTCCTTGTTCTTAATGGCATTTTCAAAGTTTGCGAGTATCTCCGCACTCTCAAGGAATTTTTCGCCGATGTTCGGACTGAACACCGCGCAGGAAACTCTCTCGTCCTCGGGAATTGAGTCCCTCGCTATCTCCGCGCGGTCTATCATCTTGTCAACGTCCTCGCTGTTGTCCTCAATGAAGTAAACACCACACTTATAATGTATCCTGCTCTCATTGCCGCCATAAGTCCACTTATGACGGAGCAGTCCGGAAAGGTGCTCGGTATCAAGTTTATTCTTTGCCACGAGGAAAATAAAACAGCCGTCGTCCTTTCGCGCGCACACGACAGGTTCAAGCCTGCTCTGCGAAAAAAGCCTGTAGGTATCTCTCAGCAGCTCCTCCCCTGCCTCAGCTCCGTAAAGCGTATTTATCGCCTTGAATTCCATAATGCTCACAAATAAAACCGCATAATTTGTGAGAGCAACGTTCTCCCTGCGCATTTTTTCTATACTGTAAACAAATCCTGCTTTGTTGCAGTCGTTGATGCTTGTATCAAAAAACTGCTGTTTATAGGCATATGAATTTTCATCAACTATAGCCTCAATCTGCTCATCTCTGCGCGTGAACGGGTAAAGACGTCCGCCGTTGAGAGCCTGTGACGGAACAGAGCCGTGAATATGGGAAATTTTCCAGTTTTCGCCGTCAGACTCCATGATAAAAGTCGACCTGTGAGTAAATGAAAAATCGGCAGCTTCCTTATCAGCCGTCTCAACGCTGCAAATCGCCTCACAGCGGTAAAGGCTGCCTGA
The DNA here is from genome assembly GCA_900540005.1 of uncultured Ruminococcus sp. Classification (GTDB taxonomy): domain Bacteria; phylum Bacillota; class Clostridia; order Oscillospirales; family Ruminococcaceae; genus Ruminococcus; species Ruminococcus hominiciens. The sequence goes on from UQEM01000068.1 coordinate 11,854, forward strand.
CATACGGTAAACATTGTAGCTTTCACCACTGATAATGCCATTGAGTACATGAGCCTTTCCCCTGCTGAAATAATCGGCGATCGCCTTTCCGCCCTGAATGAACATTTCTCCGCCTGCGCCTATACAGGTAGCGTTGTCACTCAGAAGCTCAATGAGCCTGCCGGGATCTCCCTTTTTAAAAAAATCCCTGTGAATCTCCCTCACAATGTCCCGTATCCTGTTTCGGATCACGGTATCGTCTTTGTAATTTTCCATAATTTCCTCCACGGCAATATTGCATGAGCAGATGCCTGTTTCCCCCGGGATCAATATTTATGTGTTCTGTGCGGCATGGACCGCAGTATCCCGTCTTTTATTTTCTCGCCTTATAACTATTACACATCAATTATAGCATATATAACTAAAAAAAGTCAAGTGATAAAGAGAAATTGTTTCAAAATAACAATATTTGAGTGATTGAATACACTAGGGAGTGTTGACACTAAGATAATATGCAGATTTTCGAGCATAAATTTTACG
>UQEM01000069.1 GCA_900540005.1 uncultured Ruminococcus sp.
ATCTACACAAGGCTATTCGTCGGCAGCGTCAGATGTGTATAAGAGACAGATCAGAACCTGCCCGCAAGATGAAGTCTGAGTATTTTCTTGCGAAAACTGGTTCTTACAGAGGTGATAATATGACGGAACTACTTCAGTATAAATGTCCTGCTTGTTCGGGACAGCTTGAATTTAACAGCAGCGTTCAGAAAATGAAGTGCCCCTACTGCGATTCTGAGTTTGATGTAGCAACTCTAAAGCAGTATGACAGCGAACTCGAAAACGCAGCAAAGGACGATATGAACTGGGAAACCAATGCAGGCGGTGAATGGAAGGCTGACGAGACTGACGGCATGGATGTGTACACTTGTCAGTCCTGCGGAGGAGAGATCGTTGCTGACAGTACAACAGCCGCATCTAAATGTCCATACTGCGATAATCCGGTTGTCATGACAGGAAAATTCTCGGGCGACCTCAGACCTGATTATGTGATACCGTTCAAATATGATAAGAATGCTGCAAAATCTGCCCTGAACAAACATCTTGAGGGCAAGAGACTTCTTCCTAAGGTATTTAAAGATCAGAACCACATTGACGAGATCAAGGGACTTTATGTTCCGGTATGGCTTTTTGATGCCGAAGCTGACGCAAGGATAATCTACAAGGCTCAGAAGAAGAAAACGTGGAGCGACAACAACTTCAACTATACCGAAACAAGCTATTATTCGGTCGTTCGTGCAGGCAAACTAAACTTCGAGCTTGTACCCGTTGACGGTTCGAGCAAAATGCAGGACGAACTTATGGAGTCGATAGAGCCCTATGACTTCAAGGATGCAGCAGCTTTTCAGACCGCATATCTTTCGGGATATCTTGCCGACAGATATGATGTAACGGCAGAGCAGAGTGTTGATCGTGCAAATGAGCGAATCAAAAACAGTACAGAAAGCACATTTGCGTCAACTGTTAAGGGATACAGTACATTCACGCGCGAAACAGGAAACATCAAGCTTAACGGCGGCAAGGCGAAATATGCGCTTTATCCTGTGTGGATACTCAATACAACGTGGAACGGCAATAAGTACACATTTGCCATGAACGGTCAGACAGGAAAATTTGTCGGCGATCTTCCCATTGATACCGGCAAGGCAGTAAAGTATTTCGCAGGAATAACGGCAGCAGCTACAGCGGCGGCATTTGTTATTTCGCTGCTTACAGGACTGTTCTGAGGGAGGTCAATATGAAACTGAAAAAGATCGCGGCTTCAATTGCCGCAGGATTACTGATAATGCTCCCTTGCGCAGATATTGGAACATCGGGCAGTATTTCAGCGTCCAATACTGTCAGCGCATATGCAGTTTATGAAAACGAACTTGATAACTACGATGATTATGATGAATATGAAAACGATGAATACAGCGGCACTGAGTCCGATTCGGAAGTAGATTCAGATAGTGAGAGAAATCCGCTTAAATCGTTCATAATCAGCCTCATTATAGGAATAGTTATCGCCGCTGTTTCCGTAGGAATAATGTGGTCACAGATGAAAACTGTCCGCAGTCAGTCGGGAGCTGCAAATTACGAGAAAAAGGATACATTCAAGCTGCGTGAAAGCACAGATACGTTTCTTTACAAGCGACTTGATAAGACTCCTAAACCGCAGAATCCGCCTGAAAAAAAGTGACAGAAACTTCTATGTTAACAATTTAAAGATAAGGCTGCGTTACCTGATCGGTTAAGCAGCCTTTTTTCGTATTACGATTTAATGACGGTGTTTTTCAGTTCACGTCTGATATCATGAAATTGCTTGGGAACATCAGACTCTTTCATATTCTGCGGAACTTCCACAGTTCCCGCAGCCTTTGCGGTTTCGTAGTACCAGCATTTATATTCTACCATAGCCATTGTGTGCTGCATTTCCGCCATTTTCTGTTGTAATACCTCTTTCTGACGGCGGAACATCATCAGGCGCAGCTCTATGGTATCATCGCCTTTGAGCGCAAGTTCGATATACTGCCGGATATCCTTTATGGACATTCCGGCTTTTTTCATGCACTCAATGACTCTCAGCCACTCAATATCGGATTCACGGAACATTCGTATTCCGCCGGAAGAACGTTCAACGAACGGAAGGAGTCCCTCCTTGTCGTAATAACGAAGGGTCGAGGCAGTAACTCCCAGTAACTTTGCCATTTCTCCCACTGTATATACCATTTTCATTTCCTCCAAAAAATTTTTTAAAAAGTACTTGACTTAAAGTTAACTTTAAGTTGTATAATTGATATAAGCTTAAAGCTATGATACACCAAAAATCTTAAATCGTCAAGTTTTCAGACAGGAGAAATACCAATGAACAAACCATATATCATATGTCACATGATGACTTCCGTTGACGGACGTATAGATTGTGCCATGACCGAGCATCTTCCCGGAGTGCAGGAATATTACGATACACTGGACGAGCTCGACACTCCAAGCAGAATCAGCGGACGTGTGACTGCTCAGCTTGAAATGTCACTTCCCGGGGAGTTTCACGCTGAAAGGAACGAGCCGTTCGGAACTGAGGGCTTTTCAAAGGCGTCGTCATCCGAGGGTTATGAGATCGTAATGGACACCAACGGAACTCTGCTCTGGGAGGACGATTCTGACAGCGAACGTCCTTTACTGATAATTATGAGCGAGAAAGCAAGCCGTGAGTATATTGAATATCTAAACGGACAGCATATTTCATGGATAGTCTGCGGCAAAGACAGAATAGATCTGAATCGTGCCTGCGAGATACTTTCCGAGAAGTTCGGTGTAAAGAGAGCCGCAGTAGTTGGCGGCGGACATATCAACGCGGCATTTCTGGCGGCAGGACTGCTAAATGAAGTGAGCATTCTCATAGGTTCAGGAATTGACGGCAGAGGCGGCATGGCTTCCGTGTTTGATGGACTGCCAATGGATCGCCCTGTAACACCATTGAAGCTTCTTGATGTCAGACAGTAACAAAGCGGTGCAGTTTGGCTGAGATATATCGTTAAATAAGGAGAAGATATTATGATTTTAAATGAAACTTACACACTTTCAAACGGCATTAATATCCCGAAACTGGGACTTGGAACATGGTTTATCGATGACAGCAAAGCAGCGGAGGCAGTACGCACCGCAGTTAAGCTTGGGTATCGTCTTATCGACACCGCACAAGCATACGGAAATGAGCGCAGCGTAGGAGAGGGAATATGCACCTGTGGAATTGAGCGCAGTGAGCTTTTCGTAGCAAGCAAGGTAGCCGCAGAACTGAAAACATATGAAAGTGCCGCAAAATCTATCGATGAGACACTCGAAAAAATGGGACTTGATTACCTTGATCAGATGATAATCCACTCACCGCAGCCTTGGAGCGAATTCCGAGTAGAAAAGCGATATTTCGATGAAAATAAGGAAGTGTGGCGCGCTCTTGAGGACGCTCAGGCGGCGGGAAAAGTTCGTGTGATAGGTGTTTCAAATTTCCTGCGAGATGATCTTGAAAGTCTTATGTCGGACTGTCGTGTGAAACCTGCTGTAAATCAGATATTACTTCACATCAGCAACACAGACACTAAACTTGTAGATTATTGCAGGGAGCAGAACATACTGGTTGAGGCTTATTCGCCGATAGCTCATGGAGAAGCACTTAAAAATCCTGCCATAGCTGAAATTGCGGGAAAATACGGTGTATCTGCCGCTCAACTCTGCATTCGCTACGTTATCCAGCTTGGAACTGTAGCACTTCCGAAAACAACAGACCCTGCGCACATGAAGTCGAATACAGATGTGGATTTTGTAATATCCGATGAAGATATGCAGCTTCTTATAAATATGGAACATATCAGTGATTATGGTGATTTCAGCGTGTTCCCTGTATTCAGCGGAAAGCCGCTTGCATAATTACACAGCTAAACAGCCAAGCAAGCTTGGCTGTTTTTATATATCTGCTAAAGAAGTCCGGCGAGTATAATTCTGCCAATTGTTGACATATTATGAAACATATGATATAATATTATATATTTTTTAGAATAGTTTTATTAGCATAACAAATTACTGAAAAGGATTGATGAAAGTGAAAATCGCGTTTTCTACACTTGCCTGTCCCGATTGGGCATGGTCTGATATCTACTCAATGGCAAAGGATTTCAAATTTGACGGCATAGAACTGAGGGGGCTCGGAAACGAAATTTTTTCGGTAAAAGCAAAGCCTTTTACGGACGAGCAGCTTCCTGCAACGGTTGAAAAACTCAGGTCACTCAACCTTGAGATACCGTGTATTTCATCGGGAGCCTGTCTCAAATTCAAGGACAGATTTGCCGAGGCGGAGAATGAGGTAACCGAATATGCAAGACTTGCAAACAAGCTCGGAGCGTCCTATATACGAATTCTCGCTGATCTCGCACCTGCTCCGGACGGCGAAGTTGACGACGATTATATTGTGGATTCGCTGAAAAAACTCGTACCGATCGCGGAGGAGAACAATGTAACATTGCTCGTTGAAACCAACGGCGTGTACTGTGATACCGCACGGCTTGCAAGGGTTCTCGACAAGGTAAGGAGCAGAAAGGTCGGCGCGATATGGGATATGCATCACCCATACCGCTACAATGCCGAATCACCCGAGACAACGGTCGGAAATCTTGGCGAGCACATAAAATATGTTCAGGTCAAGGACAGCGTTGTGCTTGAGGACGGTACTGTAGAGTATCGCATAATGGGCACGGGTGATGTTCCGGTAAAGCAGATGATACAGGCTCTTACAACCATTAATTACAACGGTTATATTTCGCTCGAATGGGTAAAGCGCTGGTCAGCCGGATTGAGCGATGCTGGTGTTGTTATACCGCAGTTTGCTGACTATATGTCACCCTACAGAACCAAGCACAAGCACGCACTACAGATCAGCAGAAGGGGAGACGGTCAGTATCCGTGGCCAAAGGAGCGCATTCTCAGCTATACTTTCCCAGATGTTCTTGACCGTATTTGCGAGCAGTTCCCGAATCAGTATGCTTTCCGATATACCGAACTTGATTATACGAGAACTTACCCCGAATTTCGTGATGATGTTGATACTTTCGCGCGTTCTCTTATTGCGATGGGCGTTAAAAAGGGCGACCACGTTGCAATATGGGCAACTAATGTTCCGCAATGGTACATAACTTTCTGGGCAACTACAAAAATCGGCGCGGTACTTGTAACAATGAATACGGAATACCGCATTCATGAGGCTGAGTATCTGCTCAGACAGTCCGACACGAGCACTCTTGTAATGATAGACGGAATAAAGAATATCGACTATGTTGCGATAATAAAGGAACTCTGCCCTGAACTTGATACTTGTGAGCCGGGAAAACTCAATTCCGAAAAACTGCCATTCCTGAAGAATGTTATCACTATTGACTCGAAAAACAACGGCTGCTATACATGGGAGGAAGCAGTGGAGCTTGCCAAGAACGTCCCATATAGCGAGGTTGAAGCTGCACGCAAAAAAATCGACATCAATGACGTGTGCAATATGCAGTACACTTCGGGCACGACAGGCTTTCCGAAGGGAGTTATGCTCACTCACTACAATGTTGTGAACAATGGCAAGGCTATCGGTGACTGCATGGATCTTTCGACTGCTGACCGCATGATGATACAGGTTCCGATGTTTCATTGTTTTGGAATGGTACTCGCTATGACGGCTTCCGTAACTCACGGCACGACAATGTCGCCTATCACGCGTTTCTCGCCGAGAAAGGGACTTGCATGCATAAATCGTGAGAAGATAACCTGTTTCCACGGTGTACCCACAATGTTCATTGCAATGCTCGGTCACGAGGACTTCGACAAGACTGACTTTTCGTACATGAGAACAGGAATAATGGCAGGCTCGCCCTGTCCGATAAAGACAATGGAGGAAGTTATCGAGAAGATGAATATGTCCGAGATATGCATAACTTACGGACAGACTGAGGCTTCTCCCGCAACCACCATGAGCAAGACAACTGACAGCATTGAGCAGAGGGTGAATACTGTCGGCGGAGCTATTTTCGGCGTTGAGTGCAGGATCGTTGACCCTGAGACAAACGAGGAACTTCCCGATGATACGGACGGTGAGTTCGTTGCGAGGGGATATAACATAATGAAAGGTTACTACAAGATGCCGGAGGCTACGGCTGCCGCTATTGACAGCGAAGGCTGGCTGCATACAGGAGATCTTGCGAGAAAGCGTTCCTCGGACGGATATTACAAAATCACCGGCAGAATCAAGGATATGATAATCCGCGGCGGCGAGAACATATACCCAAAGGAGATAGAGGACTTTCTCTATACTTACCCCAAGGTAAAGGACGTGCAGGTTATCGGTGTGCCGAGCGAGGCTTACGGCGAGGAAATCATGGCTTGTATAGTGCTCCAGCCTGGTGAGAGCTGCACTGAGGACGAGATAAAGCAGTTCTGCCTTGACAGAATGGCAAAGCACAAGTGTCCGAAATATGTTGATTTCGTTGATGGTTTCCCGATGAATGCGGCAGGCAAGATCCTTAAGTACAAAATGAGGGAGCAGGCTGTTGAGAAACTCAACCTTCATACAGCAGACAGCATTGTAACTGCATAATATACAATACCGGAGAACTCACGGACAATTCTGACATTGCCGTGAGTTTTTTGCAATATAAAAATATTTTGTGAATTAGCGCGGAAAGTGTGGACTTTTCTGTGAAAATGTGCTATAATAACTATGTTGATTACATTGATTTAGGAGGAATTTTTATGAGCAATCTTTATTCAGGCACAAAAACCGAAAAAAATCTGTGGGAAGCTTTCGCAGGCGAATCACAGGCAAGAAACAAATATACATATTTTGCAAGCGTTGCCAAGAAAGCAGGATATGAGCAGATAGCTGCGCTTTTCCTGAAAACCGCCGAGAACGAGAAGGAGCACGCAAAGCTTTGGTTCAAAGCGCTTGGTGAGCTTGGAACGACTGAAGAAAATCTTCTGCACGCCGCTGAGGGCGAGAACGCTGAGTGGACTGATATGTACGACCGCATGGCTCAGGAGGCTGACGAGGAGGGCTTCCACGAACTTGCTGAGCAGTTCCGCGGAGTAGCTGCTATCGAAAAGGCTCATGAGGAGCGTTACCGCGCACTTCTGAAGAATATTGAGACAAGAGCAGTGTTCGAGAAGTCAGGCGTTACTATATGGGAGTGCCGTAACTGTGGACACATTGTTGTCGGAACATCTGCACCTGATGTATGTCCCGTATGCAATCACCCGCAGTCCTACTTTGAGGTTCGCAGCGAGAACTATTAAGGGTCTGCATTAATTCCCCGTATCCGCATTTCGGGTATGGGGATTTTTATTGGCACTGCACGAAAGGAAAATCAGATGAAGATCATAAAATCAATTTTTACGGCAATTCTGACGGCAGTGTGTCTTACGGCTATGTGCTCGTGCGGACACAGCGGCAGACTTACATTCGGCACAGGTAATGTTGGCGGAAGCTATTATTCCTACGCCGGAATTTTTTCACAGCTTGTGAGCAGTGATAATGAAAATATCGCGTTTGATATTAAGAATACAGAGGGTTCAGCGGCTAATATAAGGCTTCTGCAAAAAGGATTTCTCGATGCGGCTATTGCACAGAGCGATATGCTTGCGGAGGCTTACAGCGGCAGCGGAGTTTTTGAGGACTCGCCGTGCAGGGGAGTAAGGGCGATCGCTGCCCTGTACACGGAGGAATGCCAGATAGTTGTAAAGGCTGACTCGGGGATCGAAAGTGTTTCCGACCTTTACGGCAAAAGAGTGTCAGTCGGTGAAAAGGAGTCGGGCGTAAAGAAAAATGCAGAGGAAATACTTTTCGTGAACGGACTTTCATATGACGTTATTGACGAGGAATTTCTCTCTTTTTCGGATTCGGCAGCCGCTCTTGAGGACGGCAGCATAGACGCGTTCTTCTGCACAGCCGGTGCTCCAACGGGAGCAGTTTATGAGTTGGCACGAAACACAGACATAAGCGTTCTCTCGCTTGATGACAGAACTGTTGAGCGAATGCTGAAGGAATATTCGGGATACACAGAGTGCACAATACCTGCGGGAACTTACTGTGGTCAGGAGGAAGATGTCAGAACAGTTGGCGTTAAGGCGGTTCTTGTAACGAATAAAAAGCTATCGAAAGATACAGCCTCACAGCTCCTCAATACTTTGATAAGTCACGGTTCAGAATTGAGATATGCAACGGTTGCAGGCGAGATCAACGCAGAATACGCAGCGGCTGACATTCCGATACCGTTTCATGACGGCGCGAAAAAGTGGTATGAGGAGCATGGAGTAGATGTTTCTCAGACTGCTGACGGCAGCAAAAAGGAGGAGACTGTTTAATGCACATTCTGTCACTTGATATGTACCAGACGCTTGCGCTTGCTGTGGGTGTGCTGTATCTCGGAATGTTTTTGAAAAAGAGGATAAGATTTCTCGAAAAGTTCTGTATTCCGTCACCTGTTATCGGAGGACTGATATTTGCTCTGCTATCATTTGGGCTGTACTGCACGGGAATCGTGGAGTTCGTATTTGATGAAACACTGAAAACGGTCTGCATGGTTATATTCTTTACATCTGTCGGATTTCAGGCGAATCTGCGCATACTGAAAAGCGGCGGGGTCAGCCTCGTGATTTTTCTCGTATGTGTTATCGTTCTCATTCTGGGACAGAATTTTCTCTCTGTCGGACTTGCCAAGGTCATGGGACTCGATTCGCTTATAGGTCTTTGCACAGGTTCGATACCCATGGTCGGCGGACACGGAACTTCCGGCGCGTTCGGTCCTGTCCTTGAAGATCTCGGTGTCAGCGGTGCAACGACTCTATGTACAGCAGCAGCTACATTCGGACTTGTAGCAGGTTCGCTTATCGGCGGCCCACTTGGAAGAAGGCTCATAATCAAGCATGATCTGATGAAAACAGTTGTTACCGAGGATGAAGCTCCGCTCGTTGAGGAGGAGCACAAGAAGCACCGTTCTGTGAGTATGTATGCTCCTGCGGCATATCAGATAGCTATCGCAATGGGAATCGGAACGGTCGTTTCATGGCTTCTTTCAAAGACGGGAATGACGTTCCCCATATACATCGGAGCAATGATAGTAGCGGCAGTTATGCGCAATATCAGCGAGTTTCACGGAGCCTTTCACATTCATATCGGCGAAATAAACGATATCGGTGGAATCTGTCTCTCGATGTTCCTCGGTATTGCAATGATAACGCTCAAACTGTGGCAGCTCGCGGAACTTGCTCTCCCACTTGTGGTACTGCTTCTTGGACAGTTGGTATTTATGTTCCTTTTCTCATATTTTGTTGTATACAACATCATGGGCAGAAACTATGACGCTGCTGTTCTTTCGGCAGGAACCTGTGGATTCGGTATGGGAGCAACTCCGAACGCAATGGCAAATATGCAGGCGCTTACCGAGAAGTTTGCTCCGTCGGTAAAGGCTTATATTATCGTTCCGATAATAGGTTCAATGTTTGCTGACTTCATAAACAGTTTGTGTGTAACTTTCTTTATCAATATGATGTGAGAACCTGCTGCGGCAGATTCTGAGAGCGGAGGTATATTATGAATAAGAAGAAAAAGACAAATCTGAAAATTGAGACTGAGAATCTTGCAGTACCCGAGATTCACGTTGATGATGAAGAACTTTCCGAGGACGACGATTTAGCGGAAAGCGACAACGGTATACTTTACGAAAATCTCGCCGTTCCCGAAATTATAATCAAGCCGACCAAAAAGTCCGGCAATGATAAAAAATAACGCGGACAGGGTGTGATGTAAATGCTGAAGATCAACAAAAGCTCTGTTTTTAACGCGGCGAAGATATCGCTCGGGTGTGCGGCTGCGATTGTTATTTCAACGCTTATCGGCTTGAAATACAGCATTACAGCCGGACTTATAACCGTTCTGAGCATACAGAATACCAAAAGAGAAACACTCAATATCGCGGTAAAGCGAATAGTTTCCTTTTTCGCCGCGATAGTGATTTCATATATTAGCTTTAAGCTGCTCGGATATACTACAATAGGCTTTGCAGTATATATTTTTGCGTTTATTCTCGTCTGCGGACTGCTCAATTCACAGAGTGCGATAGTGCCTGTTTCGGTGCTCATAACCCATATTCTGGCAGAGCAAAGATTTTCTGTGAGAGTACTGGCGAACGAGTTTATGATACTGTTCATCGGCGCAGGAGTTGGTTTCATTCTCAATCTTTATCTGCGCAAGGATATGCGAAAGATGCTCGAATACCGCACAGCTGTTGATAACGAGATAAAGGCGATAATCGGCAGAATGGCTGAGCGTGTTTTAGTCGCGGACAAGTCTGATTACAATGGGGATTGTTTCAGGCGGCTTGACGAGTACATAAGGTCTGCGAAGGAAACTGCACTCGCAAACAAGCAGAATACTCTTGTCAGTGCGGATAATTATGATTTATTGTACCTTGAAATGCGCAGTGAGCAATGCGTTATATTGCACGAGATGTATAAGGCTGTCAAGGAAATGAACGCAGCTCCCGAGCAGGTTTACATCATATCAGGACTGCTCAAAAAAATTTCGGAGGAATATCATGAGTCAAACAATGTAAACGAGCTTATTGTCGAGACGGATAGGATAATCCTCTCCATGAAGGAACAAAAAATGCCCGAAACAAGGCTTGAATTTGAAAATCGTGCAGTTCTGTATTCTCTCCTTATAAGAACAAGGGAATTTCTCTCAATAAAAAATATGTTCATGCAGAGCAGGATATAGTTAAACGCTTTTGAACTGACAGTAAATTAAACTCCTCCAATGGAATATAGGAGGAGTTTTGTGTTATGGCGTATATATACCGGTTCGGTGGGAATAAAAAAGCGCGTTCTGCTTATTGCAAAACGCGAAAATTTTACATTGGTGGACTTGAAGGGAATCGAACCCTCGACCTCTGCGTTGCGAACGCAGCGCTCTCCCAACTGAGCTACAAGCCCATGAAAAATGCAGTATACGGCAGATTATCCCCTATTTTCAGGGCTTTTCAAGCTTCCCGAATGCAAACATACGGAAAATCGGGAAAACCGAAAAAACAAAAAATTAGGTGATTTGGTAGACGTGTGGTAGAAAGTAATGAGAATAAGGTTGGTAGAAAGAAAAGGTTGGTAGAAACGTGGTAGAAGCCCAAAGAGGTTTACCACGGTTGAAAAATGAGAATCATTGGATTAGCGTATATCGCTCTATGATGAATAATCTGGAGCGCTATACGCTATTTTTATGCCTAAAAACCGAATACTGTATCGCTCCTCAGAAATGGGGAGCTTTTTTGTTTCATACTCAAAATATGTTCAAAGGGTCTGCCAGCAGCACTTACTTCGCCCTTAATATATTTGATTTTTGCCAAATGTCTTGACTCAATCATTATATCATAGTATATCAGATTCGTCAAGATGATTTTTGAATATTTTGTAAATTTTTCATCTTGTGAGGGGAAAATTATCCATGCCAATTCCTATGCGAATTATTCCGAACGACCACGGTGTACTCAACCTGCCGGCTTATGCGATCCTCGACAATATGCTCAATGTTCCCGAGAGGGACTACCGCACGTTTGAGGAGATGTGTTCTTTCTTTCCGAAAGACGAGCCGTCAACGGCCAGAAATGCTCTGACGGAGCTTAAAGACGAAAAGTACGTTATCATCATTCACGGCAATACCTATGCAGTTAACAAGCTGCGTATACCGAATATGAAGCTGAGATAACTGACAGGGTGATACAAATGGGCAAGAAAATAAAAAAGAGCAAGACCATATCATCATCGGTCTGCCGTGTACATAAATCGAAAAACTTTACTCTGCTGAGTAATTCGTTCCTGCGGTCATCAAATCTCAGTCTGGCTTCTGTCGGTCTGCTGAGACGTGTAATTGGACTTCCCGAAGAATGGGATTACTCGATCAAGGGTCTTTCTTCTATCTGCAAAGAGGGAGAAACGGCAATAGAGACTGTACTGAAAGACTTGAAGGAGTGGGGCTATCTCAAAATATCAAAGAGATTTATTGCTTGATCTGCTCCAGTTATCTGAGTTATAGATTCTAATCAGCATCATAAATTCTTTCTGTTCAGGAGTAAGCCTTAACTGGCTGATTATTTCATTCTGTTCATCGGTATACATGAAGAACGGGAAATTAGAGAAGTCCTCCCCATCGTCATTATATATTGTTTCAAGTTCATTAGGATCAATATCAAGATGCTTTGCAAGATCAGATAGTTTAGTTTGATGTAGTATAATAAAAGTTGACACCCTAACCTCAAAGGAATAAAATAGGAAAA
>UQEM01000070.1 GCA_900540005.1 uncultured Ruminococcus sp.
ACATTAAGGTAGATATCGCCTTCAAGCCATATCTGAATGTCAACGTCAGACATTTTGGTCAGAGGGTCAAGTCCCTCAGTTTCATCATAAATGTGCTTTACAAGGTTTATAGGAAGAACTGTCGGGTCGTAGTTCCGGAGAATACATTCTTTAAGCTCCTCTTTCATTATATTGGTGTTTCCAACATAGAAATTTTTGAGATCATCACCGTATCTCTCGGCATTGCGGTACATATTGTATCCGCCGAAAAATTCGTCTGCGCCCTCGCCGGAATAGCAAAGCTTTGTGTGCTTAGCTGTTGCAAGGCAGCCAAGTGTAAACACTATCGCAGAAGCGTCTCCCAAAGGCTGTTCCATATTGTACATTACATAAGGAACTATTCCAAAGAAGTCCTTGGGCTGAATTTTGGCAACGGAATGCTCAACACCCAAAAGTTCCGCGGTCTTTGCAGCAACTCTCGATTCGTCAAAGCGCTCCTCATCATAACCGCACGAATCAGCACGCTTTGCATCGCTCATTGCGAGAACATAAGAGGAGTCTACTCCGCCTGAAAGAAACGATTCCGCAACCTCGTTCGGCTCTTTGACTTCGGTCATGATGTGGGCGAGAGTAGAATGTATCTCGTCTGCCCAATCATCGAGCGATTTTGTCTTATCCGGAGCGAATGAGGGCGTCCAGTAGCGCTCTACTGTAAGCTTTCCGTCCTTGAATTCAAGCCAATGACCGGGCATGAGCTTTTTGAGTCCCTTGAAAAATGTCTCCTCGCCTGCCACATAGGTAAGCGTGAGATAAATTTGCAGCATTTTCTCGTTGAGTTCCTTGACGAAACCCTCCTGTTCCATGATAGGACGAATGTAAGTTCCGCAGAGCAGTCGGTTATCCGCTGTTACATAGTAGTAAAAAGGCTTTGTGCCGAACTGGTCTCTCACGGCAAAGATCTTGTTCTCCGCCTCGTCATTTATCGCAAACGCAAACATTCCGTAGATGTGGGTGGCAACATCATGCCCCCATTTCTCGTATGCTTTGAGCACGATTTCCCTCTCACGTTCCTCGCGTGCAAGCGAATCCGCGATCTCCAGCTCCTCACAGAGCTGCTTCCAGTTCCTTATATGTCCTCTGTAATCAATAATGCTGTTCATGCCTACACTCCTTATATCTCCTCGTAAACCTGCGGACGATTCATCAGCTTTGTAAGAGCCTCTCTTACGTCACCGCCGTGGAAGAGTATCTCGTTGAGCTGCTCGGTAATTGGCATCTCCACTCCAAGTTTTCTCGATAAATCATATGCAGCCTTGCAGCAGAAATATCCCTCAACTGTACCAACGCGCTTTACAGCCTCCTCGGGTGAAACTCCCTGTCCTATGAGTATTCCCGCGCGTCTGTTGCGGCTGTGCATACTTGTGCAGGTAACGATAAGATCGCCAATACCCGTAAGACCGCTGAAAGTGAGGATATTCGCACCTACTGCTCTGCCAAGGCGCGCGATCTCGTGAATTCCTCTCGTCATGAGCGCAGCCTTTGTATTGTCACCGTAGCCCATTCCGTCACAGATACCCACACAGAGAGCAATGATGTTTTTGAGCGCTCCGCCTATCTCACAGCCTATAACGTCCCTGTTGAGGTATATTCTCAGCGAACTGTTTCCAAGCTCCTTCTGAACATACTCTGCCGCTTTCATATTATGAGACGAAGCCGCAATAGTTGTCGGAATACAGCGCGCAACTTCTTCAGCGTGCGACGGGCCTGACAATACTACAAGCTTATCGGTCTTTATCTCCTCGCAGATGACTTCGCTGAGAGTCTTTAAGCTGCCTTCTTCAAGTCCCTTGCCGGTGTTGACGATAACCATGTTATCATCAATAAACGGAGCTGCAAGCTTTGCCACGTCCCTGACGAACGTAGAAGGAATGCCGAAAATAAGAAGATCGCAGCCCTTTATACATGAGATATCGCTTGTCATTGCTATGCTTTCGGAAATCGGAACTCCCGGAAGCTTCTGCGTGTGCTCGCCGTGTGTGCGGATATCGTCTATCTCGGACTGAAACTTTGACCAGACCGTAACATCATGCCCGCCGCAATGTTCAGCCATAACAGCAAGACTAAGTCCAAATCCGCCTGAGCCTAAAATAACTATCTTTGCCATATCAAATCCCCTTCCCGAAATCAGTGTCTGTGTGAACTATGAAACATTTCAGCGGAAAACTTATTTTCCGTTCCTTTTCTAAGACGGTCAATATTTTCATGGTGCATCCATATAACAGTCGCAGCCATTGGTATCGAAAGGATCATGTAAAGGAAACTCCGACCGAATGAAGCCCCGTTAACTATCCACGACATAAGGAGCGTTGCGATCGGACAGTAAGCCGTTGCAATGATCGACGAGAGCGACACATACTTTGTAAGAGCAAGTATTACAATAAATATCGCAAGCAAAGCTATCGCAACTTTAAGATCAACGCTCATAAAAGCTGCAACACCTGTCAGAACGCCCTTTCCTCCGCGAAAACCGTAGTAAATCGGGAAAATGTGTCCGAGAATCGCACAGAATCCTGCAATGTATCCGATATAGTGGGTGTCGTTTCCGGGATTCATGCCTGCACTGAGAAGTCCGCAGAATTCTCTTGCGAGAGCAACTGCAACAACGCTCTTGAAGATATCTCCGACAAGCGTGATAACGGCGCAGGTCGTGCCTGCACATCTGAGAGTGTTGGTGAGTCCTGCATTGCGGCTGCCCATCTCGCGGATATCTTTATCCTTGATAAGACGGACTGATATAATGGAAAAATTGAGGCTGCCGAGGAAATATCCGAGCGCCGCAGCAAGAATTATCGAGAATAGTACCTTCATTACTTATCGCTTCCTCCCCTCTCACGGACGATAAAGCGAACCGGAGTTCCCTCTAAGCCGAATGTTGAGCGTATTTGATTTTCAATATATCTTCTGTAGGAAAAATGGAACAGATCTGCCCTGTTTACAAATGTTACAAACGTGGGCGGTTTTGTCGAAGGCTGGGTCATGTAGTAGATCTTGAGACGTCTGCCCTTATCCGAAGGCGGCTGAACTCTTGTTGTAGCGTAAGCCAGTACGTCATTGAGCATACCCGTTGAAATTCTCATGCTGTTCTGCTCGTAAGTGTACTTGATAAGCTCATAAAGCTTATTGATGCGCTGACCGGTTTTCGCCGAAATAAAGACAAACGGAACATATGACATGAAGCTGAAGTCTTTCTCAAGCTTGGTTCTGTATTCCTGCATGGTCTTGTCGTCTTTTTCAACGAGATCCCACTTGTTTACGGCAACCACACAAGCCTTGCCCTGTTCATGAGCATAGCCTGCAACCTTTGAATCCTGTTCCGTGAATCCCTCTGCTGCATCAAGCATGATCACGCACACATCAGCTCTGTCAACTGCCATATAGGCGCGCAGAACGCTGTAATGCTCGATTTTCTCATTGATCTTGGACTTCTTGCGTATTCCTGCCGTATCAATGAATACGAACTTACCGAACTCGTTTTCGATAACAGTATCCGTGGAGTCACGGGTAGTTCCTGCAACATCGGAAACAATTACTCGTTCCTCGCCTGCAATTTTGTTTATGAGTGACGACTTTCCTGCGTTAGGCTTTCCTATTACCGCAACCTTTATCATGTCGTCATCGTAATCCTCATCGTGTTCGTCAGGAAGATACTCATAGACCGCATCAAGCATATCGCCTGTTCCGTGACCATGAACCGATGAAATAGGATACGGTTCACCGAGGCCGAGATTATAGAATTCGTAAAGCTCCATTGGCGGCTCGCCGAGGTTATCGACCTTGTTTACCGCAAGGATAACAGGCTTGCCGCTTTTCAGCAGCATTTGCGCAACTGTCTGGTCGTCAGCAGTAACTCCGCAGCGTATATCCGTAACAAAAACGATCACATCTGCTTTCTCTATCGCAAGTTCGGACTGTCGGCGCATCTGCGCGAGTATCACGTCATCGCTGTCAGGTTCGATACCGCCTGTGTCAACTACCATGAACTCCTTGCCGCGCCATTCGCACTTTGAATAGATTCGGTCGCGCGTAACGCCGGGGGTGTCCTCCACTATTGAGAGCCGCTGACCGATCAGTTTGTTGAAAAGCGTGGACTTGCCTACGTTAGGGCGTCCGACAACTGCAACTATTGGTATTGCCATTTTATCGCTTCTCCTTTCCTTTATCGTAGGTGCTCACGCAAAATAAAGCGCTCTTCTTTTCTCAGCACAAGTATTTTATGTGAACACAATTCTATCGTTATATTTTCCAAATCGGAAAACAGTTTTTGTCGTAAATCAGTATTCAATGCCCAGCATTGCATCAAGCAGTTCGTAGCCATCGCTTCCCGTAGTTTTCAGTGGAAGCCCGAGTGCGGCTTCAACGTCAGAGACCGTGAGGTCGTCAAGGAAAATCGGCTCATCACGCTTGACCATAGCCGAAGAAATAAGCAGTTCTTCGCCGAGGTCTTTTCCCTTTAGCTGAGCAATAAGGTCGCCGGCGGTTATAAGTCCTGTAACGGTAATGGTTTCGCCGAAAAAGTCATTGCGGATCCTGTAAACATCGCATTTCAGTCCCTTGAAGCGCTCCTGCGCTTTCTCCGCAAGCATTTTCATAGTTCCGTAGGCTGAGTAGCCTGTAGGGATCGAAACATGACGCTCCTTTTCCTCCCATTCGGCGAGGTCGAGAGCCTTTTCAAATTCGTCTATCAGAGAGCGCAGCATTCCTACGCCATTCTCGTACTGCGGAAAATCCTCATAATACTCTATCGGCGGAAGCTCCCTTTCAGCAATGAGGAAAAATTCATCGGACGGGAAAACCATTCTCGTACCGTATTTTTCAAGAAAGATCGCCTGATACTCCTCAATAATATCAATAGTCTCGCCTGCCGTTTTGCTGTTGAAGATCGTAAGCGGATAAAGTCCCTCGCGATATTTTGAAAGTCCGACAGGAACAACGGCCGAACTTGAAATATTCGGCATAAGCTCGCCAAGATCGTGCAGAGTACGCCTGAGTTCGTCTCCGTCATTGAGCTGAGGGCAGCAGACCACCTGACAATTAAGCTGGATACCGCTGTCTGTGAGTTGTTTGAGGTATTTGAGCTTTTCTCCGGCAAATCGGTTCTTCATCATTTTAACGCGCAATTCAGGATTAGTGGTATGGACTGAAACATTTATGTTCAGCTTCATTTCAATGATTCTGTCGATGTCGGACTGCTCAAGATTTGTAAGGGTAACATAATTTCCCTGCAAAAAGGAAAGTCTTGCATCATCGTCCTTAAAATAAAGAGTTTCGCGCATTCCGGGCGGCATCTGGTCAATAAAGCAGAAAACGCACTTATTCCTGCACGACTGCTTTCTGTCCATGAGAAAGGTTTCAAATTCAAGTCCGAGGTCGTCATATTCGTCCTTTTCTATTGCAAACGAAAGCGTTTCTTCTCCGCGCTCAATATCGAGTGTTATCGAAGTTTCAGCCGCGTAAAACATGTAGTCCAGAACGTCCTTTACGCCATGACCGTTGATCCTTTCCAGTATATCTCCGCTTCTCAAACCGCATCTATCCGCCGGAGAACCGGAAACAACGCTGTTTATCTTAACCATAAAAAAACTCCAAACACTTAAAAAGGAGAGAAGGATCACTCCCTCTCTCCTTCTCAATTCATCGAATTGCTTCGATTATTCAGCGTCAATTTTAAGAACTTCAACGCCCTTATAGAATCCGCAGTTCTTGCAAACTCTGTGCGGAGCCTTGATTGCGCCGCAGTTATCGCATCTTGACATTGCAGGTGCATCAAGCTTCCATACAGCAGAACGTCTCTTGTCACGTCTTGCCTTGGAAGTTTTTCTCTTCGGTACAGCCATTTTGGCACCTCCTTATAAAATTAGCTATTACAAACCGTTTCGGGATAAACCGAAAGCATCGGTTTTCTGACAATTGCACTCCGATTCGTTAAGGTCGCAGCCGCAAACCATGCAAAGCCCCTTGCAGTTTTCCCTGCACAGATTCTTCGCCGGCAGTTGCAGCAACAAATCAGTTACGGCAATATCGTTCATTTCAATGCTCTCACCGTCAGCCGTGATATACTCATCGTTATCACTGTTAACAGAAGGAACAACAATATGTTCAAAGCTGAATCTGTAATCTCTTTCAAATTCTTTCAGACACCTGTCGCAGGTATGCAGAACCAAGGCATTGACCGTGTAGTTGAGATAAACCACACCTGCTCTGTTATAGAGCCTGCCTTCTATCTTTACGGGAGCGCCGAACTCAAGACCTTTTACAAAGCCAAGCTCGTCCGCAGCCAGTTCATAGGAAAAGTCCCTGACCTCTCCGACTATGCTGAAAAGCTGTTTTAAATTGATCTTCATACTATATAATTCCTTAGAGCACCATAAAATTTATTATACATCAAATGACAGGATATGTCAATAGGCTGATGTAAAAATCATTCAAAAATTACTTGATATACTTTGTAACGCTTTCAGGAAGCTCCTCAACGTCAGCAGAAACAGTAAATACTACTGTTACATCTCTGCCTGTGAGAGCCTCGATCTTGTCGAGAACCTTGCCGAACTCATCATAGTCTCTGCCGCAGATCTTGAAGATTCCGTCAACATAAACATGAGTGATATCGTAGTTGCTTGCGAGGAGGCCTGCGATGAAGCCGTAGAGTGTCTCGTAACTCTCAACGTTGTAATACTCTGTATCGCACCATCTTACCTTACGGCTGATAGAATATCTGATAGTAGAGCCTTTCTCAACTGTTGCAATGTTGCCGTTGGAAGCGTTTACTGCCTCGTTTATTTCGTCGATGAGTATCTTGGTCTTGCCTGTACCCTTTTTACCTGTGATAAGCTTAATCATAATTTACTCCTTCCATGCCTTGGCGGCAATTGGTCTTTTATATCATATTAGCCGAGCTTTGCTTCGAGCTCTGCCTTTGCGCCTTCGTAACCGGGTTTGCCGAGAAGTGCGAACATATTGGACTTATAGCTCTCAACACCGGGCTGGTTGAACGGATTTACACCGAGAACATAACCTGAAATAGCACAAGCCTTCTCGAAGAAATAGATCATATAGCCAACGCTTTCCTCTGTTGTGTCCTCAAGCTCAAGAATGATGTTGGGAACTCCGCCCTCTGTATGAGCAAGAACAGTACCCTCAAAAGCCTTGCGGTTAACAACGGACATATTCTGATTTGTGAGGAAGTTGAGTCCGTCGAGGTTCTCTGCATCAGGCTCAAGGAAGAGATCCTTCTTGGGGTTCTTGATGTCAACGACTGTCTCAAAGAGGAGACGTGAGCCGTCCTGAATGAACTGACCCATTGAGTGGAGGTCTGTGGAGAATACAGCGGCTGACGGGAAAATGCCCTTATTGTCCTTGCCTTCGCTTTCGCCAAAGAGCTGCTTGTACCACTCAGACATCATAACGAAGCTGGGATCGTAAGAAACGAGCATTTCAACAGACTTGCCCTTTCTGTAAAGGATATTTCTGATAGCAGCGTACTTGTAGCAGTCATTGTTGTCAAAGTCCGCTGTGAAATCAGCCTGAGCCTTTGCTGCACCCTTCATGAGAGCGTCAATGTCGCAGCCTGCAACAGCGATAGGAAGAAGGCCTACTGCTGTAAGAACTGAGAAACGTCCGCCAACGTCATCCGGAATAACGAATGTCTCGTAACCCTCTGTATCAGAAAGGCTCTTGAGAGTTCCTCTTGCCTTGTCTGTTGTAGCAAAGATACGGTTTTTAGCCTCTTCCTTGCCGTACTTATCCTCAACCATCTTCTTGAAGATACGGAAAGCAAGAGCCGGCTCAGTTGTTGTACCCGACTTTGAAATTACGTTTACAGAGAAATCCTTGCCCTCGCAGAGAGAAATGATCTCGTTAAGGTAAGTAGGATTGATGCTGTTTCCAACGTAGTAGATGTCAGGTGTATCTTTCTTCATGTTATTGTAAAGGGGCGACTTGAGAAGTTCGATAGCTGCTCTTGCACCGAGGTATGAACCGCCGATACCGATAACAATGAGAATATCTGAATTTGCCTTGATCCTCTCAGCAGCAGCCTTGATCCTTGCAAATTCTTCCTTATCATAATTGGTAGGGAGCTCAACCCAACCTAAGAAATCATTTCCGAGACCTGTCTTATTCTGGAGAGTTGCAGCAGCAGTCTCTACCTGAGCCTTTATTCCTGCAAGCTCGTCAGCATTAAGATAGTCCTTAAGGTATTTGGTGTTAAGTTTTAAAGACATTTTAAATTACCTCCAATATGTACATAAACCTTGCAAATATAATTCACCAACTATATGATACAATATTTTTGCAAACATTTCAAGTAAATTTAATGTGCAATCCCAACATTTGTACATTCAATATATTTTCCACATCATTTTTCAAGCACATTTAACAACAATTTACTAAAAACATATCTTATCGAAAGCCTTTTAACTTCGCTCTTTGCAACTATATCCGTCTCGCTGACAAGCGTATCTCCGCTGTAAAACGCAGCCGTTCCAAGCCGCTGTCCCTTTTTAATAGGTGCAGCAACATATTGCGGTATAACAGAAGTTGTTCTCAGTGACTTGACTCCGCGCGGAACGACAATACTCTCCATTTCAGCAAAGCCTATCTCAACCGCAGATTCCGTCCCGTCCCTGACTGCTATAGGCTTGAGAACCTCCTCGGGAAAATCCGCCGCAGTCACTTTATAATCGGAGAATCCCCTTTTTACAAGAGATTTTGCCGCAGAGAAAGCTGTTTCCTCATCGGCAGCTCCAAGAATTACCGCTATGTAAGTTGTTCCGTTTTCAGAAAGTCCGCCCTCTGCGATACAATAACCGGCTTCATCGGAGTGACAGGCTTTAAAACCGCAATGCCTGTCATAAGTCCGCGAAAGAGTATTCTCGCTGACAAGTTCAACCGTTCCCTCTTTAACAAAGTCCCTCCAAGTCTGAAAATACGGCGTGAGGAATTCATATCTGCTAAGGCGTGCACAAATCACCGCCATATCAGCGGCGGTAGTGTATTCTCTTTCGTCATAATATCCGTTCGGAGCATAAAATGCAGTGTTGCGCAGTCCAAGCTCAAATGCCCGTGTGTTCATCCGCTTAACAAAATCATCAAGGCTTTGCTCGGAAGCCTCCGCAAGTGTCGTTACAGCGTCATTTGCGTTGCCGATTATTGCACTTTTCAAAAGCTCCTCCACTGTCATTTTGTCACCCGGTTCAAGCCACACTACCGAGCCTTTCGTTCCGTAAACGCTCTGCGGTGCAGTGATCTCCGTGCTGAGCGAGTACTTCCCTGTTTCAATATCTTCGGCAAAAAGCAGAATGCTCATCAGTTTGCTGAGATATCCTGCATTTAGCTGTTTATCGGGATTTTCAGCCTCCAAGACCGTGCAGGTCTTCGCCTCCATAAGAACATAAGCCGCAGCAGCTATCGGCTCGGCCGCAGGCTTTGCTCCCACAAAAAGGCAGCCTGCCACAGCAGCACAAAACACAAAAATCAGACAAAACGCAAACTTTTTCACGCAAATCACCTCGCACAATTATATGCGAAAGTACAACATTTTATGATGTAAAAAGGACAGTCGTCTGACTGTACCTTTTGGCAATATTATTTTTTTACAGTAACTATAAACGCTCCGCTGTTGTCTCCTGAAACTGTGTAATTTCCGCTTATCGGAACGCGTACAGAAATCGAATCACCCTGTACGGGACAAGAATAAATATCATATTTATTGCCGTCAGACTCGAAGGTCAGCGGAGAGTCGATCGTGAATTCCTTTAAGGACGCAACATATTCTTCAAGCGAATAATTCTTGCTCTTCATAAGTTCAGAGTGGACTTTTCCAACATATCTGAGATGCCACGGACAGAAATCGTGACCCGTTTTGTCCGTCTTTCCCTTGGGATATCTCACAATAAAGCCGTAATTCCAACAGTTCTCATCTATCCACCCCTGCGTGTCTGCACCATCGTAGGAAATAACGCTGTCATAGCCGTTGAGTGCAAGATCCACCGTATATCCTGAACGAGAATCCGGAAAAGCTTCAGGGCAATAAGAGCCTTCACCTGTGTAAGTATCCGTAGTTCCGTAAGCAACAAAGTCAGAAAGTCCTGTAGCCGCATTATAATCAGCCATCATGCGGTTTAATGCTTCGGCAGCCTCCGAGTCGAGGTATATCGCCTCATCACTTACAAGCGAATAAAAATCATTGCAGGAATCGCAAAGATTCACCATATTTTCCGTTGAAGCCTTTGCAGGAGATCCGTTCGTGTAAAGTGCAAGCATTCCGCTGTTCAGATCGTCAGCAGTAAGGCTCAGCTCGGAAAATCCAAGATTTTCAACTTCCACCACATCTGTAGTTCCCTGCGATGTGCTGTTTGAAAGCACTACCGCATTTCCTGCCGAACTGCTTGTTCCAATAGTGTTCCTGAACGAACCTTTCACTATGATATTACGAGGAACTCTCCCCATAAAACTTCTTCTTACTCCGTCTGTTCCAACAAGCACAACGACAATTACGAGCATAGTTGCTGCAACCCTGCTCCATCTGACGCCTACGTTTCCGCGTCTTTTATTTTTCATTATGTTTCCTTCCTCCAATATGTTCTGCACTTAGAACTTATTCTCAATTTCTATTTTTATCTATATGGGCTCAATACACCTCCGGCGGAACATAGGGCTGTCCCCCAGCGCAAATAACACTGTACGCCGATAACGTATTGTATATCGTATTCCAGCGAGATGTTGAGCCGCAAAGTACCATAATATAAGTTTTTCCGCCAATTTCGGCAAAAGTTTCTATGCAGTTTCCTGCCTCATCGGTATAGCCTGTCTTGCCGCCAAGAACCGTTACTCCCGGCATTTCATCGCCATACATTCTGCTGAAAACTGTGCTCTCGAATTTCAGCGGTTCTTCGCGAAGTGCGGTAGGTTCACAGGTATATTCAGCGGCTGAAAGGATATCTCTGCATACATCGTTCCTGAGTGCATATTCCAGAATCAACGCCATATCCTCGGCTGTACTGTAGTGGTTCTCGTCATGAAGTCCCACTGTATTTGTAAAATGAGTGCACTTGAGTCCAAGTTCCTCTGCCTTATTGTTCATGAGTTTCACGAACGCTTCTTCCGAACCTGCAATATGCTCAGCAGCCGCAAGAGAAGCATCTCCGCCCGAAGTGAGTATCATTCCGTACAAAACCTCGCGCATTGTGGGAGTTTCACCTGGTTCAAAACCCGAACGGGAAGCTTCAAGGTCTATCATGGAAGCAACCATTTCATGCGTTATCTCGACTCTTTCAGAAAGATCTGCCATATTCTCAACAGCTACAATAAGCGTCATGACCTTTGTGAGCGATGCAGGATACATCTTAACCGATGAATCCTTGTCCGCAACAATAATATTGTCATCTACATTTATAAGAACTGCATTTTTAACATCATATTCCTCACCAAACGGAACTGTATCAGCCGTTTTTTCGGGATACGATATCACCGGCACAGTTGTTTCCTCAGTTGGTTTCTCTGTACTTGCCTCAGTTACTGATGTTGTATCAGTAACAGTACCGACCTGTGCAAGAGCTGAGCGACTCTTTTTATTTGTGTCAGATGCCGAAAAAGCCCTTGTAACGCCGAAAATTATGAGAACTATAAGGAAGATCGCTGCAACCGCCATTAAATACTGCTTCTTAGCAATTCCTGTCCTTCTTTTGTTCATTCTACACCTCTATTTTTTGCCTATAAAATATATTATAATACATTATAACAACAATGTCAACAGGATCCACAAAAGTTTCACGGAATTCAATTTTGTTGATTAGAAATATTAATTTGTATAAAACGGCACCTTCATCATTCCGTTCAGTAGTTTTTTGTTTAATTACAAAATGTCAAGGACAGCATTTTCTACAATAAACCCTTGTTTGGTAACATGATATTTTAAAAATTGATTTCCGTGCAAAAGTTTTCAACTCGCACTTGTTATATTCACATCAATATATACTATGGATATAGTAGCGTTTCATATCTTTTTGCTATGTTTACACGATAAGTATAAATATTCATTAGTAACAATCAGTTAAGAAAACACCCCCAAAATGATATAATTTAATAATAGTCTTACACGTCTAATACTAAACACCAATTAAACTATAGACAAAGTTGACAAAATATGGTATAATAAAATTGGTGATGAAAATGCCTAAAACATATAAAATCAGCGCAGAAAATGCGATTGAAATAGAAGAAA
>UQEM01000071.1 GCA_900540005.1 uncultured Ruminococcus sp.
GTAAAATTTATGCTCGAAAATCTGCATATTATCTTAGTGTCAACACTCCCTAATTCAAATAATACCGTATTGTCTAAGTAAATCCGTGTTATGCACCTTGCGTTTACTTAGTTCAGCCATCGTCTTCTGATGCATATCCGAATCTTGTAAGAATTGGAGTAATCTTTCTCTAGATTCATTTATCTTTCGCTCATATCTTATGCGATTTTCAAGCGCTACTTCAGGTGCACGATGAAAGCGTTCGTCTTCTTCAGCTATGGCTTTTAAAGTAGTAGCATACCTTTCTTCCAAATCTGTAAGCGGATCACTCAGTAAGAACTGAATTGCGGTATCAGAATATGCAGCGGCAATACAATCTTGCAATGGGAGCGAAAGTACCACCCCAGTATTTTTATCGTAGTCTAACACATCTTTCGGAGAACGAACACGATTTAAAACAGGCGAAATCCACGTAATGGCAGCATCAAGCGCACGCTTGTTCGCTTCAAGCAATGAGTCGCATTCTGCTTCCCTTCGATATATAAAACCAGATTTAATTTGTGGATCCAACGGCTGATTAGAAGCGTGCCATTTTACATAAAAGTGCATGGCGGATTTCAGCCAATCTTCATTTTGACGAAATGGACGATCAAGACAAAGTGTTTCTCTATATACTGTGGCTATTCCATCAAACACTGATAGATGCGTCTTCATATCGCGAATACCAATTATATGTAGAATCTCATCATCAATCAAGCGAATATAATATTGCTGACGCAATTTAGGCCTTTTAAACCCCAGTGGCTTCAAAGCCTCACCGAAAACCATATCAAAAGCGGCATTAAGTGTTAGCTTTTTCTCTTTATTTGCAGCAGTCTTCTCAAAATGTAGAGATACGGTATGATTATCACCGCTAAAACTATCAGCACTAAAAAGTATACCTTCACTATCCATACCAATAATTGGTGCTATCTCTGACAGCACTTCCTCGACAAAGACGTAGTCGCCGTTACGTACATCTAAAAGCTGCTTCTAAGAATATCCTTTCTCTAATAACAAAGTCCATACGCTCTCTTTCGGTTCAGGAATATCATCCCCGAAATAGTCATCGGCTCGTCCCATTATAAGAGAATCTTTCTTCTTACCACTTTTGTCATACAAATCCAGTGTCGCACAATCGCCGTCGATAATAGTTGTGTTAATGCATATGGTCTTGAGCATCTTTGCTATTCCGCCAGTATCGGATTGAGAAAGCTGATTGCCTTGCTCATAAGCTTCAGAGGTTATGGTAACCCATTTGCAGCCATCCGAAAATCTCAGAATGTAGGATACTTCGCTTTCATCGCTGTTACTGGTAACATAGCTATTCTTCTTCATTTCTTCACAGAAGAAATTGATAAACTGATCTTGATTAAATTGATTTGGATTGTAAATTTGCGTAGATGTAAAGAAATTTCCCATATAAAGCACCTGAAAAGGAAGAAGATCCGTGGAAAGCTATCAGAGGTATGGGCAGAGCCGATGAAATTATCGCTGACCTTGAATCGGGTGGCGTTATGTCATTCAGCGAGCTGTCTGGATTTTTCTTCAACACTCCTCACGATAATGACCACACAACTGAGCTTGCCGATCTGAGAAAGAAGTTTACGGCTATCGACACTCTCATTGAAAAGATGAAGCATCGTGACGAGCTGGAGCCTGTTTACAAGGAGTATCAGGGCAAATCAGGCTGGTCGCAGAGCCGTTTCAAGAAGAAAAATTCCGCCACAATCGAGGACTACGAGCAGACGGTCAAGTACATCAGGGAGCATATCAAGAGGTATGCTGTTGACGGCAAACCGCCGACAATGCTTGACCTTTTGGAGAAGTCCAACAAGCTGAAATCGAAGTGGAACAGGCTTAATGTCGAGCATACCGCATTCCTCACCAAGCGTGAAACGGCGAAGAAGTACACCCGACAGGTGCGCCAGTACATCAACGAACAGCAGATGAAGCGTGAGCGTGAAAAGTACAGACAGAAGAAGCTCACCTAGCAGAGAAAGAAAGACACACTCGAATAAAGAAAGGACGATACTATGAGCAAAATCGGATACATCAGAGTTTCCACCGAACACCAAGAAACCGCCCGTCAGCAGGAGATCATGTGCGACTATCAGGTTGACCGTATCTTCTCCGAGAAGCTGTCTGGGGCGAACGCAGACCGCCCTCAGCTCAGGGCAATGCTGGACTATGTGCGTGAGGGCGATACGCTCTATGTGGAGAGCATCAGCCGTTTAGGACGGTCAACAAAGGACTTGCTGAACATCATCGACACGCTCACCGACAAGGGTGTTACCCTCATCAGCCACAAGGAGAGCATCGACACCAACACGCCTACAGGCAAATTTATGTTGACCGTGTTTGCTGCCCTCTCTCAGCTTGAAAGAGAGCAGCTCAAACAGCGGCAGCGTGAGGGTATCGAGATAGCCAAAGCACAGGGCAAGTACACAGGCAGAAAGCCTATCCCGATTGATTGGGAGAGGTTCGGTAAGCTCTATGGGGAATGGAAAGCCAAGCAGATTACAGGCAGGGACTTTATGCGGAGAATGGAGCTATCGGCAAATACATTCTATCGCCGTGTGCGTGAATATGAAGCACTTAACGGTATCACTGAGCCGACCTCTGCATAACACCCTCAGACGAACGGAAATGCCCCTCACAGCCGTCCAAGCCCTTCGGACGGAAAACTAACCGATGAAAAAAGCACTCCCTTAGAAAAGCTCTAAGAGAGTGCTATGCGGTTAGTGTGCGCCATTGGGGTATGTGCCTATTGCTGTACATTACGAGAAAATTAGCATCACAACGATCAGCGTAAACATACAATTCAAATAACTGTTAGTTTGAAATGACAATAATACGATTAATTATGCTTGTTGATAGAAATTATATGGTGCATTTTTACATATGCAAGATAAGATTTCCCTTCTCTTACTTGAGTATAGATATCATATGAGCATCCTAAAGTGTGAATTTTCTTCGATGTATCATACTTGCAATCTATCGTATAATTACTACAGCTAATAGTCTTGGAGCGAGTCTGATTAAGTCCATTGTAAGATGTTTCCCTTTTCTTTACGATAAATATTTTTCTTTTGCGTTTTCTGGAAAATGCAACATAAAAAGTGTATGCCAACAGCAATGTTAAAAAGGCAATAAAAATAACAGTCTGTATAGTTTGAGATATATCATCCATAGTACACCCCAATTTTAAGCAGCTAAAAATTTATTAAATAATTCTTGATATTTAGAACTTGCCTCCGTACTTTCATTACTTAGACCGACTTGAATTAATGGCTTGAATACAACATTAAGATATTCTCGTTTACCAATTACAATACGATCATTAGGATACAAAATCAATTTCTCCATTAATTTCCCTTCACTATTAACCCATAAATATGACGAGTAATAGCTCTGATGACGAGAATCAACAGTTATTTCATAATCGTATGTATCCCAGATACTTGTTTTATTTCCGGTTAATTCCTCATATTGTTTACTTGCACTATTCGATATCATAGCCTGAGCAAATACTGAGCCACCATTACACAAATAACCGCTGATAGGCATATCAGTTGCATATGTTTGATACAAGTTATATATTGAACTTGACCCTGCTGCTATCGTTACTCTACGCATATTTCCACTTTTTTGGAAGCAGAATCGTACTCTGAAGGATTCCCCTATATTAGCGCTATTGCACAATAAGCCTGCAAACAAACCTGCAATGCCAGTCTGAGCAGTATATTTTGAAGGATATATAATCGGAATATCCAGTCTATTTCCTCCTGGGTAAATGGGTTCATTTCTTGTGTCTTCAAGTTCAACACCAGCAAAAAATTGAATGAGTGTCCAATCAAAATCTGAATATTCTTTTACGTCAACTTCTTCCCATACTGCATTCCAATATGTTCCAAGGTGATCGGGAACATTAATACAATAATAATACCCATCATATTCAACAATTCCATAATCCGAAATCTGCCCTTCGTTTTTATTCGGATCAGAATTCAAAATAAAATATATAGCTCTTGTTCCGTACAGTATGTCACTTGGTATACCAGAACCTGATAAGAATTGGTATTCTGGGACAATTTCAACACCATCAGCTAAATTGTCTTTATCAGAATCTTTTTCTAATGGATTTGTGTAGATAACTGTACCATTTTCGAGACGCATTCCAGCAATTTCAAAAATATCTGCTAATCCATCCTCATCATTATCTGTCATATCAAATTTTTTCATAATTCCTAATTTTGAATACAACTCGATTAATTCATTAGAGGAAATAGCTTTATAAAAGTTATCATCACTTGTAGCAATACGTTTTAAAAGATAGTCATTTGATGATTCACCATATCCTATAGTTATAACATTCACGTTTGATTCTTTAATATAATCAAGAGTATTCTGATCAATTGATGAACCACCATCTGACATAAAAATAATATTTTTGGCATTTTCGTTGTTTAGCTTATTGAGCATATCAACGCCCATATTCAATGAACTTATAAAATTGTTTCCGCCTGTTGAATATATTTTACTGATTGCTTCATTGAGCACTTCTTTTTCATCAGCCTTTACAAAGTCACATAACAACTTGGCTTGACTATCTTCTGCTATGATTGCTATATAATCATTTGAACCAGAAACATTCACAAATCCTTTTGCGGCTTCAATTCGACCACAAGTTCCGTTAATCATAGGATCATTATTTCGCATACTTCCTGAACAATCGATTATCAATACAGTATTGTTACCTGATGTCTCATTATCAGATTCATACAAATCCTCAGCCCAAGCTGCATACCATAGTTCCTTATCAACAATCATATATTTACTAAAATGATTGACAGTTGTTGTTAGAGAGTAGTTTTCATTGTCATAGCTTGTTGGCAACTCTCTATAGATGTGGTTTTCTTCATCATGCCACAAAAATATAAGGCTTTCAAATTTAGTATCTCCTAATTTAGATATATCAACATTAAATGTTATAGTCGCATTATCAAAATCTGATGAACAATTAAAATCAAATGGTTCTCCTATTAGTCCAACAACATTTGTCGACATTAAATCAATATTCATTACACTTTCAATATCAAGATTTCTTTGTATATTTCCTGTAGCAGACATTTCGACATCAATCTTTTTAACAGCACAATCCTCGTTAGTCACAACATATGAATACTTCTGCGCTCTTTTTTCATTACCATCAAGAATCCCATTTCCATCAGTATCAGGAATAAGTGGATTAGTATCAAATAATAAAATCTCATCGTCATCAGTTAATCCATCTGAATCAGTGTCAGTAACAAGCGGATTTGTATAATACAAATTAACTTCGTCACCATCCATTAAACTGTCTCCATCAGTATCAGGATATAATGGGTGTGTGCCTATAGATAGTTCTTCGAAATTAATTAAGCCATCATCATCCAAATCCTCGTCACCATCAGATACTCCGTTTTCGTCTGAATCTGCCATAGTCGGATCAGTTTTTGTAAAAAACACCTCATAAAAATCATCGAGCATATCACCGTCTGTATCTACAAGAGTATAATCCGTTCCGAGATACTGCTCTACGCAATCAGGAAGAGAATCACCGTCCGTATCTTTCAGTTTTTCCCAGTTATTGAAATCCTCAAAGAAATCAGGGAAATCATTCTCATTCTCATCCTTCATATACTGCCATTCATCGTATGGAATATCCAAAGGTTCAGATGTAGTTCCCACAAATGAACTTGCATTACTGTTGTTGTTCGCATTGACACTGGGGCAAGTCAAAACGATACTATCAGCAATAATAACAACATTGTTAAGGTTAAGGTTCTGGGCTGTGATATTTACATTGCCGAACGGGGCGTAGACAAGTCCATTGAGGTTTACGTTCTGACTGTCAATAATAATGTCACCGTACTTTGAGAAGATAACGGAATCATTGGTATTCTTAACTTCTCCATTGAGATTGACATCTTCAAGAGCTTTAAGAGCTGTGTTAATGTTAATGTTGCCTGTAAGAGTAGCTTTGCCCTGTACCTCAGTCGGCACATTTATGTTGATGTTCATTTCATCAAGAGTATAGTCCTCATCGTGTTCATCAACATTTGAAGCAGAAAAATATTGATTGTCAATCTTATTAAAGATGTAAATCATTGATTCTTCGGCATTTTCGGTTCTTGAACCGTTGATGTTTACATTACCGCTTGAAACGATAGTACCATTAGTAGCCACATTACCGTTTACACAGAAATTATCCGCATTTACAATAATTGCTCCTTCGTCACTCGAAGCAGCAAACATCGTATAAGGATATGGTTCATTACTATCTTCGGCAGTTGCCGAGGTGAATGGAATCGCGCTGATAGTGATAACAGCACTCAGTACACCAGAAAGCAATCGCTTAAATTTAGTGATCTGTTTCATGTTTTCCTCCTTTTACAGAATCCCGAGCGTGTGCAGTTACCCATACACACACTCGGAAAACTGATTTGTCTTAATTTTCGCCTACGAACTTTCGGAGTTCTTCCGGCTCAACAGGCTGTGCAAACCAATGATAGCAGCAGCTTGCCACAGAAGAAGTAGCTACGACCAGAGCCATAGCAGCGAGAACAAACGATGTCTTTCTCGCAATCTTCATCAAATTTTTCATTCCAATTCCCTCCTTTCAAACAGCTCATGTAAATCAGGCTCTTTGGGCTGATAAAATGTGATACCGCAAACACTGCCATTTGAGATATACAGTACAGCCTTAACAAGAGCAAGAAGTACAATTGCCAGAATACTTTTTTTGTCTTTATCGTCTTTAACTGTTATCACCCCGATTCAAGAAACGACCGAGCAGAGCCGCTATTGCCGACAGCAGTATTCCACTTGATACATAAAGACTTAATTCATTAATGCGGAATACTATAAGGATAACAGCAATTGCGGATAGAAATACAGCGAAAATACGACTTCTTCGTCTCAGCTTCACTCCTTTTTCCTCAGACATCGGTTTATTCGGATGTGGAACTGGAGCGATACAGAAAATGATAGGTAAGGCTAAAGCTAAAAATCCTACGCTTAAAAGCCAGATAAGCTTTCCTGATACATTGCAGATACCATACGAGAAAATCAGCATTACAACGATCAGTGTAAACATACAGCTCAAATGGCTGTTGGCATGATACCCACCGACAAGCTTCCTTAATCCCATAAAAACGGCTACAAAAACAATAACCGAAGGCAGTGTATGGGAAATAAGAGCAATCAACAGCACGATAAGGGTATTCAGCATATCGGATAAAAGCAGTTCCATACCATAGGCATATATCACTTCTTTGGACTCCTCAGTTATGTTTTGAACCACAAAAAAGTGTGCTATGCTTTTTGCAAGTTTTGAAATCATCTCTGATCACTTCCTGCAAAAATCATAGAACACGCAGGTAAATTTTCCAAGTAGGTTTACTCAAAAAGTGCTGTAAGTGTCCCCAACTGTCGGTTTTATGTCCCCAAATGCATTTTTGTTAGACTGGCAAACAATTCTGAACCATAATATTGAGCTTAAAAATTCCGTCCGCATAATCAAATTTTACAAGACCGTCCAAACGCTCAACCGATGATTTTATGCTGCTGATACCGATACCGTGAAGTCCCTTTTCTTTTTTCGTAGATGATAATGCTGTTGTATCTACTTCATCATATGTATTGGATATAACAATCATAAGCTTTTCACGATCTTCGCTGATACTGAAGCAGATATGCTTATTCTGTACATCTACCCTTTGGCAGCCTTCAATCGCATTATCCAGTCCATTCCCTATAATACGACATAGTTCCAATTCATCAGCTTTGATACTTGTTATAATGTTGACCTTACAGATAAACTCAATTCCATATGTCTGAGCAAGTGAGCCTTTTATGTTTACAATAGAATCAATGACATTATTTCCCGTATAACAAATACGATTAGCAGTCCGCACATATGAATTCAGTTTATCAAGATACTGCATAGCAGCAGCATTGTCTCCCGATTTCATTAAGCCATTCAAAACAGAAAACTGATTTTCAATATCATGCTTAAGTTCTTTTACTTGTTTATGGGATAATGCAAGGAGCTTATAATTCTCCTGTTCCTGCTGTTTCAAAGTTTCAAGATATTTTAGTTTTATCTTATCTTCATAGCTTTCAAAAAAGTTGAACATTGAAATATTAATAAAGATAATACCAATTAGGGAAATACTTAAAGAAATATAGTTGAGAGAATCTTTTACAGTAAAGCTGTCAAGCATCGTCTGCAAAAGAAAAATACTTATAATCGGAATTGTAATTATTAAAATCCAATACTTAATAGGCAAATCACGGATTCGTTTGTTAATGATACGGTGCATCATTCCTATAAGCCAAAGGTAGATAAGATCAGTTCCTATCATTCCGAGATAACGTCCTAAACCTGATTGTAAGAAATCTTCGGGAGTTCCCATATTGGCAATACACAGTATTCCTATAACAATCGGTTCTGATACAGATATTATCAGCAGATATATTGCGATCCAAAATATTCTATGCTTAATGGTATCATCAAAGCATAAGAACGATATTAGTGAAATCAAAACTGTAGTTAATACAAGATTAAGGAAGATATTATCACTTAATAGAACGACCGCAGAAAGAAAAGCTGTAGCTATAAGGTACGAAAAAACCAAGGGTAGTTTATCAATTTTTCTTTTGCTAAGTAATGAAAGATAAAGAAATATCAAAAGTATTTCTACTGCTACATTGGCTATTTCAATAATGTTTTGAAGAAGTACAGGCAAGACAATCATCTCCTTGTGGCAAAATCAAGATAGCGTGATACCACATCATCTTTATAAGTTCTTCCAATGGGGATTTTTCTTCCGTTTGACATAATAATATCATTTTTACTGATATTCTGGATATGTTCAAGGTTGATAAGCAGTCCCTTATTTACGATTATAAAGTTGTATTTCAGCAGTTCACTGCAAACCTCTGTAAAATCGCCACCGTACTCCAATTCGCCTGTAGAAGTAAATATGACCACCTTTCTCTTGTGTCCCTCAAAATACAATATATCAATCAGTCTGAATTTGAAAGACAAGTTCCTGTTGCTGAATTTGTAGGTTCTGAATCGCTGCTCACATTCATCAAAAATAGAAGATAGTTGTTGCGTGTATAAATAATCGGGTTGATTTTTCAAAATGTATCGAAAAGCATTGACCTCATACCCCTGTACTGCAAACTCAGCATAATTCGTCAGAAAAGAAATAATTACTGATTTATCTGTTTGTCTGATTTTTTCGGCTGTCTGTAAACCGTTCAGCTCAGGCATTTCCACATCGAGGATAATGACCTCATACATACCCTTAATAAAAGAGCTTAACAGTTCTTTACCGCTTGAAAATTCGTGAATCTGGCAGTCTGGAATTTTAAGGTCAGCAATTTTTCTGTGCAGTTGTCTTAAGAATACCTGTTCATCATCACAAATAGCGATATTCATTACACTCACCTCACGACTGGTAGCTTTATGTATCAGTTACTATTATATCACATCGAAGAGATTATTTCAAGAGTAAAAATTGGCTATGTCCCCATTTATATAGTTGCGGAGACATAGCCTAATAATGTTTTACTATTCCTTCATCGAATATGGTTTATTGCCTGATTTAGCAGTGGGTGTACTTATAAGTGTTTTACGGATAAACAGTATGGTACAACCAAACTGCATGATTTCTTCTTTGCCCAGACATTAGATAAGGTAAAAGAGGGCGGAATCGTTGCTTTTGTCACATCGAAAGGAACGCTCGACAAGAAAGATGAGAGCTTCCGCAGACAGTTAGCAGAAAAAGCAGATCTGGTCGGTGCTGTTCGATTGCCAAATACTGCATTTAAGGCGAATGCAGGTACAGAAGTTACTTCGGATATTATTTTCTTACAAAAACGCTCTGCACCGCCGGAAGAACTGCCTGATTGGGTACATCTTGGCAAAACTGAGGACGGACTGAGAGTAAACAGCTACTTTGCGAAAAATCCTGAAATGGTACTTGGTGCGATCGTAGAGGGCAACAAGCTTTACGGCAGAAATGACGATACAATGTGCATTCCGATTGATGGCGCAGATCTTCGACAGCAGATTCATGAAGCGGTACAGAAACTGGATACGCAGATTTCTCAGGTAAAAACCAATGCGGTTTTCCAATTCAGCGACAAGCAAGTTACAATGACTGCTGCTGAACTTCGCCCGTTCAGTTTTTTCAAAAATGATAAGGGTGATATTTATCTCAAAGGCGGAGAAAGCAAGCTTGGGAATTTTGATGTTTCCAAAGTAATGGATACAAAATCGAAGGACTACGATCGTATGACTGCATTCATTGATTTGCGAGATACGGTTCGTGAACTTCTCAAAGTACAGGCAGATGACCGTCCTGAAAATGAGATTAAAGCGGTTCAGCAGAAACTCTCTGTTCAGTATGATGATTTTTACAAGAAGTACGGGCTTTTGCACAGCCGCAAAAACCGTTCAGTTCTGCGTGATGATTGCTCCTACAATCTGCTTCTTACCCTTGAAAAGGATTTTGATAAGGACAAGCTGATCGCAAAGTCTGATATTTTTACCAAAAGAACTGTCAGACCATCAAAACCGATTGAACACGTGGATACAGCACTAGAAGCACTTGCAATCTCTATGGCGGAAACGGCAAAGGTTGATCTTGAATACATGAGCAAGCTGACAGATATGTCACAGGAACTGCTGATTGCGGAGTTAAAGGGTGAGATTTTTCTTGTGCCGAACACCGAAGAGTATCAGTCGGCAAGTGAATACCTGTCTGGTGATATTTGTCAGAAGCTGGATATTGCAGCAGCTTATGCTGAAAGTGACAGCCGTTTTGCTGAAAATGTCACGGTTCTTGAAAAGGCGATGCCGGAGCCGTTAAAGGCAGGCGATATTGATGTGAAGATCGGTGCGACATGGATTCCGAAAAAACTGTATCAGCAGTTCATGTATGAAACCTTTCAAACGCCGAGAGAAAATCGTGAGGACGTAAAGAAAGCGTTCTGGGTGAAACCAAAAAATATTACTGTTGATTATTCCGAACATACAAATACTTGGCATATTGAGAATAAGAGGGCTGATGCATCTGTTATCTCTACCCGTGACTATGGTTCCAGAAAAATGAATGCTTATGAGATTATGGAACAGCTTCTCAACCTCAAAGAGCCAAAGGTGTACAAGCCTGAAACGTACATTGATCTGAATGGAAACGAAAAAGAACGCAGAGTTGTGGACATAAAAGCAACAAAAATTGTGCAGCAGAAAGCCGGTAAAATCAAACAGGCTTTCAAAGATTGGATATTCAGAGATCCGGAACGTGCTATTCCACTTGTAGAACAGTACAACCGACAATTCAATTCTATTCGTCCTCGTGAATATGACGGCTCAGCTTTAAGATTTCCGGGTATGAACTCTGCAATCACGCTGAAAGAACATCAGAAAAACGCTATTGCACACGCTTTATTTGGCGGCAACACGCTGTTCGCACACTGTGTTGGTGCAGGCAAGACGTTTGAAATGATAGCGGCAGCAATGGAGAGCAAAAGACTTGGACTTTGTACAAAGCCTCTTTTTGCCGTTCCAAATCATCTGACAGAACAAATTGGTGAAGATTTTCAGAAACTATATCCCGGTGCAAATATTCTTGTTGCAACAAAGAATGATTTCAAAAAGGAAAATCGTCAGCAGCTGTTTGCAAAAATCGCTACCGGTGATTTTGATGCAGTAATCATCGGACACTCACAGCTTGGTATGATTCCGCTTTCTAAAGAAAGACAAGTTGCCATTCTGCAAGACCAGATCAATGACATTATGATCGGAATTGAGGAGTTAAAAAAGGCGGAGGGTTCACGTTTTCAGGTCAAGCAGATGGAGCGTACCAAGAAATCGCTGGAAGCAAAACTGGATAAGCTGGAGAAAACACATGACGATATTCTTACCTTTGAAGAAATGGGCATAGACAAGCTGATCGTGGATGAATCCCATGAGTGTACGACACGTTCGTAACTGAAAAGGTTGCGCACAAGGTCGTATGAAAATATAA
>UQEM01000072.1 GCA_900540005.1 uncultured Ruminococcus sp.
TCTCGTGGGCTCGGAGATGTGTATAAGAGACAGTCCTCAGTGATCTCACCGCGCATAAGCTTTTCAAAGTCAGCACCGTCAATTTTTTCAAACTTAAGCAGATAATTTGCAAGAAGGTGCATTTTATCCGAATTGTTTTTGAGTATTTCGGTACAGTCAGCATAAGCCTTTTCAATGATTGATTTAACTTCCTCATCGATTTCGGCGGCAACAGCTTCACTGTAGTTTCTGGTGTGACCGTAGTCTTTACCGAGAAATACTTCGTCATTATCCGAACCATAAACCACTGTTCCGAGCTTCTTTGAGAAACCGTACTTAGTCACCATGTTTCTTGCTGTGTTTGTAGCACGTTCGATATCATTTGACGCGCCTGTGCAGATATCGTCAATAAAGAGTTCCTCCGCAACACGTCCGCCAAGAAGCATTATAATGCTTTCACGCATCTGATTTCTTGAAACGTGCAGGTCGTTGGTGTCAGGTCTTGTAACAGTAAGACCTGCTGCCATACCTCTTTGAATGATCGTGACCTGATGAACTTTATCCTGAGTTTTGAGGTTATATGCAGCAACTGCATGACCCGCTTCATGATATGCGGTAACCTTTTTATCGTGTTCTGAAACGATTCGCGACTTCTTTTCAGGACCTGCAATTACTTTCATGGTAGCTTCTTCAATGTCGGCTTCGGTAATCGACATACGCTCGGCCCTTGCTGCAAGAAGAGCAGCTTCGTTGAGAAGATTTTCGAGACCTGCGCCTGTAAATCCCTGAGTAGTCTGCGCTATCACCTTGAGGTCAACATCAGGAGCAAGCGGCTTATTCTTTGCGTGAACCTTGAGGATCTCCTCACGTCCTTTTACATCAGGATAGCCCACAACGATCTGTCTGTCGAAACGTCCCGGTCTGAGAAGTGCCGGATCAAGAATATCACGTCTGTTTGTAGCAGCGATTACAATAACGCTTTCATTACCCGTGAATCCGTCCATTTCAACGAGAAGCTGATTGAGAGTCTGCTCTCTTTCGTCATGTCCTCCGCCAAGACCTGCACCTCTGTGCCGTCCCACAGCATCGATCTCATCAATGAAGATGATTGAAGGAGCGTGTTTCTTGGCTTGTTCAAAGAGATCTCTTACGCGCGAAGCACCTACACCGACGAACATCTCAACAAAGTCAGAACCAGAAATGGGGAAAAACGGGCAGCCAGCTTCACCTGCAACAGCTCTCGCAAGGAGAGTCTTACCTGTACCGGGAGGGCCGAGAAGGAGCACACCCTTCGGAACT
The DNA here is from genome assembly GCA_900540005.1 of uncultured Ruminococcus sp. Lineage (GTDB taxonomy): Bacteria > Bacillota > Clostridia > Oscillospirales > Ruminococcaceae > Ruminococcus > Ruminococcus hominiciens. The sequence continues at coordinate 1,279 of UQEM01000072.1, forward strand.
TTAGCACCTATCTCCTTATACTTGTTTGGCTTTTTGAGGAAATCCACGATTTCTTCAAGTTCCTGTTTTTCCTCGTCAGCACCTGCGACATCTTTAAATGTGGCTTTTCTTGCACTTGCACTGCTTTTGAGGTTAGCCTTGCCGAAGGAAGTGTACTTACCGCCTCCGCCGCTCTGCTTCATCATGAAGTAGAGGATACCTATTCCGAGAAGAACGGTAAGAACAACTGGAATCAGTGAGTAAAGCCACGACCTGTCAGTGACCTTGATATAATCCTGTTCGAGTGGCTCATCGGGGTGCTTGGCATTGTAGTTCTTTCGGTAATTCTTAGTATCAGCAAGGAAGATTTCCACATTCGGGACACTATATCTCTTTTGTGTTTCATCTCCGCGAAGCTGATATACAAGTTCGCCTGTGCCGAGGTCAAGTTCGTAATAAGAAACCTCATAATTGTCAAAATAGCTTATGATTGTTGTGTATTCCGTCTTGTTATTGTTGCTTGAAAGCTTTGTGCTTACAAAGTAAATGCAGGAAATTGCCAACACTATTATCAGCAGATAGGTGAGAATTCCTCTGTTTTTTCTTGGCGTCAAATTATTCACTCCGTTCTGAATTAATTTGTTTTGATATGGATTCGCAGAAACCTTTTCGTCATCTCATCGGGAGCAACCCTTTGAGCGATTCCGAGATCTTCTGCAAAAATTGTGCCCTCTTCGTCCTCAATGAAGTGAAGAGTATCTCTCTGAGCCGACGGAATTTTTTCATTTATAAGCTTTTTGACAGATGAGTTGAAGTTCCTGCCTTTAAGCATGATCTTATCGCCGAAAACGCGGCTTCTCACGACAGCTCTTCCTATTATTTTATCATAATCTAACAAGTAAAATGTTAATTTTTTGTTAATACAGTCGTTTTTCGGTAAATCATCACATTCAATTAATTCGCTGACAAGAGTTTTGTCCGGAAAAATTGAATTGTCGCCGATTTTCAAATCACTCTTTAGAGTTTCGTGTTTCTTCTCGGAGATAAAAACAAGTTCTATACTGTTTCCATCTGAAACGAGGTAGCGGTTGTTTGAGATATTGAGCTTACCGCCGCTGAGCAGAATGCCGTCAGCCTGCTCAAGGCGTTTATAGGAGTATGGGAGCGCATTATCGGAAAGAAGTCTCGCAAGACACCTTTTGCGTATCACTCCATTGTAATTACTAAGACCGACAAATTTGTCTCCACTTCTGCAAGCAGACAGAGCCTCATCAACCTGTGATTCAATGAAATTTTCTTCCGAGCGTACTGCCGAGATCGAACGCACGGAGGTTTCGATAACAGAGGTGTTTATCTCCTGCATTAACGGGAGGATCTTGTGACGGATCTTGTTCCGAGTGTAATCATCGGATAAGTTTGTCGAATCCGTGATCCAATCCTGACCGACAGACACGAGATATCGTTCAATTTCATCTCTTGTGCATACAAGCAGAGGACGGATAATATTACCTCTTACAACAGGGATCCCTGTAAGACCTTTCAGCGCAGTTCCTCGTGAAAGATTTAGAATGACCGTTTCAAGATTGTCATTTGCGTTATGAGCAGTTGCAAGTTTCTTTCCTTTTGAAAAGAGGTGGAACTGTTCATATCTCAGTTTCCGTGCAGCTTCCTCGGTGGAGAGTGAATTCTGCTCCGCAAAAGCTTTTACATCACACGAAACAGCACTGAACGGAACTCCGAGCCGACTGCACAGGTCATGACAGAACTGCTCATCACGGTCGCTTTCGATACCCCTCAGACAATGATTTATATGCAGAGCCTCAACCGAGATATTCAGCCTTTCGGCATTTTTTAGCAGCGAAAGCAGCAGACAAACGCTGTCAGCGCCGCCAGAAAGTCCGCAAACCACCGTATCTCCGTCTTGAAGCATATCATTTTCTCTGATAAAATTGTAAACTTTTTCTATCATCGTCATCAGTTCTCAGGGGGAGTATTGTAATCGGGATTTGAGAAACGTGTGTACTGACCGTCCCAGATAAGTTCAACGCTGCCGGTCTCACCATGACGGTTTTTAGCAACGATACACTCAGAGATGTTTTGCCTTTGGCTTTCCTTATTGTAATATGCCTCTCTATAGAGGAAAAGAACAATATCGGCGTCCTGCTCGATAGAACCCGATTCACGCAGGTCTGAAAGCATAGGGCGTTTGTCAGTACGGCTTTCAACAGCTCGCGAAAGCTGTGAAAGAAGTATAACAGGAACGTTCAGCTCTTTTGCCATAACTTTAAGCTGACGCGTGATTTCAGAAATAACAAGAACTCGGTTATCAGAGCGTGTCGTAGCTGATTCCATGAGCTGAAGATAGTCGATAATAACCAGTCCGAGATTTTTTGTACGTCTGAGCTTCGCCTTCATTTGCTGTACAGTCATGCTTGCGGTGTCGTCAATGAACAGCGGCAGAGTGCTCAGATAACCTGCACTCGTTGCAAGTTTTACCCAGTCATCGCCCGAAATTCTGCCGTTTCGCAGAGTATTGGAGTCAACTAGCGCCTCAGTAGAAAGAATTCTCGTTGCAAGCTGTTCCTTTGACATTTCGAGGTTGAATGTAACTACTTCCTTGTCAGAACGCCGCGCGACGTTTACTGCGATGTTCATTGCAAATGAAGTTTTACCCATACCCGGTCGAGCCGCAATAATGATCAGATCAGACTTATTAAGGCCCGAAGTTATGCTGTCAAGGAGCGTGAAACCGGTTCTTGCACCGATGTACTTTTCCTTGTCGGGACCTGAAATTTTACCAAGCCTGTCATACGCCTCGGCGATTGCTTCTGAGATAGGAGTAAGTCCGCGGACGTCCTTGCCCTGTCTGATATCATAGATTTTCTGTTCAGCGGAATCGAGAAGCAACTGCGCATCGTGCTCACCTGACTGTATGTCATCAAGAATGGCTCTTGCCGTGTAACCGAGACTCCTTATGAAATATTTATCGGAAACAATGCGGCAGTAGCTTTCTATATTTGACGTAGAGGGGAGAGTATTTCCAATTTCCGCAAGATATCGTCTGCCCTCAGCCTGAGTCTCGAATATGTGTAGCTTTTCAGCCTCATCAAGAACAGTAACTATATCCACAGGAGTACCTGTCGAGAACATTCTCACAATAATAGAGAAGATAGCCTTGTGGTTTTCGCTGTAAAAATACTCTGGCTTAATAAGGTTCACGACTTCCGGAAGAATTGACGGATCAGCGATAACTGCACCTATAACGGACTGCTCCGCCTCGATACTGTGTGGCAGCTCTCGGGCGGAGACAGCAAAATTGTTTTCGTCCATTTTTTCTATTAAGCCTCGTCAACATCGATATCTATCGTCTCAGTGATACTGTTATAGAACTTTATAACCGCGGTATAAGAGCCGAAATTTTTGATATCCGTGCTGAGTGCTATCTTTTTCTTATCGACCTTGACTCCGAACTGCTCATTGAGTGCGACAGCAACATTGCCTGCTGTAACAGAGCCGAAAAGCTTGCCGTTTGAGCCAGCTTTTGCGGAGATCTTTATTTTTTTGCCCTTTACCTTAGCAGCAGCTTCTTTAGCGGCAGCAATTTCAAGGTCTATTTTGTGCTGTGCAGAAGCCTTCTGACCTTCAAGAAGGTTCATATTCTTTGCAGTTGCCTCAACAGCGTAGCCCTTGGGCAGGAGCATATTTCTTGCATATCCGTCAGCGACAGTTTTAACTTCGCCCTTTTTACCGGAGCCTTTTACGTCCTGAAGAAAAATTACTTTCATGATTTTACCAACCTTTCCTGTATGTAGTTAGAAATTTATTTTTTATAATCGTCAATTACCGCAGTAAGAGCCTTTACAGCGTCCTGAACATTGGTATTTTCTATTTGAGTCGCAGCCATTGTCTGGTGACCGCCGCCGCCGAGCTGTTCCATGATTACCTGAACATTTATAGCACCAAGAGAGCGTCCCGAGATATTAACGGTACTGCCCGTTTTGTAAATAACGAAAGATGCACCAACACCGCTTATTCCGAGAAGCTCGTCCGCAGCCTGCGGAGCAACTACTCTGATATCGTCAGACTTAAAATCTGCAACAGCTATGGCACATTCACCGTGAACCCGTGCAGAAGCAACTATCTGAGCCTTGCGCCTGTATGCGTCAATTGAATTGGAGAACAGCAGCTTTACCGCAACTGTGTCCGCACCGATTTTCTTGAGGTAAGCTGCGGCTTCGAAAGTACGCACACCGGTTCGCATAACAAAGTTCTTTGTATCAAGCATTATGCCTGACAGAAGTGCATCAGCGTAGCAGCTATCGATTTTCTCATCGTTCTCAAACTTGAAGTACTGGATTATCTCCGTAACCATTTCAGATGCCGAGGAGGCATAGGGTTCATGGTGGAAAATCACCGCATCGTCAATAAAGTTAACTGTTTTTCGGTGATGATCGATAACTACAGTTGACTTAGATTTTTCGTAGAGAGCGCGGCTTTCAACGTATAATTTATTGTGAGTATCAACAATAATAAGCAAATCGTCCGAAGTTATCAGACTTTCTGCCTCGCCCGGAGTAATAAAGAGGCTGTGCTTAGTCTGTTCGTCAACATATTCTATGAGGTTCAGCGCGAGATTTTTTGTACGGTCTACGGCGATGAAAACCTCCTTGTGAAGAAGATTTAGAGCACCGGCAAGACCGCAGGCAGCTCCAACAGAATCGAGGTCTCCGAATCGGTGTCCCATAATGAACACTTTTCCCGAATTTTCAATCAGATCCTGCAAAGCGTTGGCGATAATTCTTGTCTTGGCGCGTGAACGCTTCTCAACGCCTTTAGAGACTCCGCCGAAGAAACGATAGCCGTTTTCGGTTTTAAGAACAGCCTGATCGCCGCCGCGTCCCAAAGCCATATCAAGGCACTGTCTCGCGATCGTTTCGCTTTCTGCAAGTGAATCGGCATTCTGTCCCACACCTATTGAAAAGGTGAGGGGATATTTTCCCGATATCTTGATATTTCTTGCTGAATCAAGTATTTTGAATTTTTCGGAAATTATGTGTTCAAGATAGCGGTTTTCGATTATTGCATAGAAAGTATTTGACGATGTCTTTTTTATGAAACCGTTTGTACCGTTCATGAAATTTTCGATGAGTTTTTCAGTTTCGACAGATGTCTGAGCCTTTTCACTTTCCTTAGCATTCTGCATTATATCGTCATAATTATCGATAGTGATAATGACAACATTCTGCTGCTGCTCGTCAGAATGTTTTTTGAGGTTGAAGTAATTTGTCTCATCATGAAAATACAGAACGAGGAAATCAGCCTCATTTTTCTCGAATTTTTCAGCAGTAACGCTGTAAATGCAGCCGTTTACCGCACAAATCGAAGTTCCGCCGTTTGGGAGCGGAGACAGGTCCATGTTAACAAACGTCTCAAAATCGTGACCGTAAACGTCCTGACCGAGACTTATTTTTTCTTCAAATATCTGATTGTACCACACAAACTGCCGTGATTCATCGATTACGGCAACCGGTGCAGGCAGGGAATTCATATATTCCGCTGCGGCACTTTCAAGGTTTCGGTTCATTCTTGAAATCCTCCGCAGAGAATTGCGAGAGTAAACTACAGAATAAACCGAGCATATAAGAACAATAGCTGCGGCGGGAATAAGCAGAAACTCAGATTTTTCAAAGCCGTTGTAATTCAGAAGCAGAACAGCCGTTATATTTATAAGCAGCAACAGGTTAAGCGAAAGAAAAACGAACGGAAATTTATTTTTCACTTCTACAGCTCCTTTCGGAAACTATCAGGTCTCCATAATAATGGGAAGGATCATAGGACTGCGCTTGGTTTTCTGATAAATATAATCTGACAGAGAATCGCGAAGTTTTCCCTTGAGGGTGTTCCACTCTCTCAGTTCAGCAGCCGAGCAGTTGTTGAGCGTATCGGTAAGAAGCTGTCTTGCCTCGACCATAAGCTCCTCGGACTCTCTTACATATACGAATCCTCGCGAAATGATATCAGGTCCGGCCACAACTATGTTGGAGCTTCTCTCTATACCGATAACAATTATGATAAGACCGTCCTGAGCAAGATGTTTTCTGTCTCTGAGAACGATCGAACCAACGTCACCGACTCCGAGACCGTCAACGAGAACTCTGCCAGCCGGAACCTGAGAGGTAATGCTCATCTTAGTGCCGTCTGTTTCGATAACATTGCCTATTTCACCAATGATGATATTTTCCTTCGGAATACCCATCTGGAGAGCAAGTCCTGCGTGCTTTTTAAGGTGCTTGTACTCGCCATGCACGGGAATGAAGAATTTCGGCTTGGTGAGCGCGAGCATAAGTTTAAGTTCCTCCTGACAAGCATGACCCGAAACGTGGACCTCGTACATAGCTTCGTATACTACTTCTGCGCCCGATTTCATGAGTTCGTTCACAACACGGGTAACGTATTTTTCGTTGCCGGGAATAGGGGTAGCCGAGATTATGATGAAGTCCATAGGCGTTATGTTGACCTTTTTGTGGTCGTTCATAGCCATTCTTGTGAGAGCTGACATAGGTTCGCCCTGACTTCCTGTAGTAATGAGAACTATACGTTCACTCTCATAGCGGTTCATAGTTTCAATGTCGATTATGATTCCCGAGGGAACGTCAAGATATCCGAGTTCAATTGCAGTATTGATTACGTTTATCATGCTTCTGCCGAATATAGCAACTTTTCGTCCATATCTTACAGCGCAGTTGATTATCTGCTGAACACGGTGAATGTTGGAGGAGAATGTAGCGATTATGATACGCTTTCCCTCACCCTTCTGGAAGAGCTTGTCGAAAGATTCACCGACTGTTCTTTCGGAATGTGTATAACCCGGTCTCTCTGCATTTGTTGAATCAGCCATAAGAGCGAGAACTCCGCGGCTTCCGAGTTCACCGAAACGTGCAAGGTCAATAATTTTTCCGTCAATAGGGGAGTAATCGACCTTGAAATCACCAGTGTGTACGATAATACCGGCAGGAGTATGGATAGCCATGCCCACAGCGTCGGGAATGGAGTGATTTACTTTGATGAATTCGACCGCCATACAGCCCATTTTTATGGTCTTTTTCGGCTCAACAACATTGAGCTTTACCTTTCCGTAAAGTCCCTGCTCTTTGAGTTTTCCCTCAATGAGACCTATAGTAAGCTTTGTAGCATAAACAGGAACATTGATTTTCTTGAGAAGGTAAGCGAGACCGCCTATATGATCCTCGTGTCCGTGAGTTATCACAACACCGCGTATCTTGTCTCTGTTGCGCTCAACGTAAGTAAAATCGGGGATAACGATGTCAACTCCGGGCATATCCGCATCCGGAAACGCAAGACCGCAGTCGAGAATAAACATATCGTTTGAGCACTCGAATACAGTCATATTCTTGCCTATTTCATGCAGACCGCCGAGCGGAATGATCCTTACGGGAGTTTTCCTTACCTCTTTAGCAGCTTTTGTAGAACGTCTTTTTGCCGGAGCTGTGGACCTTATAGCAGCGGCAGCAGTTGTTTCAGCCGTTGTATTTGCGGCAGATGTGCTCTTTTTTGGAGCGCTGCTTCTGCGGGTATATGGTCTCTTTCCGGCAGACTTCTTTGGCGCATCGTTTTTGACAGAATCAGCCGCAGCGCTCTGTCTTGTTCTTTTAGTTTTTTCCTTTTCGTTCACTATTTGACCTCTCTTTCATTTTGCAGTACAGCGGTAAACGGTATCGCCGTACATGACAGCAGGCATATATGTAGTAGTGTGCAGCTTTGAGTATCGACGTTGCTTTATGTAAACACAAAAATAAAATAAGCGGATATAGCTGCAATATGCCTGAATAACAGTAGCTTTTCGGAGAATAACGGTTCTCCTTTATGACCTGTCCGCATAGCAAAAGATGAATTACGCTGACTGTTTGAACAGGTTTTTGAGTTTGTGGAGCTGAAAGTATATGCAGGAAGCCGTATGATTGAGGTAACAGCTTCCTGAACTATCAGCAATATATCTTAATGGCTGTAAAGCCAAAAAAGTCATAAAGAGCATAATAATACACAATACTATTATACAAAAACTTCCATTCCATGTCAATAGAAAAAAAGAAAAGAGGAAATCATTTGGCATAGTTTATAGAAATTTATGGGAATACAGTATAATTATTCTGTAATTTCTCTGCATTTGTTTATTCTGCGGAGCTTTTCCGACCAGACCGCACACAATTCGGCAGCCGTTTCTGATGAAAATGACTGTGCGGTGAGGGTGACTCGGTTTTTGCCGCTGCGCGTAAGCTTGATCCTGCCGCCGTTTTCAGTTATCTGCCTGTCCGTAGGAACATCAGTATCCGTAAAACTGAACGCTACTTCGCGTTTAGCGCTGGCAAACTGCGGAAGTTCTTTTATCAGCTGCATAAACAGCTTTTTGTTTTTGGCAAGATGAGCACACATAAAGAGCGGATCAAAAAGAAACCGCTGCTCTATAACCTCCTGCGGAATCTTGTTTTCGGCTGAGAATCTCTCAATTAGCTTATTGCTGTCATCATTCAGGTAGTCTGCGGCATAGTGAAAATCATCGGGAAGAAAAGCTGTTCTTCCGCTTTGTGCGATTTTTACAGCATAAGCAAGTGTGAGTTTTTCATGCGAGATAAATCCTGCTTCTGTGCAATATGCATTAACGCGCTCGCCGTCGTCCGATATCTGAAAAACAAGGTTATCATCTTCTCCTGTAAAGAAATTTTGCCAAAGAGAGCGAACATTCGGATTTCCGCAGCTTATCCCTGCTCTAATGAGTTCACCGTGCAGTTCAAGCGCATCTGCAATATTGTTTACATAAAGGTTTCTAAACGAGGAAACAGAAGATATTTTGCCGAATTTTTCAGCAGGTTCACCTGCCGAATCGTCCATTAGTGCAGTAAGAGTTCTGTCACACAATGGAAATCTGCTTTCGTCAAAAAGGGATATCCTTATGCTGCCGTTGCCGCTGATGTATATGCCGCAGTCTGCCGAAAGCAGCGGGTAGCCAAATTTGAATGACGGCAGTTCTGTATTTTCGTACATGAATACATCTTTTCCGCATTCGGCGATTCCGCTCGAAATCGCGTAAAGAATATGTGTGTGATTGAAATTTTCACAGCCTGCCGCAAATCGCTTGAAGTGTCCTGCGATAGTTCGCCCGAATTCAGCAGCGTCCGACGAATTGGATACTGTTCCCGAAAGAGATTCGCAGCAGCCGTCCCGAAATGAAAAATGTCTGTTTTCGCCCAGATAACTCATAAATATTCTCCTTGATACGTCAGAGCATATCCTCTCTGAATTAATATTGTCAGATATATTTATTGGCAGAAAAAAGAAAATTATTCCCGTTTGACCTTTTTTATCAGAAGCAGCAATGCGGCGAGATTTGGAAAAGCCATGAGTCCGTTAAAGATATCGGAAAGAGTCCATACCGCCTCTGCCCTGCAAACTGCTCCAAGAGATGCAGAAAAAGCGTAGATCAGGCAAAATATCATAGTTCCCGTATTCGGCAGAATGTAGCTGAAAGCGCTTTCACCGCAGTAATACCAGCCGATTATCGTACAGAATGCAAATACAGTAAGCTCAGCCGCAATAAACGGCTTTCCGATTCCTAACGGAAGTGTGGAAAAGGTCTCGGAAACCGAAAACTCAGAAGATGCACAAATAAATGTTACCGCACTTAGTGTACAGCATACCATTGTATCAAAGAAAACCTCAAACATCGCCCACATTCCCTGTAGCCTTTCACAGTCGCTCTCGGCGGAACTATGAAGAAAGGGAGAGCTTCCGAGACCTGCTTCATTCGAGAAGATACCCCTTCGTATTCCAACTGACAAGGATTTTGATATTAATGCTCCCGATATTCCGCCGACAGCCTGCCTTACTCCGAATGCACCACTGAAGATCTTCATAAACGCAGCCGGAACACTGTCTATATGAGTTGATATTATCCATATGCAAGCGACCGCATATGCGACAGACGCTGCCGGCAACAGATATTGAGCCACCGTGCCTATCCGATCAGCCCCGCCGCTGACTACAGCGAAAACAGCCGCGAATACAATAACTGCCAAAATATATGGATTTACATTTATGTATTGCCGAATACTCTGAGCAACTGCGCTTACCTGAACCATACTGCCCATTCCAAGGGAAGCAAGTACACAGAAAACCGCAAAGCATACAGCGAGCACCGGACTGCCGAGTCCCTTGGATATATATGCCATTGGGCCTTTGCAGTCAGCGGTACTGTACTTGACTGACAGTGAGTTTTCGGAATAAACAAGAGCCATACCGAGAAAAGCCGAGACCCACATCCAGAAAATAGAACCTGCTCCTCCTATTGCAAGAGCTGCGGCGACTCCGGTAATATTTCCCGTACCCATGGCAGTCCCGAGCGACATACAAACAGTTTTCCATTGACTGAGTCCGCGGTTAGAGTTTTTATTCTCAGAAAAAGCAGAACGCAGTACAAACGGTATCGCTCTGAATTGAATAAAACGCAGCTTCAGCGTGTAGAGGATACCCGTAAAAAGCAGCAGTAACACAAGTCCGTTTCCCCATACGAAAGAATTGATACGTTCAAGCATATATTCTGTCTCTTATACACATCTGACGCTGCCGACGAATAGCCTTGTGTAGA
>UQEM01000073.1 GCA_900540005.1 uncultured Ruminococcus sp.
TTAGATTATATTAATTTTGATAAAAAATCTCCGTTCCACTTAATGCAGAACGGAGTAAATGACAAAAACACATAAAACCTTTATTTCGATACAAAAAAATCCAATTAAAATGTTATATTGAAATTATATTTTGTGTCGAAACATCAACATTTAATCTTTGATTGTTCAAAATCTTTTTCACATTATCATCTTTCAAATCAGACAAAAGCATCGGTACTTTAGGTTCGGCAACTATACGATATGAATTTATAAGGGGTCCATTCGGATCGCGTGGACAGGCATCAAAACAATATATTCCTTTTGAAGTTAAATCAACGCTTTCATTAAAATCGGTATTTTCAATAACTGTTCATATCTTTTCTTATTTATTTGTTGAATTTTCTGGGGCTCTCCATACTTGTCTATTTTTCGAGCTTTTCTTCGAGTACCTCCCCAATAATCATAATAATACTCTATTTCAGTAAATGATTTGAACACATCAAAAAAGTATTTTTCAAGAAATTCAACATTCTCAACCGACTCCATTTGGTGTTAGCCTCCAACCACCGCTTGGTATCGAACCGGCATAATCTGCATCACCAGGTTTGGGTGTATCCGTACTTGTTTGACACATATTATGCACTAGCACGCTACACTCACCAACAAAGTAAGTATGGAAATCCTCAACTTCAAAGTTATAAACTTTAATAGGTGATTCGAGAATTTCATGCTAAATCCATTCAATGACTACAAGTTCACCGTTGGAAAGTAGAAGTACATCGCTTGCTCTAAGATTTTTTGCAAGCGTACAAGCTTATCCATCGTTTTCATTAATCAATTCATATTTTAAAGTTTCTCAAGATATACTCCATCAGGAAGTAAATTGATTTTTTTCATTAAATTTCTTGGGGTATCTATATGAATATAATAATCATATCCAACATCGATTTTATAATCATCAACAGATATTACAAACCACGCTTCCTCTCTTAACAAAATTTTTAAAAGAGTTGAAAAATCCGAACAATTGAAAAAGCACTTTCCGCTATATAGTTCTTTATATACTTTTCCCTGATAGTCTTTCTTATACAATTCAAACACTGATTTATCTAAATTGTAACGCTCTGAAAGTATACTATCCCATTTTATTGTTTTTTCAAAATTACTGATTCTCAATTGCTCACATTTATCCAACATAAGCAAATCTACCACAGTTTGTATGTAAAGATTTTCATAATTTAAATATTCTTCAACTGTTAAATTATACCGCTCATCTCCAACATCCGTTAAAGCAGCCCACTCATCAACGTATTTCGAAAATAATGGATGATGTTTTGAAATTCGATATTGCATAATCAATCCCCTATCCTATTCAAAAATTCATCATATGTCCCCATTCTTGTTCCTCTGCTACTTAATTCTTCAATACTTTTAGCCATTTTCCATACTCCACCATTATGCGAATCAACATCTGGAGTAATATATTTTTTGTTTTTTGGATTATAATAAATGGCTTGACCATGAGAAATCGAATTCGTTTTTTCATAGCCTAATTTTTTAGCAGCTTCTGTTGCTTGACTGGTAGTCATTCTTCCAGAAGTAGAAGTATCAACAAAATTTTTATAATATTCACGTGATGTTGCTATTCTTTTTTCTACTTCATCAGGATGATATGGACTATCTTCTAAAGCTGGAGAAAGTTTATTACGTCTTGCTTCTTCTGTACAATCATTATGCACTAAAACAGAAGATTCTCCAACAAAGTAAGTATGGAAATCCTCAACCTCAAAGTTATAAACTTTAATAGGTGATTCAAGAATTTCATGCTGAATCCATTCGATGACTACATACTCACCATTAGAAAGAACAAGTACATCTCCTGCTCTAAGATTTTTTGCAAGCGTCCAGCCCAATTTATCAACATAAAACGGGTAATTTGGTTTTGATGTATTTTTAGTAATATAATAATCCTTTTATTTCATCCGAAAGACATAATATCCTTAACCATTCCTGACTCTTCCTAACAGAGTAGATATTCCATAATTCTCTATGATTCTCTGAAATATCTATAAATGCTAGTCTTAAATGAGAGCATTTAGTTAGTATTTCTCTATCAATCAATCCATTATCTAGAAATAATCCAAGCATATCATCATAAAGGTACGTTCTAACACATATGTCAAATTCTTCAAAAATATGATACTCTATCATTCGATCGCTCAGTTTCAATAAATATACTCCACAATGGTTTAAAGTACCCTTAAATTCACAGTATCTCTTTTCCACCAAGAAATAAGTTTTATCCATCTCATATCACCAATCAGTATTATAAATAATCAAAGCGGGGTCATCTTTAGTAGGCAAATACGTATTTATATCAACGATTTTAATACGTCCACCGTGTTTACCGCCTCTGCTTACTCCATAGTATGCACCAATATGTTCGCCACCGCCACCATGATAGAAAACCATATTATCTGGATGAGCCTCTTGGATAAATTTCCATCCACTTCCATTACTGCCATATGTATCTCTAATCCATCCATTACCTAAAGTATTAGAAATTTCATCAGCACTATAATTTCTTAAACTTGCAGGGTGATTTAAAATATCATCGAAAGAATGCACATCCCATGAAACGTTTTCTACACCATATTTTTCTTGAAAATATCTATACCACTCCTCACCAGTAATAAGTGTTTTATCATTTTTACTTCCATCAGGTCCACACTCATTATGCACCAGCACAGAAGATTCACCCACAAAATAAGTATGGAAATCCTCAACTTCAAAGTTATAAACTTTAATAGGTGATTCGAGAATTTCATGCTAAATCCATTCAATGACTACAAGTTCACCGTTGGAAAGTAGAAGTACATCGCTTGCTCTAAGATTTTTTGCAAGCGTACAAGCTTATCCATCGTTTTCATTAATCAATTCATATTTTAAAGTTTCTCAAGATATACTCCATCAGGAAGTAAATTGATTTTTTTCATTAAATTTCTTGGGGTATCTATATGAATATAATAATCATATCCAACATCGATTTTATAATCATCAACAGATATTACAAACCACGCTTCCTCTCTTAACAAAATTTTTAAAAGAGTTGAAAAATCCGAACAATTGAAAAAGCACTTTCCGCTATATAGTTCTTTATATACTTTTCCCTGATAGTCTTTCTTATACAATTCAAACACTGATTTATCTAAATTGTAACGCTCTGAAAGTATACTATCCCATTTTATTGTTTTTTCAAAATTACTGATTCTCAATTGCTCACATTTATCCAACATAAGCAAATCTACCACAGTTTGTATGTAAAGATTTTCATAATTTAAATATTCTTCAACTGTTAAATTATACCGCTCATCTCCAACATCCGTTAAAGCAGCCCACTCATCAACGTATTTCGAAAATAATGGATGATGTTTTGAAATTCGATATTGCATAATCAATCCCCTATCCTATTCAAAAATTCATCATATGTCCCCATTCTTGTTCCTCTGCTACTTAATTCTTCAATACTTTTAGCCATTTTCCATACTCCACCATTATGCGAATCAACATCTGGAGTAATATATTTTTTGTTTTTTGGATTATAATAAATGGCTTGACCATGAGAAATCGAATTCGTTTTTTCATAGCCTAATTTTTTAGCAGCTTCTGTTGCTTGACTGGTAGTCATTCTTCCAGAAGTAGAAGTATCAACAAAATTTTTATAATATTCACGTGATGTTGCTATTCTTTTTTCTACTTCATCAGGATGATATGGACTATCTTCTAAAGCTGGAGAAAGTTTATTACGTCTTGCTTCTTCTGTACAATCATTATGCACTAAAACAGAAGATTCTCCAACAAAGTAAGTATGGAAATCCTCAACCTCAAAGTTATAAACTTTAATAGGTGATTCAAGAATTTCATGCTGAATCCATTCGATGACTACATACTCACCATTAGAAAGAACAAGTACATCTCCTGCTCTAAGATTTTTTGCAAGCGTCCAGCCCAATTTATCAACATAAAACGGGTGATTTGGTGTAGCAGAAATTGTTTCTCCATTGACATGAACATGAATCAGCTCGTCGGTTTCGTTGATATAGGTTTCTTCAACTGTCTTGTATGCTATCTCGCCTGTTTCAGGATTTTCGGAAAGAACCTTATCGCCGATCTGAATCTCTTCAATCGGTTTCTGCCCGTCCTCGGTAGTTACAAGAGTTCCTGCAACGAAGCAATATGAAATTTTTTCAGAAGCCAGCTTTGCTCCGCCTGCAATTGATACTACATCCATAGCTCCTCTGAACAAATCGGAGAACATATCACCCAGGCTGAAATCTTCACCACGTACAACATATTTCTGATAGTTTCCTTTTCCTATCTGATATATGTCATATGTACCAACTCCAATTGATAAACCTGCTGTTGAATACTGAAGCGTTTTCATTAACCAGCAGCTTGCATTTCCGGCTTTACCAAGAAGTGAGAATCCTCCGCCAAATACCGGTATTGCATTGCATATTGCCGCAAAATAGTTTCCTTCTTCTGCATACAATGCTGCATTTGCTATTGATGCTGCAGCTCCGATAATGTATGTTACCGGCGTTGGAATTAACGTCAACAGACTTAATCCACCAAGCAAAAAGTGTGCTGCACCGCGCCAATCAATTCCGGGACTAAGTCCAAACGGATCGGCAAGACTGATGGGATTACCCTCAACATAAGCATATCGGTTAAGCGACGGACTGTCTACAATAGAGCCTATAACAACATCCTGATTTATAAAGCGTTTGATTTCGGGGTTGTAGTACCTCGCACGCATATAGTACAGACCGTTTTCGTCTGTAGATACACCGTACTCACCGTTGTACAAGAATATTGTACCACATTTATTTTCAGAAAGCAACTCCCCGTACGGTCCATATTCAAATTTTTCTTAGATTTTTCCGTCGAGACTTGTCACTGCTTCTGTACTGCCTATGTTGTTGAAGTGATAGAACAGAACCTCGTTGTCATATTCCTGCGAAATAAGTCCGATACCGTAAACGAAATATGTGGTTTTGCTGTCTGTTGATGCTGTAAGGATCCTTGTTAGCGAACCCGTGCTGTCAATTACATATTCTGTCTTGATTTTGTCTACGGTCTTGCTGATACGGTTATTTTCCGCATCATAAGCGTAAGTTGTTCCGCCCGCTGAAACGAGTCTGTTTCTACAGTCGTACTTGAAGTCCGCCATTTTGCCGTTAAGCGGTCCGTAGATCATGTTTCCGTCAGCGTCGTACTTAACAGTTTCATCGTTGTACTTTACAAGCTGATTGTTTTCATTATAGACCATTTCGGCGCTGTTCAGGCCTGTTACGCCCATTGCGTTTGTTGTATCAATGTTTGTAATGTTGCCTGACTCATCATATGCATAATCACGCTGACAAATAACAACTTCGCCATTTACATCAGATTGTGAAATTAATCTGCCTGCTTTATCATATGTTCTTGTTTCAACACTGCCGTCAGGACGAGTTGTCTTTGTAAGTCTGCCGTTTCCATTATATTCGTATGATGTAATATTTTCGTCCCAGTCTGTTACAGTTTCAATGTTGCCGTTTTTATAATAGCTGTAGCGAACGATTTTGCCGCCGGGATATGTCAGAGTTACCAGATTACCAAGCTGATCATAAGAATAATCGATCGTATTTCCTCTGAAATCGGTATACTTTGTCACAAGATTCATCTCATTGTATTCACGTGTGATCGTACCGTTCTCATCGGTTACAGTAAGCACGTTTCCGTTGCCGTCATAGGTATAGGAAACCGTACCTATCTCATCTGTAAAGCTCTTTATCCAGCCGTTTTTGTAATAGGTGTAAGAAGTTTTCTGACCTCTTGCATTTTCAGCTTCTTTGAGTAAACCAACAGCGTTATAAGCATACTTATTTTGGCTTCCGAGAGCCGTTACAGACTCAATGATCCTGCCCATGCTGTCGTAGCTGTACTCGCTTCTGCCGCCATTCGGGTCGATCTGAGCTGTAATTCTGCCAACCTGATCGTACTCATATGAAGATGTTCCGTTTTCCGCATCAACAACACTTGTAAGACGTCCTGCCTTATCATATGAATAACCTGATTCTGCCTCACGAGCCGAATTTAGATTTTCAATTTTTTTGATAAGATTTCCTACGCTGTCATAATTATACTGAGTTTCGATTCCGAGTGCATCTGTTGTTGAAACAAGGTTGTTAAGCTCGTCATATGAATTGCTCTGAACTGCATTTCCGTAAGCGTCAAACAACTTTGTGACGTTTCCGGCTTCGTCATATTCCGTAATAAATTCGTTGTCTTCTTCATCAGTGTACTTATTTACTCGGCCTGCTGCATCGTACTCATAGAAAATACTTACATTCTCGCCGTTATGATTTGTCGTTACCTGAATCGGTAGTCCCTCATTATTGTAACTGAAGGTTATAACCTGACCTGACGGGAGTGTTATCTGCAAACAGTTTCCATTTGCATCATATCCATCACACGCCGTAATATTGCCGTTAGCATCCTTTACAGTAAGAATTCGACCATAAATATCATAAGTGTATTCAGTCTTATTTCCCTCTGCATCGGTCACTCTGATAACGTTTCCGTTTAAGTCATATTCTGTAATTGTTGAATTTCCCAAACCATCAGTAATTTTTGTAATTCTCCACGATTTATCATATTCATAGCTTTGAGTTGTTCCGTCTGCAAATGTAGTCTTTTTCAGCTTACCGTTTGGATAATACTCATTGGTTTGAATGCATTTTTCATCACCATTTACGGCAGTTATTGTTTTTACATTTCCAACTGCATCATATGTGTATTCGCTTATTTCACCCTCTCCGTTCACACTCTTGACGACGTGTCCGGCGGCATCATACACATTGCTCAAAATCGTATCATCGGGAGCTGTTTGAGAAGTAAGTCTGCCCTCATTGTCATAAGCAAATTTTGTAATCCCCTTTGCCGTTTCAAGCTGTGTTATGAGGTTATTTCCGTCGTATGTATAATTAACAGTATCGCCTCTGCGGTCGGTTACAGACGTTTTATTTCCTCTGCCGTCATAGGTGTACGAAATTGTTCCGTCAGATGTTGTTTCACTGATAATCCGATTAAGATTATCGTATTTGTACGCCGTTTTGTTTCCGTCACGATCCGTAACAGATGAAATATTACCGTTTGCGTCATATTCCGTGAGAATTTCATTTCCCAAAAAATCCGTAACCGAAGTCAATCGTCCATTTGTATACTTATAGAATTTTGTACCCAATCCCTCGATTGTTTCCGAAACGACCTGAGCATTATCGTTGTATACATACGACTTTTTAGCGCCTGAATTTTCGCTTATCGTTTCAAGAAGATTATCCAAATTGTAGGTATAAGTATTTTTTTCGCCGTTCGGACCTGTTACGCTTGTAATATTGCCATTCTTATCATATGTCATTTTTGTGACATAGCCGGACGGATCCTTAACGGACGTTACCCAATTATGATCATCATAAGTATATGAAGTTTTGTTTCCATGCGCGTCTGTTTCCGTTGTTAAATTGCCGTTTTTATCGTAAGAATAGCGTGTTACATTTCCGTTCTGATCGGTATATGATGTAACGTGACCAAGGCTATCGGAAACAAAAGTTACCTGATGCGAATTTTTATTTGTTTCAGCGTCATGAATGTTATTTCTGTCAGTCGCCGTTACGGTAAGACTTCCACCTTCTTCTCCCTCATAATAAAAATAAGTCAAAGGAGTGCTTTCGTTGCCGTCGTCCTGTTCGATCACTCTGCCGTATTCATCATATTTATTGATTACATACGGTCTTTCCTCGCCTTCAACAGTAGCGGAAATCAAACGATTATTTTCATCATAGCTGTAACAAACAGATTCGCCCATTACATTTGTGATTCTTGAAACAAGCTCGTTTTCATAAGCAATTACAGCTTTTCTGCCGTTTTCATCCGAAACAGACGTGATCAATCCAGAATTATTATAATTAAGAATCAATTTGGTTCCCGTTATAGTTTCAGTAATTGTTACACTGTTTTCTGAATGCTCGAATGTCACGGTTTTGCCGTTAGGATTAATTGTCTTTATAAGTTTTCCCGTTTCATCGAACACGTTTTTTGCTCCGCCTGGCGCAGTGAGAGTATATGTGCCATCATCGTCTCTGTATAGCTTAAATTCATCGGTTTCGGTACTTATTGGAATATAATTTTTGTAACCGGTATCATCGGATTCTTCAACTGCTATTTCACCATTAACGATCGTTCCGTCAACTTTTCTGATAACAGAATTTTCACTTATAAACGTTGCGTAATTCGTAGGATTCCAATGAACATTTATATAATTTCCGTCAATATCAAGATACGTTTCATAATCGTGACTCCAACCATATCCCAAATTTCCTTTAAATTCAGAATTTATGGAATTGTAATTCAGAGTAAACGGAAGTTCCGATTCACCCATAACAGCTATCGAAGTTATACTATCAATAAATCCGCCCATAGTCATATCAACAGGATCAGCCCATGTATCCGCTACGATTTCATGCTTAACGTTATACTTTGTTACATGGCTTGGAATAGGCGAAATATGCACCTTAACATTAGTAGTATCAGTCCATTCCTTAACAACGGAATCTATGAGCTTATAATAAACTTCTTCAGGATTTCCGGGAGCGGAAAATGTCGTTTTATACGTTCCGTAAACAACGTCTCCCGGCTCGAAAATTCCTACACGAATTGACTGACCGTTCGTTATTACAGGAATAGATTTGCACTCGTTTGCTTCGGATATCTGATAGCAGGCTCCCTTATCGACAAATTTTTCAGACGATCCATCAGGATAAATTACAGTTATATCCTGATCATAACCGGGATTCGTATATGCTCCGAATGATGTTCTCAGATTATAGAAAGTATCCGAACTCTCATTTTTGACCGCAAACTGTATATAGTAATCTTTGCCGATGTACGCTGCCGATTCGGGATAAACATAGATATTAATTCCGTCTCCCGCGCCTACCGTAAACGGCGTTTCCGTAGTGAAATTCGCCCTTACTGGGGCGCTGAAAGGCATAAGCGTTCCACTGAAATCAGCGTCAAGAGAATATTGACCTTTTTTATCTCCCTTAATTGCCCAACTTACGGTTTTCTTTTGACCTCCTGCAATATCATCCATGCTCTGCGTTAACGTCTGTTTTTTGGTTGTAGCCGCAAGCGAAAGTCCGTCCGGAAGATTTAGTTTTGCCGTACAGTTTTTAATAACAAATTCAGGTGAATTTGCATTGTTAATTACGCCCAAATCAACAGCATAAATATCTTTCATAAATGAAATAATTTCTGTTGTTCTGACATATGCAAGAATCGGTATATCTTCTTCGGTTTCTTCTGTTTGGTATATGATAGGCTTAATTTGTACATTGCTTCCGTCGCTGAGTTTTACCGAGCCGGATGAACTGCTTCCGATAAATCCGCCTCCGCCGTACCCGCCGCCTCCGAAGCCGCCGCCGTATCCGCCGCCGCCTCCAACGTAATGATACTCGATATACGTCGGGATCGGTTCCTGTGCAAAAGTCAATTCGATTGTAAACGTATAGCTGTGATAGTTGGCAGGATTGTTAAAATCGATTCCCGCTTCGATCATTTCCGCAAGACTCATGCGATGTACTTCAAGAATTCCCGTTACAAGCTCTCCGCTCTGCAATGTAATCTTCAATTTTTCATTGTCCATTGTGGAGCTTACGAAAACGTCTGCGCTTTCGGGAAGATACCCGTCTTTATATGCGGCTATTTTTTGATTTCCTAACGGAAGCGCAGCATTTACAATTCCGTTCGAATCAGTTCTGAAGCTTTTATTATTACTGTCATCACCCGAATACAGATATACATACGCTGATTTTAACGGCTTTCCACTGCTGTCAACAACTTCGACCTGAACATTTCCATAATTTGATTTTTCGTGAATTACTACGCTGATTTTGGTACTGTTGCTGTTTTCCGCAGCGTCCTCTACAGTAAGTTTTGCCTCATATGTTCCAGCTTCCTTGTAAATATATGTATTTCTTATTCCGTAAATTGTATCGCCGTTTCCGAGTTCCCACGTGAAATTCGTGATTCGTACATTATCTGTACAATCGGAACCGTCAAATGTTATTTCGTAGCCTGCAACACCGTAAAGCTGCTCGTCAACCGATATCTGCGGCTTGATTTCATCCACATCGCCGGGTCTGATATTAGCGCTTAATCCTTCACTTGAATTTCCTGTTTTATCGTATGCCGCTATTTTGTAGACATAGGTTTTATCGGGAGTAACGTCATTGTCAACGTACTCGTTTTCTCTTGTATCGCCAATACAAGAATACTTTTCCTCAGAATTCGCTTTTCTGTAAACACGATAGAAATCAAAATCCTTTTCCGTATTTTTGCTCCAGTTCAGATTCAATTTCCAGTTGCCCTGAGTCAATTCGATAACAGGTTTTTTAGGCGCGGTAAAGTCAAATGTAAATTCGGCAGTAAACGGATCGCTGGACAATCCACTTACATCGTATGCGACCGCTTTCAAGATATATTTATCTTCTTCAAATCCATCCGTTTTCCAATCGAACTCCTTGGATTGATATGAGGAATCCATTTTCAGAGATTTTATATCATGCCATATATTATTCGGATCATCTGCCTTTTTGTATGAGATTTCAACATGATCGAGTTTAAAGTTATCCGATGCAACGACTTCAATTTTGGGATCGGACGGTAAAACTGTTCCCGATGTATAATTGAATCCATGTACTTTGGGAGCGGCTATATCTTCTTCAGATTGCGTTATCGCACAATTTGATTCTTTGCTCTTGTTTCCAGCCGTGTCCACTGCAACAATTTTATATGTGTAAAATGTGCCGAAAGTTACATTGCTATCGTAGTAATCCTTCGTTAAGCAGTCGGCAATTTTGGAAAACTCGCTCTTATCTCCGTCGCATCTGTAAATTTCAAACGACTTAATATCATTATCAGAAACAGTCCATGTAAGATGTACGCTTCCGCTTCCTCCGTCTGCATTCAGATCAGTTATGGCATTGGGAGCTGTACGGTCAATCCTGAACTTATTTATGCAGACTTCTCCGGAATTTCCGGACGTATCGGTAACTTCCGCTTCAACATAAACCTCTCCTTCGGGCATTTCAGAAACATCAAATATATATGTGAAAGTTTCCGAAGCATTTTTCTTTTCAGCTGTAATTTCCTTTAGATCAGTCCACGTTTTTTCTTCCGAAGAATCATAGGAATATCTTAATTTCAAGCTGTCAATTCCGATATTGTCAGCACCTGTGACTGAAATATTTATTTTATCACTGAATGAGGACGAAGATGGTCTGAAAACGCTTATTCCCGGTTTTATGGCGTCAGATGTTGTTGTCAGCGTTATTTCGTCGGAATATTCGCCGATATTTCCAAGATTGTCATATCCTACTACTCTGAACGTATACGCTGTATCAGGCTTAAGACCTTCAACGTGCATACCGGTTATCTGAGAAGTAGTTCCGACCTCCTTAAAATCATTTTCTCCGATTTTCTTTTCAACGGCAAACCAGCCGAAATCGCTTTCAACTGCATCTTGCCAACGAATACTTACAAACGAAGAATTAGCCGTACAATTTTCTTCATCGATTATTATCTTGCTTATTCCCTGTCTCTTATACACATCTGACGCTGCCGACGAATAGC
>UQEM01000074.1 GCA_900540005.1 uncultured Ruminococcus sp.
ATTTTGAGGCGGCTGCAAGTATAGTCCGCAGCAGTGTCGGCAGCGAAACGGAGGTTGTAAATGGAAATGTTTGAAAAGCTGAAAGGAATGCAAAAAGATAAAAAAATGCTGGCGGCGGTGACTGTTCTCGGAATGGCAGGGCTTTTGCTGATAATGATATCATCGTTTCTTCCCGATAAAAAAGAGGAAAGGCTTTCTGAAATTCCGCAGGTCTCGTCAGAGACATACGACAGCTATTGCAGCGATACCGAAAAGCGGCTTGAGAATTTTCTGCGGTCGGTGGACGGAGCCGGTGATGTGAAGGTGTATCTTACAGTTGGCAGCAACGAGAGGTATATTTATGCCACCGAGGGAAAAAACAGCAGATCAGATGACAAAACGGAGGTGGAGGAGAAATATGTGATCGTAGGAAGCGGAAGTGACAAGTCAGCGCTTATCGAGACAGTTGAGACGCCCGAAATAAGGGGTGCTGTGATTGCCTGTACAGGCTGTGGAGATCCGTCTGTAGAGGAGCGGATATACAAGGCAGCGGCTGCGGCGCTGGGACTTCCGACAAGCAAAATTTACGTTACCAAACTTAAATAAAGGAGAATAATTATGAAAAAACCAAGTGTTATAATCGGAAAGAAGCAGATAATCATGGCTTGCCTGACAATGATGTTGGCGGTGGCTGTATACATAAACTACGCGGCAGGCCCGAATCCAAAGGATAACAAGGCTGTGCTTTCAAACAGCACAGAGACAGTGAACTACGGCGAGACAGAATTTGTGAATGCCGAAGCCGAACCTGCCGGCGGAGACTACTTTGCACAGGCAAGACTTGACAAGATGAATAACCGTGACGAGGCTGTGCAGACATTGCAGTCTATAATCGGCGGCGGAGATGCTACCGAGGACGAACAGGTCGTAAACGCTATTGATGCGGTCGAGGTATCCAAGCTTATTGAGTCGGAGGGAACTATCGAATCTCTTATAAAGGCACAGGGCTTTGAGGACTGCGTTGCTTACCTTGACGGAGAATCGGCAAAAATTGTTGTTAAGACCGAGGGACTTGACAAGTCTCAGGCGGCAGCAATAAAGGAAATAATTCTTGGCGAGGCAGATGTTCCGGCAGAAAATATCAGAATATTTGAGGTAAAATAAGCGCTGAGAAAAAACTGTGAAAATTCACGGCGCAACAGTTGATTTATTAGTGATAATATGATATAATGTATATGTGTGAGTGTAGATATACCGTTAATTAAAATATTCACTCAAATATATGTTCGCGGAGGTACAACATGAAAGACGTGAAACAAGCTGTTGCAAGCAAGCTTAAAGTGTCCGATGATGTTATTATTACCGTTGCAAGACTTGCCGCACTCGATGTAAAGGGCGTGGCAAGTCTCGGCGGTGAAGTTAATAAAAAAAGCAAGATCAAGAGAAACGGCCCTATCAAGGTAAGCATGATGGGCGACGTTGCAGCTATTGATATGAAGATCATCATCAAAAGCGGCGAAAAAGCGTGTGCCGTTGCTCAGGAGGTACAGACCGCTGTAAAGGAAAATGTCCAGAATATGACCGGAGTTCCTGTTGCAAGAGTAAATGTTACGATAAGCGGCGTAGTATTTGAATGAGCCGTATCCGCTATAAATAATAAGGAGAGTTTAAATGACAAGACGTGAAATTAGAGACAGCGCATTCAAGCTGGTTTTTGAGCAGCTTTTGCGCGATGATGATATTCAGGAGCTTTACGATATTGCTGATGAGATCGATGAAATAACTGTCAATGACGAGGTCAAGAAGATCGTTGAGGGAACTATAGCTCATGCAGATGAGCTTGACGAAATTATTTCCGGATACAGCCGTTCGAGAGCAATTTCAAGAATTTCAAAGCTGAATCTTGCGATTTTGCGAATCGCGCTCTACGAGTCGATATATGATGACAACACTCCCATGAATGCGGCTATCAGCGAGGCTATCAAGCTCTCGATGACCTACACCTATCAGGAGGATACATCGTTTATCAACGGCGTTCTCGGAGCTTTTTCAAGGGACAGACAGAAGTCGGAGAGCGAAAATGCCTGAGTTTCTGGGAATAGACACCAGTAATTATACAACCTCCGCGGCAGTTTACAATAGCGTGGAAAACAAGATATATCAGTCAAAAATGCTGCTGCCTGTCAAGGAAGGAGAGCGCGGACTTCGCCAGAGTGACGCTGTTTTCCACCACACCAAGCAGCTTCCCGAGATAGTTGAAGCGCTTTTTTTACAGCAGGATTTTGGATTTCCCCATGCTGTCGGAGTTTCGTCCCGACCGAGAAATCTTGACGGCTCTTATATGCCGTGCTTTTTGTGCGGGGAAGGATTTGCGCGGTCATATGCGGCAATAAATCGAATCCCTGTCTATCGGACTTCACATCAGGTCGGACACATTCTTGCAGCACTTTATTCAGCGGACAGGCTTGATCTGGTAAATGAGCGTTTTATTGCATTTCATGTGAGCGGTGGAACTACCGATTGCCTGATCAGCGAACCGAACGAGAATGAAGTTATAAAGCTTACCGAGATCGCAACTTCGCTTGACCTTAAAGCAGGACAAGCCGTTGACAGAGTCGGCGTTATGCTTGGGCTCAGATTTCCGTGCGGAGCTGAACTTGAAAAGCTTGCAGTCGGATCGGATAAAAGTTTCAGGATAAAGCCTGTTATCCGTGACGGAAATTGCAGTCTGTCAGGGATCGAGAATAAGTGCCGCGCGATGATCGAAAAAGGGGAAAGCCGCGAAAACACGGCAAAGTTCTGTCTTGATTCGGTCGGAGCTGCAATTGAGGCAATGGCGGAGTGCGCTGTAGAAAAATACGGCAGTCTGCCGATAATATTTGCCGGCGGAGTTATGTCAGATGTACTCATAAAGGAGCGACTTCTTGAACGGTTTCCGCAGGCAGATTTTGCACAGCCGCAGTTTTCGTGCGACAATGCGGCAGGCACGGCAATATACGCGTATTTGAAACATATAGGAGAAAAGTGATGCCTGTTATTACAGTTTCGCAAGTAAATAAGTACATCGGCTTTATTCTTAAAGGCGACAAGAATATGCAGGGCGTAATGGTCAAGGGCGAGATATCGAACTATGTCCGGCATTATAAGAGCGGTCATGTTTACTTCACGCTCAAGGACAGCACAAGCGCACTCAAGTCGGTGATGTTTGCCTCGGCGGCTTCAAGGCTTAAATTCGAGCCTGAGGACGGTATGTCCGTTATAGTTTCTGGCAGTGTAGGAGTTTACGAAGCGGGCGGAGTTTACCAGCTTTACGCAAATGATATCATTCCGGCAGGAGCGGGAGCAGAGAGCGTTGCACTTGAGCAGTTGAAGAAAAAGCTTGCGAAAGAGGGAATCTTTGATGAGGCTCACAAGCGTCCGCTCCCTGTCATGCCGAAGAAGATAGGTGCAGTAACTTCTCTCAGCGGAGCGGCTGTGAGAGATATTATAAATGTACTGACAAGGCGTTACCCTATCGGCGAGGTATATGCGGTCAATGCTGTGGTTCAGGGCGAAGCTGCCGCCGATTCGGTTTGCAGAGGAATTTTGACTGCTGAGGCGGCAGGCTGTGACGTTATCATAGTCGGAAGAGGAGGCGGCTCGGCGGAAGATCTGAGCGCGTTCAACTCCGAGAAAATCGCGTATGCGATATATAACTGCAAAGTGCCGGTAATTTCTGCGGTCGGACACGAAACAGACTTTACAATAGCAGATCTGGCGGCTGATATGAGAGCTCCGACACCGTCAGCCGCGGCTGAACTTTCGGCTCCGTCTGTTGACTCACTTTACGAGAAGATAGATATACTGGAGCGGCGTGCTCAGACGGCTGCTGCGTCTGCCTTGGAGCGTGCCTCGCAGAGATTTGGCGACCTTTCAAAGCGAGCACTGGCGCAGTCGCCCGAAAACAGGCTTGCGCTTACAGGACAGCGGCTTGAAATGCTCAGCCAGCACTCAAAAGCAGCATTCGAGCGCTGTATTGAGCGAAAGGAAGCGGAGCTTTCAAGGCAGATTTCCAAGCTTGAGGGGCTTAGTCCTCTGAAAGTGCTTTCGCGTGGATATTCACTCGTGTATAAGGGTGATTCGCTGATAAGTTCGTCGGAACAGATCACGGAAGGCGACCGTGTGAGATTACAGTTTGGAAACGGCGGAGCTGAGGCTGAAATTATCAACAAATGGTGATATTATGGAAGAAAAATTAACATTCGAGGAAAACATGAATAAACTCGGACAGGTTGTTGCGCAGCTTGAAAAGGGCGATATACCGCTTGAAAAGGCAGTTGAACTTTATGGCGAATCGCTGAAACTCACCGCTCTGTGCCGCAGACAGCTTGACGAGGCTAAAATAAAGATAACGGAGGTTGGCGGAAATGAGCAGCTTTAAGGAAAAATTTGCTGAGTATATACGCTTTACAGAGGATAACCTCAGAAAGTATAATGCTCCCGCAGACGGAGAAACCGCGCAGAAGGATCTCATAAGCGCAATGAATTATTCTCTTGAAGCAGGCGGCAAGAGGATCCGTCCTACGCTTGTTTATGCGTTCTGTGAGGCTTGCGGCGGAGATTTCAGAAAAGCTGCGGCTCCGGCTGCGGCGATAGAGATGATACATACTTTTTCGCTGATTCACGATGACCTTCCGGCAATGGACAACGACGACTTCCGCCGCGGAAAGCCCTCATGTCACAAGGCTTTTGGCGAGGCAATGGCTATTCTTGCGGGCGACGCTCTTTCGGTACTTCCTTTCGAGATAATTGCCGATGATACAGCGCTTGACGCACAGTCTAAGGTGAGAATTTTCTCCGAACTGACGAAAGCTGTCGGCAGAAACGGCATGATCGGCGGACAGGTGATAGACATGGAAAACGAGGAGCGCAGTGACGTTGACGAGGCAAATCTCCGCAATATGTACAAGCATAAGACCGGAGAACTGATCGCAGTTTCGTGCGTAATGGGCTGTATTTGTGCAGGAGCGGACGAGGAGGCGGTTTCTGCCGCAAGGGAGTACGGATTCAAGCTCGGACTCGCTTTCCAGATAATCGACGACATTCTTGATGTAACGAGCACAGCCGAGGAACTTGGCAAACCTATAGGCAGCGACGAGGAGGAGAACAAGACCACTTTCGTTACGCTTTACGGAGTTGATAAAGCAAGAGAAATTGCCGATAATATAACCAATGAAGCTATGGATCGTCTGAAAAGCTTTGAGAACGATTCGTTCCTTACGGAGCTTACTGAAATGCTTCTGAAAAGGAAAAATTAAAAAAGGAGCCGCGGAGTTTCTCCGCTTTGCATATAATGAAGGAAAATGTAAATTCGGACAAGCGCGTAACTCTATCAGAGCTCGACCTGCCCGGGGATTTGAAAAATCTTACTATAAATCAATGTTCATATCTCTGCAATGAGATAAGAAATATACTCATCTCTACAGTTTCAAAGACGGGAGGACACCTTGCCTCAAATCTTGGTTCGGTCGAACTGACAATGGCACTTCACCGCAACTTTGATTCTCCTAATGATAAAATAGTCTGGGACGTTGGTCATCAGGCTTACACCCACAAAATACTTACCGGACGCGCCGACAGATTCTCAACACTTCGTCAGGAGGGCGGAATTTCGGGATTTCCCAAGCCGTGTGAGTCGGAGCACGACAGCTTTATAAGTGGACACAGCAGCACTTCCGTATCCGTAGCCTGTGGTATTGCCGAGGCAATGAAGCTTCAGGGCAGGGACAACTATGCCGTTGCCGTTATCGGGGACGGAGCCATGACAGGCGGTATGTTCTATGAGGCTATGAACAACTGCGGCAGAGGCGGAGTAAATAATATAATCGTTATCCTTAACGATAACGATATGTCAATATCAAAGAGCGTCGGGGCACTTTCGGGTTATCTTACTTCTCTGAGAAACACCGAGAAGTATGCCAATACCAAGCGCGCGATACACAGAGGACTTGACAAGATACCCTTTGGAAACAGCATTGAAAAGGGTATCAAAGACGTAAAGAATTCGGTCAAGTCAAGTATGTTTGAAAAGAGCACAATGTTCGAGGACATGGGCTTTATCTACCTCGGCCCTGTAAACGGTCACGACTTATCGGAACTTGATGAGATAATCCGTGTTGCCAAGTCCTATCACCGCCCTGTGTTTATTCACGTCAAGACGGTCAAGGGTAAGGGATATATTCCTGCCGAACAGAATCCGGGCGAATATCACGGGATTTCAAAATTTGACATAGCTACGGGTAATCCCGAAGTTTCTGCCGACAACAGCTACTCAACGGTTTTTGGCAAGGAGCTTGTTGAGTTTGCTGAAAAGGACGACCGTATCTGTGCGATAACAGCCGCGATGAAGTATGGCACAGGTTTGCAGTATTTCTACAGGCGTTTTCCTGAGCGTTTCTATGATGTGGGAATTGCCGAACAGCACGCAGTAACGTTTGCGGGCGGACTTGCTTCAATGGGAATGATACCTGTATTCGCGGTCTATTCGTCATTCCTCCAGCGTTCTTACGACCAGCTTGTGCACGATGTTTCTATCGGAAACCTCCATGTGGTTCTCGGGATCGATCGGGCAGGCGTTGTCGGAGAGGACGGTGAAACACATCAGGGACTTTTCGATGTTCCGATGCTGACAAGCATACCGAATACCACGATATATTCTCCCTCATGCTATGAGGAACTGAAAATGTGCATGAAAAAGGCGATTTATGCCAATAAGGGGCTTGTTGCCGTGCGTTATCCGAGAGGTTCGGAGAACGCAACGTTTAACCAATCCTACCTCAGCACGGAGTATATTTTCAATCGTGAGAATCAAAGCGATACGCTGATAGTGACCTACGGCAGGCTTTACGAGGAAGCGTACAGGGCGCAGAGTCTCCTCAGCGCTGACGGAATAAAGTGCGATATACTGAAGCTTACGCAGATCTATCCGCTAAGCCGTGATATCGGAACAGAGATCAGCAATTACAAAAGGATCGTGTTCTTTGAGGAGTCGATGGGTGAGGGCGGTATTTCCGAAAAGCTTGGCGAAAAGCTGGTTGAGTGTTCGTACAGCGGCGATTACAGCCGCGTTACTGCGGAAACGTATGTAAAGCAGGCATCTGTGCATTCATGTCTTGAGCATCTCGGACTCACCTTCGAAAAAATGGCTGAATATATCCGCAGGAGGACAATTTGTAATGGCGAGGCTTGACGCAGAGCTTGTTCGCCTCGGAATTGCGAGGAGCCGTGAACGGGCAAAGGAAATGATAGCGTCAGGCAGCATTACAGTCAACGGCAGGATGGCGAAAAAGGCTTCGGCAGACGTTTCTGAGAATGACACGATCGAATCCTCAGAGCAGGAACAGTATGTCGGCAGGGGAGCGCTGAAACTCGAAAAAGCCGTACACGAATTCGGACTTGACCTCACAGGAAAGACTTGCCTTGACATTGGAGCATCAACAGGCGGATTTACCGAGTATATGCTTAAAAGCGGTGCGCAGAAAGTTTTTGCCGTAGATGTCGGGCACGGACAGCTTGCACCGTCACTTTGCGCAGACAGCCGAGTTGTAAACATGGAGGGAACGGATATCCGCAACGTAACAGCGCAGGAACTTGGCGGAACGGTCGGCTTTATCAGCGTTGACGTTTCGTTCATCTCTCTCAAAATGGTCTTGCCGAAAATGTACGAGCTTCTTAATGAGGGCGGAGCGGCAGCAGTTCTCATAAAGCCCCAGTTTGAAGCGGGCAGAAGTGATATTGGAAAGCGCGGGATCGTAAAGGACAGGCGTGTTCATGAGCGTGTGCTTGCAGAGATAAACTCATTTGCCGCAGAACTCGGCTTCATTCCGATGAAGTATACTTTTTCTCCGATAAAAGGCGGCAGCGGAAACATCGAGTATCTCTGCGAACTTTGCAAAACCGCAGGAAAACCGCCGCAGCATAATTTCAGAGAGCTTGTTGAAAGCTCATTCAGATCACTGTAAGGAGTACGATATGAAAGCAGCACTGTATCCTAATTTTCAGAAACCGAATGCGCTTGTGTGTGCAAGAAAGGTTTGCGATGTTCTTGAATCGGCAGGTATAGAGGTTTCGGTCAGCGAGCTTTTCAGAAATGACTTTTCGGATAAGCCGTTTGTTCATTTTGAGGATATAAGTATATCGGCACATACGGCTGATTTCGTGCTTGCTATCGGCGGCGACGGAACGATCCTCAGATGTGCGAAATTTCTCATGGGGACTGATACAAAGCTGCTTGGCATAAATACGGGAACTCTTGGTTTTATGGCAGGACTTGAGGCTGACCAGCTCGATAAGCTGAAGCTTCTTGCTGAGGAAAAATACGAGATATCCGAGCGCATGACTCTTGATATAGCGTATCACGGCGAGGGCTGTGATATTGTAAGAAGTGCTCTTAACGAAGTTTCGGCGCGTTCCTCAAGTTTTTCTATCTGTGATTTTGAGGTGCATTCTTACGATTATCTCGTAGGAAAATACCGTGCGGACGGAGTACTTTTCAGTACGCCGTCAGGTTCAACAGCCTATGCTCTTTCGGCAGGAGGCCCGATAATCGAACCAGACCTTGAGTGCATAGAAATGACGCTTTTGTGTCCGCATTCGCTTTTTTCGAGAGCAACAATGTTTTCGGCGGGAAAGCGTTTGCGGCTCATCAACAACACCTCGCGCGAGGAGTACATGACAGTTCACGTTGACGGCGAGCATTTTGTAGATCTCGGGCGCGGAAGTTCGATAGAAATATACAGGGGCGAGCACAATGTGAAGTTTGTAAACCTTATCGGAAACTCCTTCCACGAATCTCTGTGCAGGAAGTTGTGCAGACCAATTAAGTGAGGCGGCGGAAAAATGAAAAATCAAAGACACAAAGCTATTCTTGAAATAATAAATGAACAGCCCGTTGCCACGCAGGAGGTGCTTATGATGCTGCTTGCCGAGCGCGGTATCCATACGGCTCAGGCTACGCTTTCGCGCGATATCCAGCAGCTTTCACTTGTAAAGCAGCGCGATGAAAACGGAGTTTACAGGTACGCTCTGCCGCCTACAGCCGTTGCGGAAAAAAGTCTTTTTGAGGAGGCTGTGCTCTCGGTAGACTATGCTATGAATACCATTGTGCTGAAATGCCGCACGGGAATGGCTCAGGGAACCTGCGCGGCTATTGATTCGGTGAATCATGAGGGAGTTGTGGGAACTATCGCAGGTGACGACACCATATTTATTCTTGTGAGAAGTGAAGCTGATGCGCGAAAGCTTTCCAAAAAATTCAGAAGCGAGCTTTTTCCGAGGAGGTAAAGTCTTAGAATGCTGAAAGAAATCTATATACAGAATCTCGCCGTGATCAGGGAAGCGGTGATTCCACTCGGCAGTAATCTGAACATTTTTACAGGTGAAACCGGCGCGGGCAAGTCGATCCTCATAAACGGTATAAACGCTGTACTCGGACAGCGCTGCACCAAGGATATAGTGCGTACTGGTTGCAATAAAGCTGTGATCACGGCACTTTTTACCGAACTTTCTCCGGAGATAACCGCAAAGCTTGACGAACTCGGGATATCGCACGAAAATGATGAGATCACTCTTACCCGTGAGATCAGTGCAGACGGCGGAAGCGTTGCGCGTATCAATCACAGGACAGCTTCTGCATCGCTTTTAAAGGAGATCGGCGGAATGCTCATCAATATTCACGGTCAGCACGACAATCAGATACTGCTCGACAGTTCGCGCCATTTGCAGATACTCGATGATTTCGGCGCGGACAGTACGCTCCTTGACGAGTACAGGCAGACCTTCCGCGAACTTCAACAGACAGCGCGAAAGCTTGGACAGTTGAAAAAGCAGGAGCAGGAACGTATAGCAAGAAGCAGATACCTCAATGAGGTCATCGACGATATCGGGGAGCTTGAGATATCGTCAGGCGAGGACGATGAACTCGAAAAGGAATACGCTTTGGCAAAGAATTCGGAAAAGACACTCATTGCGATAAAGAATGCGGTTCAGGCAATTTCGGGTGAAGACGCAGCGAGTGACATGATCCTTTCGGCAGAGTCTGAAATTTCGCCGTATACCGATAACAGCTCTGAGTTGAATGCCCTTTACGAGCGGCTTGCTGCAGCGGAAATCGAACTTTCCGATATTGCTTCCGAGTTGGAAAGCGCCGCGGATAAGGTGGAACTTGACGGTCAGCGGCTGGAGTACCTTTCCGACCGGCTTTCGGCGATAAACAAGCTGAAGCGCAAATATGCCCTTGACTGCGAGGGACTTATCAACCTCTATGATGAATCCTGCCGTGAGATAACACGTCTTGACAGTGCAAAGGGCGAAATTGAGGAGCTTTCCGCGCAGAAGGATATGCTCCTTCACAAAGTCACAGAGCAGGCAAAGGCTCTCTATGAATATCGTGAAAAGGTTTCGGCACGATTTACCGAGAGAGTGACCGCGGAGCTTGAATTCCTCAATATGGCAGGAGTCGTGCTTGCAGTCCGCCATGAAAAAGGCAAGCTTACGGTTAATGGTATTGATACCGTAGAGTTCCTCATTTCGGCGAACAAGGGCGAAGAACCACGGCCGATCGCAAAAATCGCTTCCGGAGGCGAACTTTCGCGAATTATGCTCGCGCTCAAAAGCGTTATTGCGGACAGGGACAGCATTCCTACCATGATCTTTGATGAAATAGATACGGGAGTCAGCGGAAAGGCTGCTCAGAAAATCGGCATAAAACTGCGCGAGATAGGCAAGGTTAGACAGGTTATCTGCGTGACACACCTCTCGCAGATCGCTGTAATGGCTGATAATCACCTCATGATCGAAAAGTCCGTGGTCGGCGGCCGCACGGAAACCAGTGTCACACAGCTCGACCTTGACGGCAGAGTGGCAGAGATAGCGAGAATAATGGGCGGAGATTCGCCAAGTGAGCTTATGCTCGACAATGCAAGGGCGGAAATTGAGAAAGCCGCGTCACTTTAACGGAGAAATGATATGATAATTTATTCTACACGGCACGGACAGACCGACTACAACAAAAAGGATATAATCCTCGGAAGAACCGACATTGACCTTAATGAAACAGGAGTCGTGCAGGCGCGTGAACTTGCCGATACCGTTGCTGAGATGAACGAAATCGACATTATTGTTGCCTCACCAATGAAGCGTGCTCAGCATACGGCGAGAGAAGTTGCCGATAAAACGGGACTTGAAATAATTACTGATGATCGTCTCCGCGAATGGGATTACGGTGAGTATGAAGCCAAGACACGATATGTAGAGGGATTTGCGCATGACAAAACCGAGTTTGGCGTAAGAATGGGCAGAACGGGCGAGTCACTTCTTCAGTTTGCGCACAGAGTCTACAGCGCTATAGATGATATCATAGCCGATTACAGCGATAAAAAAGTTCTTATTGTAAGTCACGGAGGAGTCTGCCGCGTTATCGAGATGTATTTTCATGACATGAGTGTGGAGAAGTATTCCAACTGGTTTATGGGAAACTGCGAACTTATAAAATACGATACTGAAACAGGAGGTGCGTTATGAAAATAGGAGTTGATTACTATCCCGAACCTGTCTCTTATACACATCTCCGAGCCCACGAGACTCGA